>NZ_JBSFIA010000018.1:0-153626 GCF_053597355.1 Streptomyces sp. NPDC001443
CGGATCCAGGTCAGCAGCAGGTCGAGGGCGAGCAGGACACAGATGCCCGCGTCGATGCCGATCGGGAAGACGTAGGAGAAGTTCCCGAAGCCCTTCTTGATCGCCAGCTCGCGCACGGCCGCGTACGAACCGGCGAAGCCGATACCGGCGATGATCAAGGCGCCCGTCACGACCACGCCTATGAGAACGCGGTGCATCCGAGTCAGCTGGATTGGCGCGGCCACCCGTACTCCTCCCCTTGCGTGTTGTTGCGCGCAACAGAGTGGCACATGTGTACGGCGGACGCGTTGCCGGTAGGCCAGGAGCCCGGTTCCGAATGAGCCGGGCTTCCACAAAATGCCTGAACGAGCGCGGATTTGACCGTCGAGTGTGACAGTCAGCTCTTCTTCGACGCTGACGTGGACGGGGACGCGCTCGCGGCCTTGGACGCCGACGCCGACGGCGAGGCCGCCTTCGATGCCGACTTCGACGGCGACGGACTTGTCGTGCCCGCATCACCGCCCGTCTTGCCGTCGGAGCCGGAGCCGGAGCCGGAGCCGGTGTCGACGCCGTTCGCCGACGCCACGGCCACCGTCGCCTCCTTCGCCGCCTTCTGCGCGGCCTTCACCAGGTCGTCGGCGTTCGGGGTCTTCTCGCCGGCCAGGCCCGCGCCGTTGTAGTCCAGCGTCACGACCACGTTCGCCACCCGGGCCACGACCGTCTGCTGCTTGAAGGCGCCTTCCTTCTTCTTCAGGTCGTAGCGCACGGTCGTCGCCTCGTCACCCGTGCCGGCCAGCGGCTGCGCCGTCGCGTTCTTCGCCTCCGGCACCGCGCGGGCGTCCTGCACCTGCTTGGCGTAGAACGCCTGCGCCTGCTTCTCGCCGCTGCCGCGCGCTGCGTCGGAGTCGAAGCGCAACAGGGAGACGTTCAGCCAGCGGAACTGCGAACCCTTCACGCCCTTGTTCTCCAGGCTGTCCCAGGAACAGCTGGCCCGCGACGTCGCGTCGTCCGAAGTGCCCTCCTTGGCCGACTTCACACCCTTGGGCACCAGTTCGGTCAGGGTCTTCGTCGACAGCACCCCGCACGCCTTCGGCAGCTTCTGGAACGCCGCCGCCTGGATCGTCGGGGACGCGCTCACCGAGGGGTTCGTGCCGCCCCCGGAGCCCTGCTGCGTGCTGTCACCGGAGGCGGAAGCGGATCCGGAGTCGGCGCCGGAGTCCGAGGAGCAGCCCGCCGCGACCAGGATCACGGGGACCGCCGCCGCACCCACAAGGGCACGGCGAAGGTGCTTCGCTCGCCGGACTCGCTGCTCGTACTGGCCGTCTCGCTGGGCTCGTCGCTGCATGGTTCCTTCACTCATGACGCTCGTGGTTCCTGCGGTCGGATCGGGTCCGAGGGGCCACGGTACGCGGTGAGGAAGCGGCCCGGTCGTGCTTCGTCCGCTTTGCGGACCGGACCGGGCGAGCCCCGAAGTGGCCTCAGCCGGGCAGTGAGTCGGCGAGCTGCGAGGCCAGTTTCCGGGCCCTGTCCTGCATTTCCGCGCTGTCCGGCACGATCCCGACCATCGCCGGCTGCTCCTCGTACACGACCGTCACGATGACGTTCGACGTGCGGAACGCCACAGTCACCGTGCGCTGTTTGGCCGTCGAACCGGAGCTGCTGAGCGCGTCGTCGAGATACGCCTCGTCGCCGAGATCGTCGAGAACCCGGGGCTGGAGGTCGGCCGGAGCGACGGTGGACGAGGCGGACGGCGAGGAGGTGCCCGAGGGCGACACCGAGGACGAGGAGGACGAGGAGGACGAGGAGGACGAGGGAGACGATGAGGGCGACGAGGGCGACGAGGACGGCGCCGAAGTCGCGTTCGCGCTCGGGTCGGCGGACCCGCCGGCCGCCCCGGCCGGGGCGCTCCCGGAACTGGAGGCGGCCGGAGCCGGAAGGTCGGCCGCCGTCACCTTCGTCGCGAAGAGCTGCTCGGCCTGGCTGTCGTCGCTCACCGCGTTGTCGTACGACACCACCCGCTCGAAGTCGACGAAGAGGTGGTCGGTCGCGTCCGGGGAGTCGATCTTCCAACGGCAGCCGACCTTGCGGTCGTTGTCGTACGTCAGTGTCGCCTGGCCCTGGTAGGCGGTGTCCCGCTGCGTCTCGTCCGTGAGCTGCGCGATGCCGGGGAGCAGGGAGTCGAGGGTGCCGTGGCCGACCGCGCCGCACGGCTCGGGGAGCGTGCGGTACTTGCCGGGCTGGGCCGCGGCGGTCACCGCGCCGGCCTCCCCGGGATTGGAGTTGTCGGTGGTGTCGCCCTCGCCGGAGCTACCGGTGCAGCCGGCCAGCAGTGCCGCGAGGAGCGCGGCGACGCCGGGTACGTATGCCTTCCGCTGCACGGTGAGGCTCCCTTCGACGGTTTCTCGGTGGGTGTCGGTCCCGGGAACTGTCCCGGGCCTGCCAGTGTCCCCGCTGGTTATTCGCTTGCCGCACGGGGGCGGTCCCTGGAGACAATGTGTATCGCACGCACTGCCGTGGACGCCGGTCCGTTGTCCCATACGTCGACCTTGGCGCCGGTTTTGCGTTTTCAGGCTTTTCTTTTGTTTCCGGGGGAATGAGGACGATATGTCGTACGTGGAGATGCCGGGCGCGCAGGTTCCGATCCGTATGTGGGCCGACCCCGCGGCGGTCGAGGACGTGGCCATGCGCCAGCTCCAGAACGTCGCGACCCTGCCCTGGATCAAGGGCCTGGCCGTGATGCCGGACGTGCACTTCGGCAAGGGTGCGACGGTCGGCTCGGTCATCGCCATGCAGGGTGCGGTCTGCCCCGCGGCGGTGGGTGTCGACATCGGCTGCGGGATGTCGGCGGTCAGGACCTCGCTGACGGAGAACGACCTGCCCGGCGACCTGTCCCGGCTGCGTTCGAAGATCGAGCAGGCGATCCCGGTGGGGCGCGGCATGCACGACGACCCCGTCGACCCGGGCGGCTTCCACGGCCTGGCGACCGCGGGCTGGGACGACTTCTGGGGCCGGTTCGACGGGATCGCGGATGCGGTCAAGTTCCGCCAGGAACGCGCCACGAAGCAGATGGGAACGCTCGGCGCGGGGAATCACTACATCGAACTTTTGCTCGATTCCGAGGGGGCGGTGTGGCTTACGCTCCACTCCGGGTCCCGGAACATCGGCAAGGAGCTGGCCGAATATCACATCGGTGTCGCACAGAAGCTTCCGCACAATCAGGGTCTGGTCGACCGTGATCTTGCTGTCTTCGTCTCCGACACCCCGCAGATGGCGGCCTACCGCAACGACCTGTTCTGGGCGCAGGAGTACGCGAAGTACAACCGCACGCTCATGATGGCGCTCCTCAAGGACGTGGTCTCGAAGGAGTTCCGGAAGGCGAAGGTGACTTTTGAGCCGGAGATCTCGTGCCACCACAACTATGTGGCAGAGGAGCGGTACGAAGGCATGGACCTTCTGGTCACCCGGAAGGGCGCGATCCGGGCGGGCTCGGGTGAGTACGGGATCATCCCGGGCTCGATGGGAACCAGCTCGTACATCGTGAAGGGCCTCGGTAACGAGAAGGCCTTCAACTCGGCCTCGCACGGGGCCGGTCGGCGGATGAGCCGCAATGCGGCCAAGCGCCGTTTCTCGACCAAGGATCTGGAGGAGCAGACGCGGGGTGTGGAGTGCCGCAAGGACTCCGGTGTCGTGGACGAGATCCCGGGCGCGTACAAGCCGATCGAGCAGGTGATGGACCAGCAGCGCGACCTCGTGGAGGTCGTGGCGAAGCTGAAGCAGTTCATCTGTGTGAAGGGCTGATGTGCGAGGTTCCCGGACGAAGGTGTTCAGGAACCTCGCACAGCCGACTACTGGTCGTTCGGCATGGGAACTTGCCCGGTACGCAAGCGCCACAGGCGGATGTAGCAGCTCTTCTCGGTTCGGTCGAGCTCTCTGGCTGCTGTTGCGTCGTTGTTCAGCTTGAGTAGCACCCGGTCTTCCCACTCGCTCCAGCGTCGGCGGTCGGGGGCAGTCTTCATGCCGGCCGGGCGGATCCAAGCGGCCAGCGAGTCGGCCGCTTTCTGCTTCCGATCCAGGGACAGGCAACCCTTGTAGTAGAGGTGTGCTGCCAGTGTTTGGGCGTTATCCGCCGTGTAGAGGATGTTGTAGATGCCGTCACGGGCGTTGCGTTTGAGGCTGCGCTCGGCCTCTGTGATTTTCCCGGCGTAGAAGCACATGTAGGCGCCGATGGCGGTGCTCTGCGTCGTCAGGGAGATGAAAGGAAGTCCCCGGCTGGTGTAGCCGACCGAACCGTCCGCGTCGATGAGGCCTCGCATGTAGTCGCGATGCGAGAACTGATCACGTGGCGGCGCGACGTTCCTGGACTTGCGTCCGTAGGGCAGGCCGAGGTCGTTGAGCCGTGTTCGGGCTTCGAGGGAGCAGAGAGTCCAGACCGCCGAGTGATGGATACCGGCGAAGTTGGTGGACCTGGTGCGCTCGGTGATGCTGCTGTTGTAGGGCGTCAACTGCTGGAACCTGCGCAGGACCTCGATGTCTCGGACAGTGATCTCGACGGCCAGGCGGCCTTTCTGCCCCGGGCCTTGGTGCAGATGCCCGTCAGCCTGCAGGAAACCGAACATGTACGCGTACTCGGGGACCGTGAGATCCATGAACCGTCGCGCGTTAGGCTCACAATCGGCCACAGGGAAGCTCCACTTCCGTGCTGGTCAGGCCCTCGCCCGGGATGCCGCCCGGACGAGGGCCGTCGTGTTGATGGTGTGGCGTGAGCCTAGGTCGCGAGTTCGGACGCCATGCGGGTGATCGAGCTGGTTCATCCCTCCGGGTGATGCGAGCCGTTTGGGCCGGGGAACCGGAGGCGGTGTCGGACCTGTCTTTCACTGCGGGTCCGACCACAGGTCCGACCGCAGGTCCGACGCATCGATACGGGGGTAATCACGATGAGGCGTCAGCGCATACGTGTTGTGGGCGGGGTCGCCGGTCTGGTGCTGGCCGCGGGGGTCGTGCTCGCGGGCTGCTCGCAGAGTTACGACGACCAGCGGGGCAAGGGGGACGCCCCGGTGAAGGGCAAGGCGGGCGACGACACCCCCGCCGAGGTCTTCAACATGCCGGACGGCTTCGGCAACCTCGCCACCAAGTGCGTGGGGCACGGCTTCCGTGCCTATGTCACGACCAACGCCAGCGGCCCGTCGAACGTGCAGATCGTGGCGGACAAGACGTGCGCCTCCTGAGCCGGCGCCCCGGGCGGGCCGTCGCCGGCTGCGGCGCGCTGCTGCTCGTCGTGCTGCTGGGCGGCTGCTCCAGGGAGCACTACCAGGAGCGGGGCAAGGCCGACGCCCCGGTGGCCGGACGGGCCGGGGAGGACAGCCCGGCCGAGGTGTACAACTTCCCGGACGGCTTCGGCAACCTCGCCACCAAGTGCGTCGGGGCCGGCAGGCGGGCGTACGCCACCACCCGGTTCGTGCAGGAGGACGACGACGATGTCGTGATCATCCCGGCCAACGCGGTGATCGTCGACGACCCGGACTGCTCGAAGCCCTGAGGCTCACTTCGCGTGGCGCACCGCGTAGATCATCACGAACGCGACGATGTGGATGCCGAAGAGGAAGTACGCCAGGAAGATCCAGACCCGGCGTTCGTCCTTGGTCTCCTGCGCGAGGCGGCGCTGCTCGGCGTCCCGGGCGGCGTCGTCGGACGCCTGGTCCGGCCGGCTCTCGGCGTCCACCGTCACAGCTCCCGGTGGACCTTCGTGTTGGACGCCTGGGCCCGCGGGCGGACGACCAGCAGGTCGATGTTGACGTGGGCCGGGCGGGTCACCGCCCAGGTGATGGTGTCCGCGACGTCGTCGGCGGTCAGTGGCTCGGCGACGCCCGCGTAGACCTTCGCCGCCTTCTCCTCGTCGCCGTCGAAGCGGGTCAGCGCGAACTCGTCGGTCTTGACCATGCCGGGCGCGACCTCGATGACCCTGACCGGCCGGCCGACGATCTCCAGGCGCAGGGTCTCGGCGAGGACGTGGGCGCCGTGCTTGGCGGCGACATAGCCCGCGCCGCCCTCGTAGGTGCCGTGGCCCGCGGTGGAGGAGACGACCACGACCGTGCCGTCGCCGCTCGCGTCGAGCTTGGGGAGCAGGGCCTGGGTCAGGTTCAGCGTGCCCAGGACGTTCGTCTCGTACATCGTGCGCCACTGCGCCGGGTCGCCGGTGGCGACCGGGTCCGCGCCGAGCGCGCCGCCCGCGTTGTTGACCAGGACGCCGACGGTCTTGAAGGCGCTCGCGAACTCGTCGACGGCCGCGCGGTCGGTGACGTCGAGCTGGTAGGCGGTCGCGGAGTGGCCGGCCGAGGTGATCTCCTTCGCCAGCGCCTCGATGCGGTCGGCGCGGCGGGCGGTCAGGACGACGCGGTAGCCGGCCGCGGCGAGCTGCCGGGCCGTGGCGGCTCCGATTCCGCTGCTCGCACCGGTCACTACGGCGATGCGGGAGGCGGCGGACGGTGCGGCGGTGGCCATGGGCTGCTCCTCGGGCGTGCGGACGGCTCGGGCCCGCGGACGACTCGGGTCGGTGGGTGGTGCGGCTGGTGCCCGCTCGTGGGCCTGCGGGTGGCGCGGGCTCGCGGGCGGTCGTTCCCGCTCAGGGTAGGCGACGGGGGCGGTCGGGCGGACGGGCGTTCCGAGGGGCGGGCGGTCAGCCGCCGTGCCTCGGCGCCCACATGATCACGGCCATGCCGGCCAGGCAGATCGCGGCGCCCACCAGGTCCCAGCGGTCGGGGCGGAAGCCGTCCGCGACCACGCCCCACAGGATCGAACCTGCGACGAAGATCCCGCCGTACGCGGCGAGGATGCGCCCGAAGTGGGCGTCGGGCTGGAAGGTGGCGACGAACCCGTACGCGCCGAGCGAGAGGACGCCGCCGGTGATCCACAGCCAGCCGCGGTGCTCCCGCAGCCCCTGCCAGATCAGCCAGGCGCCGCCGATCTCCAGGAACGCGGCGGCGACGAACAGGGCGGCGGAGCGGACGATCGGCATACGGGCAGCTTGGCATGCCCCTCGGCGCGGCCGGGGCCGGGGCGTCACCTGTTGGAGGGCGCCTGCCGTCGGCGGTGCGTGGGATACATCCAGGCGACACCCCCGCGACCGGGGTGGAGCGAGCGGAGTGAGGAGTGGTGTCGGCATGCGGAGACCACGCAGGGCGCGCGGAGCGCGGCGGACCGGGGAGGACCGGCGGGTACGGAGGTCGTGCGGGGCGCCCGGGGTGCGTGCCGCCCGGGGGTTCGTGGTGTGCGGGGTGGCGCTGGCGGCCGTCGGCGGGACGACGCCGTTCGCGGGTGCCGCGGGCGCGCCGCGGGCCGACCTGGCGTACCACGGGACGGCGGCGCTGCGCGGCGGCCTGCTCGACGTACGGCTGACCCCGTACGACCACGGCCCGTCCGCGGTGCCGGACGCGACCGTGCGGCTGAAGTGGTCGGCGCCGCTCGTGGACCGGCAGCGGTTGCCGGGCGGGTGCGCCCGTACGGGGGTGCGTGAGGTGGTGTGCCGGACGGGCGCGCTGGCCGCGGACGGGTTCGGCGAGCGGATCGCGCTGGTGCTGCGGCTGCGCGGCCGGCCGCAGGAGGTGACGCTGGCGCTCGACACGGTGTGGGCCGGTGGCACGGTGGACCGCAACCGGACGAACGACCGGCAGCGGGTGCTGGTCCTGGACACGGGAGACCCGTACTCCTTCTGAGTGAGGGGCGCGCCCCTGGGACGGGGGCGCGCCCCGCTTCGGGGTACGGGGATCGCCTGGTTTCCTGCTAGATACGTGTATGTCGGACTACTTCCGACCGCTCGACCGGCCTGGCGGGCCGGTCCGGTCGGTCGCGGCGCGCTCTCTGCGTCGTACGATCTCTGCACGGCGCAGGTGAAGAGGAGCGGGCATGTCCGGGTCGGAGAACGAGCGGTCGCGGCTGTTGGACGAGCTGTCCACCGTCTCCCGTCGCTACATGGCCTCGTACGCCCTGTTCAACCAGGCCGTCGCCGACCATCTCGGCCTGCATCCCACCGATCTCCAGTGCCTGAACCTGCTCACGCTCGAGGGCGGGCCGGTGACCACGGGCCGGATCGCGGAGTTGACGGGCCTGACGACCGGGTCGGCGACCCGGCTGGTGGACCGGCTGGAGAAGGCCGGGTACGTGGTCCGGCAGCGGGACGCGGGGGACCGGCGGCGGGTGCTGGTGGCGACCGTGCCGGAGCGGATCGCCGAGTTCGGGCAGATGTGGAACCGGCTGGCCGGCGGCTGGAGTGCCCTCTTCGACGGCTTGGACAACACCGAACTGGCCCTGATCATCGGGCACATGCGGCGGACGGTGGACTTCAGCGGGGAGCAGATCGCCCGGCTGCGGGAGGGGCGGGTCTAGGGCGCGCTCGGGGCGTCGTTCTCGGTGTCGTAGCGCTCCCGGGCCGTGTGGACCTCGTCGAAGTGGGCCTCCGCCCAGGCCTTCACCGCGGTGAGCAGGTGGGCGAGGCTGCTGCCCAGCGGGGTGAGTTCGTAGTCCACCCGGACCGGGACGGACGGGGTGACCGTGCGGGTGAGGATGCCGTCGCGCTCCAGTGAGCGCAGGGTCTGCGTGAGCATCTTGGGGCTCACTCCGGCGATCTTGCGGGCGAGGTCGCTGTAGCGCAGGGGGCCGGTGGCCAGCGCGGCGACGACGAGACTGACCCACTTGTCGCTGATGCGGTCGAGGAGCTGGTTGGTGGGGCAGCTGCGCAGAAAGGCGTCGTACTCGAAGCGCGCCTGTTCGCGTCGCTGGGCCGCTGTCGTGGTCGCCATGGCTCTCCTCCGGGTGCGGTAGGCACCTTCAGGTAACTACTTCCCGATGGATAGTAACTCTTCCTAGGGTTGCGGAAGCGGCACGGGGGCGGCACGAAGGCGTCGCACCGGTCGCGGATCCGAGAAATCCGAGTAATCCGAGTAATCCGAGAGATCCGAGAAGCCGAGAGGTCCGGGAAGCCGGAAACTCCGGGAGTGCGGGGAGAGTTGTGATGATGCGTGCCGTGGTGGTGACGTCCTTCGGCGGTCCCGAGGCCGTGCGGGTCGTGGAGACCGAGGTGCCCGAGCCGGGTGCCGGACAGGTCCGGATCAAGGTGGCGGCGGCCGCGCTGAACCCGGTCGACGCGGCGGTGCGGTCCGGTGTGTTCGGAGGCGCGGGCGGTCCGATCGGCCTCGGCTGGGACGTCGCGGGGACGGTGGACGCGGTCGGCCCGGACGCCGCGTGGCGCGTGGGCGACGAGGTGGTGGCGCTCGCCCCCGGTGTGGCCGAGCCGCTGGGTTCGCACGCGGAGTACGTCGTCGTCGGCGCGGACGCGGTGGCCGCGGCGCCCGCGACGGCCGACGCGGTGTCCGCCGCGACCCTGCCGCTGAACGGCCTGACCGCCGTACAGGCCCTGGATCTGCTGGAGTTGACGTCGGGGCAGTCGCTGCTGGTGACGGGCGCGGCCGGCGCCGTGGGCGGCTACGCCGTCCAACTCGCCGCCCGGCGGGGGGTGTCGGTGACCGCGCTGGCCCGCGAGGAGGACGCGGAACTCGTCCGGTCCCTGGGCGCCGCGCACTTCACGGCCGGGGAGGTCGAAGCGGCCGGCTTCGACGCCGTGTTGGACGCGGCGGTGCTCGGCGGTACCGCCCTGGCATGGGTGCGGGACGGGGGAGCCTACGCCGGGGTGATTCCGGGGGCCGCGCCCGCCGCGGCGCGGGGCGTGCGGACCGGCGTGGTCGAGGTGCGCGCCGACGGGGCGCGGCTGGCGGAGCTGGCGCGACTGGTGGACGAGGGGGCGCTGACGCTCCGGGTGGCGGAGACGTACGCCCTGGCCGACGCGGCCAAGGCGCACGCCCGGCTGGCGGAGGGCGGGGTGCGGGGGCGGCTGGTCCTCCTGCCCTGAGCCGACAGGTCCTCGTACGCCTCACGGGCCCTCTCCCGGGACCCGGCCGCCGGTCTCAGTGGCCGTGCTCCTCGGGAGCCCTGCGCGGCAGGAGGCGTACGAACGGCAGGCACAGGGCCACCGCCGCGGCGACCACGGTGAGGCTCACCGTCATGGCGTGGGTCTCGCCGTGCTCGGCGGCCCGGAAGTAGACGGTCGTCACGGCGGCCGCGCCGATCGCGTTGGCGAGTTGCTGCACGGCGTTGAGGGAGCCGCTCGCGCTGCCCGCCTCCTCGGGGGCGATGTCGCCGATCGTGACGTCGTAGACCGTGCCGAAGCAGGTGCCCATGCCGACGCCGACGACGAACAGCGGCAGGACCAGTTGCCAGGCGCCGGTCCGGCCGAGCGCGCAGAGCAGGAGCAGGGCCGCGCAGCCCGCCAGGATGATCAGCAGGCCGGTGGTGACGAGCCGGCGGCCGAAGGCGTGGATCAGCCGGTAGCAGGCGATCGAGGCGACGACGATCCCGGCGGAGAGCGGGACCAGGCCGAGTGCGGCGCCCGCGGGGGAGCGGCCGAGGCCCTGTTGCAGGTAGAGGGAGACGGCGTAGAGCAGGCCGGAGACGGCGGCGAAGGTGGCGACGCCGAGCAGCAGGCCCGAGGTGAAGCCGCGGTGGCGCAGCAGCGACGGCCGCAGGAGCGGGTGTGCTGCGGTGCGCTGGCGGTGCCAGAAGGCCGCGGCCAGCGCGAGGCCGAGCAGCAGGAGGGCGATCGGGCGGGCGGCCGGACCCGCCTCGGCCGGACCTCCCCCGGCCGGGGCGCCGCGGGCCGCGCCGTCGATGAGCCCGCCCAGCAGGCAGAGCATCGCCCCGCCGAGCAGGGCGGACCCGGGGCCGTCGACGACCGTGTCGCGGCTGCCGGGGTCGCGGGGCAGCAGCCGTACGGCGGCGAGCAGGGCGGCGCCGCCGAGCAGCAGGTTGATCAGGAACATCGGGCGCCAGCCGAGTCCGGCGAGGTCGGCGTCGACGAGGAGTCCGGCCAGGACCGGGCCGCTCACGGCGGACAGGCCCATCACCGGGCCGAACAGGCTGAACGCCTGGCCGATCCGGTCGCGCGGCCAGGTGGCGGCCAGGATCCCGAAGCCCTGCGGGACGACGAGGGCCGCGAAGGCGCCCTGGGTGAGCCGGGCCAGGACGAGGACGGTCGGGTCCGGGGCGAGTCCGCAGGCCGCCGACGCGACCACGAATCCGGCGAGGCCGGTCAGGAACAGCCGTCGGCGGCCGTGCTTGTCGCCGAGCCGGGCGCCGGGGACGAGCAGGACGCCGAGCGCGAGGGCGTAGGAGGCGCCGAGCCACTGGACGAGGCTCTGGCCGCCGCCCAGGTCGCGGGCGATCGTCGGGGCGGCGATGTTGGTGATCGTTCCGTCGAGGAGGTCCAGGACGTCGGCGGCCAGGACCACGGCGAGGACCGCCCAGCGGGCGCGGGCGGGGAGGGGGCGGGGCGCCGCCGGGGTCTCGTCTGCGGCTGAGGCCGGGGCTGGAGCCGGGGTCGGCGCCGTCGCTGGGGCCGTCGCTGGGGCCGGGCCCGGGGTCGGCGGTGTGCGTGGGCGACCATCGTCTTCGTAATGCAGTATCTGTGTCACGCAGATAAATATCCGCACGTGGCTCCCGGCCGTCAAATCGAATATCCGCGGGTGGAATACCCGCGGACCGAGTCCCGTTGGAGGGGTATAGTTGAATCATCAACAACTTGGAGGTTGAGCGACCATGCAGTTCGGCATCTTCAGCGTCGGCGACGTCACCCCGGACCCGACCACGGGCCGTACACCGACCGAGCGCGAGCGCATCAAGGCCATGGTCGCCATCGCGCTGAAGGCCGAGGAGGTCGGGCTGGACGTGTTCGCGACCGGCGAGCACCACAACCCGCCGTTCGTGCCCTCGTCACCGACGACCATGCTCGGCTACATAGCCGCACGCACCGAGAAGCTGGTCCTCTCCACGTCCACGACCCTGATCACCACCAACGACCCGGTGAAGATCGCCGAGGACTACGCGATGCTCCAGCACCTGGCCGACGGCCGGGTGGACCTGATGATGGGCCGCGGCAACACCGGTCCCGTCTATCCGTGGTTCGGCCAGGACATCCGCGAGGGCATCAACCTCGCCATCGAGAACTACGCCCTGCTGCGCCGGCTGTGGCGTGAGGACGTCGTCGACTGGGAGGGCAAGTTCCGCACGCCGCTCCAGGGCTTCACGTCCACCCCGCGGCCGATGGACGACGTGCCGCCGTTCGTCTGGCACGGCTCCATCCGCTCCCCGGAGATCGCCGAGCAGGCCGCGTACTACGGGGACGGCTTCTTCCACAACAACATCTTCTGGCCCGCCGACCACACCAAGCGGATGGTCGAGTTCTACCGGAGCCGGTACGCCCACTACGGCCACGGCACGGCCGAGCAGGCGATCGTCGGCCTCGGCGGCCAGGTGTTCATGCGGAAGAACTCCCAGGACGCCGTGCGCGAGTTCCGGCCGTACTTCGACAACGCGCCGGTCTACGGGCACGGGCCCTCGCTGGAGGACTTCACCGAGCAGACCCCGCTGACCGTGGGCTCCCCCCAGCAGGTGATCGAGCGGACCCTGTCCTTCCGCGAGTACGCCGGCGACTACCAGCGCCAGCTGTTCCTGATGGACCACGCGGGGCTGCCCCTGAAGACCGTCCTGGAGCAGCTCGACCTGCTCGGCGAGGAGGTCGTGCCGGTGCTGCGCGAGGAGTTCGCGAAGGGCCGTCCGGCGGACGTCCCGGAGGCGCCGACGCACGCGTCGCTGCTGGCCGCCGCCGCGGAGGAGAAGAAGGCCGACAAGGACAAGAAGGAGGTCGGGGCATGAAGCTCGTCGTCGTCTCGGCGGGGCTGAGCGTGCCGTCGTCCACGCGGCTGCTGGCCGACCGGCTGGCGGCGGCCGTCGGCCGGCAGGCCGAGGTCGAGCTGGAGGTGGTGGAGCTGCGCGACCTCGCGGTCGAGATCGCGCACAACTTCACCAACGGGTTCCCCGGGCGCAAGCTCGCGGCGGCCCAGGCGGCGGTGACCGGGGCGGACGGCCTGATCGTGGTCACGCCGGTGTTCACGGCCTCCTACAGCGGGCTGTTCAAGTCGTTCTTCGACGTGCTCGACAAGGAAGCGCTGGCGGGCAAGCCGGTGCTGATCGCGGCGACCGGGGGTACGGCACGGCACTCGCTGGTGCTGGAGCACGCGCTGCGGCCGATGTTCGCGTACCTGCGGGCGGTGGTCGTGCCGACGGGCGTGTACGCGGCGTCGGAGGACTGGGGAGCGGAGGGCCTGGAGGGGCGCGTCGAGCGGGCGGCGGGGGAGCTGGCCGCGCTGATGCGGGGTCTGTCGGCGGCCGCGCCGGTCCGGGACGACCTCGACGTGGTGCCGTTCGCCGAGCGGCTCGCCGCGCTGCGCTCCGCGGGGTGAGCGGTCGCCCGGTCGGGGTTGCGGTGGGCGGGCGAGGGGTCGCCCGGTCGGGGTTGCGGTGGGCGGGCGAGGGGTCGCCCGGTCGGGGTTGCGGTGGGCGGGCGAGGGGTCGCCCGGTCAGGGTTGCGGTCGGCGGGTGAGCGGTCGCCCGGTCCGGGTTGAGGCGGGCGGGCGAGGGGTCGCCCGGGGCGGGTTGCGGCCGGGTGGGTGAGAGGCCAGTAAGAAGGGCGGCCTGGGCAAGATCATCAGGTTCGTCCGGCCCTCGGCGCTTGGCAGACTGGGTCCGTGCCCCAGACTGTGCTGCTCGCCGAAGACGACCGCGCCATCCGCCACGCACTGGAACGCGCCCTGGCCCTGGAGGGCTACCAGGTCACCGCGGTCGCCGACGGCGTGGAGGCGCTGGCGCACGCCCACCGCACCCCGCCGGACGTGCTCGTCCTCGACGTGATGATGCCCGGCATCGACGGACTCCAGGTCTGCCGGGTGCTGCGCGCCGAGGGCGACCGCACCCCGATCCTGATGCTGACCGCGCTGGTGGAGACCGCCGACCGGATCGCGGGCCTGGACGCCGGAGCGGACGACTACGTCGTCAAGCCCTTCGACGTCGAGGAGGTCTTCGCCCGGCTGCGCGCCCTGCTGCGCCGCACCACCCCGAACGAGACCGCGGCCCCCGCCGACACCGCGGCCCCCGCCGACACCGCGGGCGAGACCCCGCCCGGCGCGCCGTCCGGATCTCCGGCCGATCCGTCGACCGGGACGGGAGCGGGTACGACATCGGCCGCGCCCTCGGCTCCGGCGTCCGGCTCGGTGCCGGGCCCCGCGCAGCCCGGCCGGCACATCGAGGCGGCCGGTCTGCGGATGGACCGGCAGGCGCGCAGGGCCTGGCGCGGCGGACGCGAACTGGAGCTCACCCGGACCGAGTTCGAGCTGCTGGAACTGCTGGTGCGCAACGCGGGCATCGTCCTCGACCACTCCACCATCTACGACCGCATCTGGGGCTACGACTTCGGGCCCGGCTCCAAGAACCTCGCCGTGTACGTGGGTTATCTGCGCCGCAAGCTCGACGAGCCCGGCGCGCCGCAGCTGATCCACACGGTGCGCGGTGTGGGTTATGTGCTGCGGGAGGACTGAGTGGGCCGTTTCCGGCGGCTGCTGACCTGGCGACGGCCCGGTCTGCTCTCGCTGCGCACCACCCTCGCGGTGTCGTTCGCGGCGGTGGCCGCGGCCGTCACCGTGCTCGTCGGCATCCTGTCGTACAGCGCGGCGGCCCGTCTCGTGCGGGTGGACCAGCAGACCGTGTTCGACGAGGTCGTGCAGGACCTGCGCGACGAGGTCGGTCAGCACCGCATGACGCCCGACGACTTCTCCTCCGCCGAGCCCGGCCACGACGTCGTACGGCCCCCGCGCACCGATGTGCAGGTGCTCGGCCCGGACGGCGCGGTCGTCGACCGGGGCAGTCCGGGCCTGCCGGTCGCCGCCGACGACCGGAAGGTCGCCGCGGCCGCCACCGCCGGTCTGGTCGCCGAGCACAAGGACGTCGACGTCGGCAACGACGTCTACCGGGTCGCGACCGTCTCCCTGGGCGGCGGCCGGGGCGCGGTCCAGGTCGCGCAGGAGTTCAGCGACACCGAGGACCTGCTGCGCACGCTCCAGCAGCGCACCCTGGTGCTGATGGCGGCCGTCGTCACCGCGGCCGGTCTGTTCGGCTGGTGGCTGGCCCGGCGCGTCACCCGCCGGCTGGTCGTCCTCACCTCCGCCGCCGAGGACGTCGCCCGCACCCGCCGCCTGGGCGTGCAGGTGCCGGTCACCGGATACGACGAGGTGGGTCGCCTGGGCCGCGCCTTCGACCGGATGCTGGGCCGGCTCGCCCAGTCGGAGGAGGACCAGCGCCGGCTGGTCCAGGACGCCGGTCACGAGCTGCGGACCCCGCTCACCTCACTGCGTACGAACATCTCGCTGCTGCGCAGGATCGACGAACTCCCGCCCGCCACCCGGGAGGATCTGGTCGCCGATCTCACCCAGGAGGCGCGCGAGCTGACCGACCTGGTCAACGAGCTCGTCGACCTGGCCGCGGGCCAGTCCGACGCCGAGCCCGCCCAGCAGGTCGACCTGGCCGACATCGCCGAGGACGTGGTCGGCCTCGCCCGCCGCCGCACCGGGCGGGAGATCGTGCTGCGCGCGAGCGGCGACACCACGGCCCACGGGCGCCCCGGGCTGCTCCAGCGGGCGATGTCCAACCTCGTGGAGAACGCCACGAAGTTCGACCGCGACGGCACCGCGCCCATCGAGCTGCACATCGCGGGCCCGGCCCGGCCCGGCACGGTCCGGGTGGAGGTCCTCGACCGGGGCCCCGGTGTCGCGGGCGCCGATCTGATCCGCATCTTCGACCGTTTCTACCGGGCCGCCGACGCCCGCGCCCTGCCCGGCTCCGGTCTCGGCCTGTCCATCGTGCGGGAGGTGGCGCTGGCGCACGAGGGCGCGCCGTTCGCGTTCCGACGGGAGGGCGGCGGCTCGGTCATCGGGTTCACCGTGGGCGGGGGGCCGGTGGAGGGGCGGGGGCGGGGCGAATCCTGAGCCCCCTCCCGCTCGTCCCCTCCTGACGAGGTCAGTTCTCCTCGGCACCGGCACCGGCACCGGTGCGGCGGGCGTAGGCGCGGGCGGCGCGGGCGCGGTCGCCGCACCGGGTGGAACACCAGTGGCGGCGGCCGTGCCGCAGCAGATAGCGGTTGCAGGGCGGTGAGCCGCACGCGGTGAGCCGGTCCGCGTCGGAGCCGGTGAGCAGGTCGGCGGCGTCGGCGGCGAGGGTCGCCAGGGCGCGCTCGACGATCCGGGTGGTGGGGTGGGACAGGGCCCGGTGCAGCCCGCGGGTGGCGTCCCAGTTCAGCAGGGAGACCGCGGGCGCCCGGGTGAGCGCGTCGTTGAGACCGTTCAGGGCGCTGCCCGGGGCGGGGTGGCCGTCGACCCGGGAGGAGATCAGGGCGCGGATCTGTTCGCGCAGCGAGCGCAGCTGGGCGGCGCAGGTCTCCCGCAGCTCCGCGCCGGCCGGCGCGAGACCGTGGTCGACCAGCCAGCCGGTCGCGGCGGCGGGGGTGCCCAGCAGGTCGAGGACCTGCCCGCCGGTCAGCGCGACGGCGCTGTTGGCGAGGTCGAGGGCCGGATACCGGTCCGCTCCGGGCGCGACCGGTATCCCGCCCTCCTCGGGCGTCACGGCCCCCTGGGACCCCTCGTGCTCGTCGGGCATCTCGGCCCCGGTCTTCCACATAGCTCTCATGGTACGCCTTGCGTCCATCCGTGAGAAGCGACTACCGTATCTCACGGATAAACGACTTCTCATCCGTGAGGTGTTTTCTGATGGCCCCTGTCGACGCGACCACCGAACAGATTCCCGTCCGGGTCTTCGGCGGACCGACCGCCCTGATCGAGTACGGCGGACTGCGTCTCCTCAGCGATCCGACCTTCGACGGGACCGGTCACTACCCGACCCCCGGCGGGCCGACCCTGACCAAGACCGTCCCGTCCCCCGTCGAGCCGGGCGACCTCGGCCCCGTGGACGCGGTGCTGCTCTCGCACGACGAGCACCCCGACAACCTCGACCGCTCCGGCCGGGCCCTGCTCGCGGACGTGCCGCTCACCCTCACCACCCGCGGCGGCGCGGGCCGCCTGGGCGGCACGGCCCGCGGGCTGGCCCCCTGGGAGTCCGTGCGACTGGACCGGCCCGACGGCGGCACCGTCACCGTCACGGCCGCCCCCGCCCTGCACGGCCCCGAGGGCGCCGAGCCGATCTCCGGCGAGGTCATCGGCTTCCTGCTGACCTCGGACGACCTGCCCACGGTCTACGTCAGCGGCGACAACGCCTCGCTCGACCTGGTCAGGGAGATCGCGGGCCGGTTCGGCCCGGTGGACACCGCCGTGCTCTTCGCGGGGGCGCCCCGCATCCAGCCCCTGTTCGACGGCGCCCTGCTCGTCCTCGACGGTGCCGGAGCCGCCGAGGCCGCCGGGATCCTCGGCGCCCGTCGGGTCGTACCCGCGCACTGCGACAGCTGGGCGCACTTCACGGAGACCCGCGAGGACCTGGTCGCGGCGTTCGAGGCGGCGGGAGCGGCGGACCGGCTGCAACTGGACTGAACCGGCACCGCGCGACGCCGGCCGGGCCCGCTGCCGCCGACCGGGGCGGGCCCTGCGTGCGCGAGGCGGGGCTTCTGGGCGCGCAAACGGCGAGGGCGGAGCCCGCAAGCTCCGCCCGTTCGTAGGAAACCTCAGGTCCGAGAACCTTCAGGTCCGAGAACCTTCAGGTCCGAGAACCCTCAGGTCACGGCCACACCAGGCAGTACGGCTGGTGCCCCGCCTCGTGCAGTCGGTGGGAGAAGTCCTGCCACTCGTGCAGGAGCTGGTAGACGTTGAACGCGTCCCGCGGGCCACCCCGGTCCGGCACGGTCGACCAGATGAACGCCGCCGCGCCCACCGCCTCCTCGCCCACGTCGCGCAGGGGGTCGACGACCGTGGTCGGGAGCTTCACGACCGCGTAGTCGGGGTGCAGGACGACCAGTTCCAGCGGGGGCACCTTGTTGAGGGGGACACCCTGGATGCCGGTCAGCACCATGGCCGCCATCGTCTCCGGCTTGATCTTGGTGAACATGCCACCCATGCCGAGCTCGTCGCCGCCGAGTTCCTCGGGACGCATCGAGATCGGGACGCGGGCCGCCGTCGCGCCGTCAGGCGCGCCGAAGTATTTGTACGTCACCCCCACCCGACCACCATTCCTGCTACCGGCCCTGAGCCGGTCGACCTCACGGTCGAGCCGGTCGGACTCCAACGGTGCACCATGTGCCTGAAGTGTTTCGTGCGGCTCCTCCGCCTCGCGCCGGTGTTTTCCCCGTTGGGCGCGTCGAGGACCCAGACCGTCGGTCCCTTCGCCCAGCCCGCCACCGCGATGCATATCTCCACCCGACTGCTTTTCTAGGACGCGTGGCCCCCGCCGCGCAACCCGATCATCGTGACAGTGACCTCCCCCACGGTCGCTCGCCGAAACGTGCGCTGAAACAACGGCCCACAGGATCTTCGCAGCCGAGAGCGAGCCCTGTACGAGCCCCTGAGCGAGCTCCCGGGCAGGCCTTCGAGCGAGCCCGGGCAGGCGCGCGCGGTCCGGCACGGCTCGGCCCGTCCGTAGCTCTGTGTATCAGGTGCCAGTTTCGCAGATGGTACGTGGCGGTCCACCGATTTGCCCGGTCCGGTCCGGGTCGGCCGTCTCCTCCGCTCGGACCGTTCCGGCTCGGGCACGGTCGGTCACGACCCGTCGTCCGGCCGGTGCGCTGGGCGCCCCGCTGCTCCCTGCCCTTCCCCGGCCCTGGCCTACCCTGAGGTTGTCACGCAGCAAGCGGAGTCCGAACAAGTCGGAGAAGGTCGGAGAAGTCGCAGGTCATGAGCGAATCGCCCTCTTCAGGAGCGCCCTATCCCTACGAAGCGCCTGCCTCGCAGGCCCTGTTCGACCGCGCGGCCGCCGTCACGCCGGGCGGGGTGAACTCCCCGGTCCGCGCCTTCCGCGCGGTGGGCGGTACGCCCCGGTTCATGGTGTCCGGCACCGGTCCGTACCTCACCGACGCGGACGGGCGGGAATACGTCGACCTCGTCTGTTCCTGGGGCCCGATGATCCTCGGTCACTCGCACCCCGAGGTCATCGCCGCGGTGCAGGCGGCCGTCTCCCGCGGTACCTCCTTCGGTACTCCCGGTGAGGGCGAGGTCGCGCTCGCCGAGGAGATCGTCGCACGGGTCGAGCCCGTACAGCAGGTGCGGCTGGTCTCCAGCGGCACCGAGGCCACCATGTCCGCGATCCGGCTCGCGCGTGGGTTCACCCGGCGGGCCAAGGTGATCAAGTTCGCCGGCTGCTACCACGGGCACGTCGACTCCCTGCTGGCCGCGGCCGGCAGCGGGGTGGCAACCTTCGCGCTGCCCGACACCCCCGGCGTCACCGGCGCCCAGGCCGGCGACACCATCGTGCTGCCGTACAACGACCTGGAGGCCGTGCACGAGGCGTTCCACCGGCACCCGGGTGAAATCGCCTGCGTGATCACCGAGGCGTCGCCGGGCAACATGGGCGTCGTGCCGCCGCTGCCCGGCTTCAACCAGGGCCTGAAGGACGCCTGCGCGCAGAACGGCGCGCTGTACATCTCCGACGAGGTGATGACCGGCTTCCGCACCAGCAAGGCCGGCTGGTACGGCGTCGACGGGGTCCGGCCCGACCTGATGACCTTCGGCAAGGTCATGGGAGGCGGCTTCCCGGCCGCCGCCTTCGGCGGTCGCGCCGACGTCATGGAGCACCTCGCGCCCGCCGGGCCGGTCTACCAGGCGGGCACCCTCTCCGGGAACCCCGTCGCCACCGCCGCAGGTCTCGCCCAGCTGCGCCTCCTCGACGACGCCGCGTACGCCAAGGTCGACGCCGTGTCGCGGCAGATCCAGGCGCTCGTCTCCGAGGCCCTGGGCAAGGAGGGCGTCGCGCACACGCTGCAGACCGCCTCCAACATGTTCTCCGTCTTCTTCACGGACCGCCCGGTCCGCAACTACGAGGACGCCAAGGCGCAGGAGTCGTTCCGCTTCACCGCCTTCTTCCAGTCGCTGCTGGCGAACGGCGTCTACCTGCCGCCCTCGTCCTTCGAGTCCTGGTTCGTCTCCACGGCCCACGACGAGCGAGCGATCCAGCGGATCGCCGACGCCCTCCCGGCGGCGGCCCGAGCGGCCGCGGAGGCCACGGCGTGAGCATCGACAACCGCTTCGACAACCGCTTCGACAACGGCGGCGGCACCGGCGCGAGCGACGGCGAACTCACCGTCGTCCACCTCATGCGGCACGGCGAGGTCCACAACCCGGACGGGATCCTGTACGGGCGACTGCCCGGCTACCACCTGTCCGAGCTCGGGCGGCAGATGGCCGACCGGGTCGCCGAGCACCTCGCCTCCCGCGACGTCACCCACGTCGTCGCCTCCCCGCTGGAGCGGGCGCAGGAGACGGCGACGCCGATCGCCAAGGCGCACGGGCTCGACCTCGCCACCGACGGCCGGCTCGTCGAGGCCGACAACGTCTTCCAGGGCAAGACCTTCGGCGTCGGGGACGGCGCGCTGCGCAAGCCCGACAACTGGAAGCACCTGGTCAACCCGTTCAAGCCGTCCTGGGGCGAGCCCTACGTCGACCAGGTCGTACGGATGATGGGGGCGCTGGACGCGGCCAAGGACGCGGCCCGCGGCCATGAGGCCGTACTGGTCAGCCACCAGCTCCCGATCTGGATCGTGCGCTCCTATGTCGAGCGGCGGCGGCTGTGGCATGATCCGCGCAAGCGGCAGTGCACGCTCGCCTCGCTGACGACCTTCACGTACCAGGGCGACAAGATCGTCTCCGTCGGCTACACCGAGCCGGCCCGCGATCTCGTCCCGGCCCATCTCCTCGCCGGCGCCAAGCCGGTCAAGGGGCAGGGCAAGGCCTTCGGGGCATAGCCGCCGGTACGGACCCAGGGGTACGGGCGGGGGCGCTGACGCCGACGCGAAAGCGACCTCCGGTGTTCCATGGCCCGTTCGTGACAGCCGTCGCGAGATCCGTGTGATCGCGCGGAACCTCCTCGTTCGTCGCGTCCTCTCAACGAGTGACCAGCAGAGAACGCGACGAACGGGGGATGCCATGCGCAATCCGACTCGAAGGGGAGCACTCGCTCTCGGCGCGGGCGCCGCGACCGCCGCCAGCCTCGCGGGATGCGGCACCTCCGCACCCTCGAAGGGCGCGACCCGCGCCGCCGGTTCCGCGAGTCCCCGGGGTTCCGCGAGCCCCTCCGTGACCCCCGGCGGGCAGCCGACCCACATCGCGCGCCCCCTCGGCGACGGCTCGACCTCCTTCAGCGGCCGTCAGCCGCACCAGCCCGCCGCCCCCGTGCCGCTGGAACCCGGCCAGCAGCCGCCGCAGTTCGTCGTCTTCTCCTGGGACGGAGCCGGCGAGGTCGGCAACGGCCTCTTCCCGCGCTTCCTGGACCTCGCCAGGGAGCACGGCGCGAGCATGACCTTCTTCCTGTCCGGGCTCTACCTGCTGCCCGAGTCGAAGAAGCGGCTCTACGACCCGCCCAACAACCCGCGCGGCGCCTCCGACATCGGCTACCTCACCGACGACCACGTCCGCGCGACGCTCACCAACATCCGCCGGGCGTGGCTGGAGGGCCACGAGATAGGCACCCACTTCAACGGGCACTTCTGCGGCGGCAGCGGCTCGGTCGGCCACTGGACCCCGCGGCAGTGGAAGAGCGAGATAGCCCAGGCCAAGGCATTCGTGAAGGAGTGGCGGACCAACACCGGCTGGACCGACCTGGAGCCGCTGCCCTTCGACTACGACAAGGAACTCGTCGGCGGCCGTACGCCCTGTCTGCTCGGCCAGGACAACCTGCTGCCCGCCGCCCGCGAACTCGGCTGGCGCTACGACGCCTCCTCGCCCGGCGGCCGCCAGGTCTGGCCCGGCAAGCGGCAGGGCATCTGGGACCTGCCGTTGCAGCAGATGCCGTTCCCCGGGCACCGCTTCGAGGTCCTCTCCATGGACTACAACATCCTCGCCAACCAGTCGGTCAACTCCACCAACGCGCCCGCCCACAACTACCCGCACTGGCGTCAGCAGGCAGCCCAGGCGTACATATCCGGCTTCCAGCGGGCATACGAGACTAACCGGGCGCCCTTCTTCATAGGCAACCACTTCGAGCACTGGAACGGCGGCATCTACATGGACGCCGTGGAGCAGGCGTTCCTGCACATCGCGCGGGAGAAGGAGAAGGGCGCGGACGTACGGCTGGTCTCCTTCCGGCAGTTCACGGACTGGCTCGACGTACAGCGGCCGGAGGTGCTGGCGAAGCTGCGCACGCTGGACGTGGGTCAGCGGCCGGCCGGCGGCTGGCAGGGGTTCCTCGCGCCCGCCCCCGCGAACACCCCCGGCGCCCCCGCGAACCCCGGCACCCCCACCGGCACCCCGGCGAACTCCGCCCCCGCCACGGCCACCTGAAACGCCACCTGAAACGCCGCCTGAAACGCCGCCTGAAATGCGGGTTTCCGCCCGCAAGGGGGGTGCGCAAGATCCCCAGAACGGTCATGCGAAACTTTTCACATGAGTGCCGCCACCCGCACCTCCCCGCGTTCGACGACCAGGAACCGCTCGCGTCGCGCCGCCCTGGGCACCGCCGGCATCGCCGGTGCCGCCGTGGCCGCGCTGCTGCTGTCCGCCTGCACGTCCGGGGGCACGTCCGGAGGCGGCGGCGACACCAACTTCGTCCTGGGCAAGGACGGCATCGCGACCGCCGACAAGGGTGAGCGGGCCGCCGCCCCCGACCTGTCCGGTGAGACGGTCGACGGCAAGCGGCTCGACGTCGCCGCCTACAAGGGCCAGGTCGTCGTCCTGAACGTGTGGGGCTCCTGGTGCCCGCCGTGCCGCGCCGAGGCGTCCGGCTTCGAGAAGGTCCACCAGGACCTCAAGGGCCAGGGCGTGCAGTTCGTCGGCATCAACACCCGCGACACCAGCACCAGCCCCGCCCGCGCCTTCGAGAAGCAGTACGGCGTCAGCTACCAGAGCCTGTACGACCCGACGGGCAAGCTGATGCTCCGCTTCGCCAAGGGCACCCTCAACCCGCAGGCGATCCCCTCCACGCTCGTCCTCGACCGGGACGGGAAGATCGCCGCCCGCTCGCTGTCGGCGCTCAGCGAGGAGAAGCTGCGCAAGATGATCTCCCCGGTCCTCGCGGAGAAGTGACGTGACCGGAGTGTCCCTGCTCGCCGCGGCGACGGACCCGAACCCGACCGTGCTCAACGGTGCGCTGCTCGTCGCTCTGCCGCTCGCCGTGCTCGCCGGCCTCATCTCCTTCTTCTCCCCGTGCGTCCTGCCGCTCGTCCCCGGCTATCTGGCCTACGTCACCGGTGTCACCGGCACCGACCTGGCCGAGGCCCGGCGCGGCCGGATGGTCGCGGGCGCCTCGCTGTTCGTGCTCGGCTTCATGGCCGTGTTCGTCTCCGGCGGAGCGCTGTTCGGCTACTTCGGCTCCACGTTGCAGGACAACAAGGGCGTCCTGACCAAGGTGCTGGGCGTGCTCATGATCCTCATGGGCGTGTTCTTCATGGGGCTGATGCCCTGGCTCACCCAGCGGGAGTTCCGCTTCCACCGCAGACCCGTGACGGGACTGGTCGGCGCGCCGCTGCTGGGCGCGCTGTTCGGCATCGGCTGGACGCCGTGCATCGGACCGACCCTCTCCTCGGTACTGGCCCTGTCCGCCCAGCAGTCGAGCGCGGGCCGCGGTGCCATACTGACCGTCGCCTACTGCCTGGGCCTCGGCGTGCCCTTCGTGCTCGCCGCGGTCGCCTTCCGCAAGGCGCTCGGCGCCTTCGGCTGGGTCAAGCGCCACTACGCCTGGGTGATGCGCATCGGCGGCACGATGATGATCGTGACCGGTCTGCTGCTGCTGACCGGCGCGTGGGACCGCATCGTGCAGGACCTGCAGACCTGGTCCACCGGCTTCACTGTGGGGATCTGATCCATGAGCAAGACGACGACCGGCACGCCGACCGACGGGGCCGCGACCGCCCCCGACGACCTCGGCGCCGCCGGTTCCCAGCTGTCCACCGCGCCCCTGGAGTCCTTGGCGAACCCGCCCGGTATGGGCGTCGTCGGCTGGGCCCGCTGGTTCTGGCGGCAGCTCACCTCCATGCGGGTCGCGCTGCTGCTGCTCCTGCTGCTGGCGCTCGGCGCGATCCCCGGCTCGCTGATCCCGCAGTCCGGGACCGACGCGACGAAGGTCGCCGACTTCCGGGACGCCCACGCGACCCTCGCCGCGGTCTACGACAGGCTCGGCCTCTTCCACGTCTACAGCTCGGTGTGGTTCTCCGCGATCTACATCCTGCTGTTCGTCTCCCTCATCGGCTGCATCGTGCCCCGCACCTGGCAGTTCGTCGGCCAGTTGCGCGGCCGCCCGCCGGGCGCGCCCAAGCGGCTGACCCGGCTGCCCGCGTACACGACCTGGCGCACCGAGGCCTCGCCCGAGCAGGTCCGTGAGGCCGCGCTCGCGCTGCTGAAGAAGCGCCGCTTCCGCGCCCACCCCGTGGGGGACGCCGTCGCGGCCGAGAAGGGCTATCTGCGCGAGGTCGGCAACCTGGCCTTCCACATCGCGCTGATCGTGATGCTGACGGCCTTCGCCTGGGGCCAGCTCTTCAAGTCCGAGGGCAACAAGCTGGTCGTCGAGGGCGACGGCTTCTCCAACACGCTCATCTCCTACGACGACTTCAAGTCCGGCAACCTCTTCGGCACGGACGACCTGGTGCCGTTCAGCTTCGTCCTGAAGAAGTTCACCGGCACCTACGAGCTCACCGGCCCCAACAAGGGCACCCCGCGCACCTACCAGGCGGCCGTCACCTACAGCGAGGGCGCCTACGGCAAGGAGCGCGCGACGACCGTCAAGGTCAACGAGCCGCTGGAGATCGGCGACTCGAAGGTCTACCTCACCGCCCACGGCTACGCCCCCGTGGTGACCGTCAAGGACGGCAAGGGCGACGTCGTCTTCCACAACGCCGTACCGCTGCTGCCGCTGGACTCCAACGTCACCTCCTCCGGTGTCGTCAAGGTCATGGACGGCTACAAGAACCCCCAGGGCGTGTCCGAACAGCTCGGCTTCCAGGCGTTCTTCCTGCCCACCTACGGCGGCGGCAGCGTGGTGTCCTCGCAGTTCCCGGCGATGCTGAACCCGGTGCTGAACCTGGCGCCGTACCACGGTGACCTCGGGGTCGACTCGGGCATCCCGCAGAGCGTGTACCAGCTCGACAAGACCCACATGAAGGACTTCAAGGACGCCAAGGGCCAGCAGCTGCGGCAGAACCTGAAGCCCGGCGAGACCATGACCCTGCCGAACGGCGCCGGCTCGATCACCTACGACGGCACCAAGGAATGGGCGAACTTCCAGGTCACGCAGCAGCCCGGCAGCGGCTGGGCCCTGGCCGGCGCGACCGCCGCGATCTTCGGTCTGGCGGGCTCCCTGTTCATCCAGCGCCGCCGGGTGTGGGTCCGTGCCACGCGCGGCGCGGACGGGGTGACGGTCGTCGAGATGGGCGGCCTGGGCCGCAGCGAGTCCGCGAAGCTGCCCGAGGAGCTCGGCGACCTCGCCGGGACCCTGTACGACCAGGCCCCCGGGGCCCCCGACCCCGACGACCCGTCCGAATCCCCCGACACCCCAGCCGTACCTGCCGAAGGGGCTGAGAAGAAGTGACTCTCGCCACCGCGACCAACGAACACCTCGCGAGCATCAGCAACACGCTGATCTACTCGGCGATGGCCGTCTACACCCTGGCCTTCTTCGCGTACATCGCCGAATGGCTCTTCGGCAGCCGCAGCAAGGTCGGCCGCACGGCCGCCGCGCTGACCACCGCACCGGCCGCGAAGAGCGGACCGGCCGTCACCGTGCAGACGGCCGGCGGCACGGCGGTGCTGGAGCGGCCGAAGGTCGTCGTGCGGTCCGCGACCGGATCCCGCGACGTGCCGGACGGACCGGGCGCGCACGGCGGCGACGTGCAGGGCGACCTGTACGGGCGGATCGCCATCTCGCTCACCGTGCTCGCCTTCCTCGTCGAGCTGGGCGGCGTGATCGCCCGCGCGGCCTCGGTGGAGCGGGCGCCGTGGGGCAACATGTACGAGTTCAACATCACCTTCTCCACGGTCGCCGTCGGCGTGTACCTCGTGCTGCTCGCGCTGAAGAAGAACGTGCGCTGGCTCGGCCTGTTCCTGATCACCACGGTCCTGCTCGACCTCGGTGTCGCCGTCACGGTCCTGTACACCGCCAGCGACCAGCTCGTGCCCGCGCTGCACTCGTACTGGCTGTACATCCACGTCTCGACGGCGATCCTGTGCGGCGCGGTCTTCTACGTCGGCGCGGTCGGCACGATCCTCTACCTCTTCAAGGACTCCTACGAGAACAAGCTCGCCGAGGGCGGCAAGCCCGGCCGCTTCGCGACCTCGTTCCTGGAGCGGCTGCCCGCCTCGGCGTCCCTCGACAAGTTCTCCTACCGCGTCAACGCGGCCGTCTTCCCGCTGTGGACGTTCACGATCATCGCGGGCGCGATCTGGGCGGGCGACGCCTGGGGCCGCTACTGGGGCTGGGACCCCAAGGAGACCTGGGCGTTCATCACCTGGGTCGCCTACGCCTGCTACCTGCACGCCCGCGCCACGGCCGGCTGGAAGGGCCGCAAGGCCGCCTACATCGCCCTGATCGCCTTCGGCTGCTGGCTCTTCAACTACTACGGCGTCAACATCTTCGTCTCCGGCAAGCACTCGTACGCGGGCGTCTGACCGCCCTCCGGCGAAGGCCGGTTCCTGTGACCCAGGTCACGGGAACCGGCCTTAGTCGTGCGGACAGTCAGAGGGGTGTGGATACGAATCTGCGAAGACGCATCCGCGCGGGGGACCACGAGGCCTTCGGTGAACTCTTCGACGCCTACGCGCGCTCCGTGTACAACCACGCCTACCGGCTCACCGGGGAGTGGACGGTCGCCGAGGACGTCGTCTCGCTGACCTTCCTGGACGCCTGGCGGCTGCGCGAGCGGCTCGAGGAGGACGGCGGTTCCCTGCGCCCCTGGCTGCTGGGCATCGCCACCAACGTCGCGCGCAACACCCGCCGCGCGGCCCGCAGGCACGCGGCGGCGGTGGCCCGCCTCCCGCGCGAGGAGCCCGTACGGGACTTCGCCGACGAGGTGGCCGGCCGAGTGGACGACGCCGCGCAGTTGGCCGTCGTACGGACGGCGCTGGCGAGGCTGCGACGGGCCGAGCGGGAGGTGCTGGCGCTGTGCGTGTGGTCCGGGCTGGACTACCGGGCGGCCGCGGAGGCGCTGGGGGTGCCTGTCGGGACCGTACGGTCGAGGCTGTCGCGGGCTCGGGCGAAGCTCGCGAAATATATGGAACCACCGCTGGCGCACGGACAGATGAGAGGTAGCCGCGGCACCGCGGTCGGGCCGCCGTGGGAGGGAGACCGATGAGCCAGTTCTCCGAACAGGACCTTCCGCCGGGCCGTCACCGACTCCTCAAGGAGCATCTGATGAACGAGATCCGACGTACCGGGGAGATGAACGAGAGCCGGCGTACCGGGGAAGCGTCCGACCGTACGAGGAGGAGGTGGACGCGGCCCGTGCTCGCCGCAGCGGCCGTCGCGGCCGTGACCGCCGTGACCTTCACGGTCCTGCCCTCGTCCGGTGGGCCCGGCGGGGCGAAGATGACGGCGGCCTCGGTGCTGGAGCAGGTGGCGTCGGGAGCCGAGGGCGGGGCGCGGTCCATCGCGATCCGCGACGACCAGTACGTGTACGTCGACACCAGGGTCGCCTCCGTGGACACCGCGGGGGACGGGACGGTGAAGCGGACTCCCCTCCATCGGGTGGAGACCTGGGTCGCCGTGGACGGCCTCCGCGACGGTCTGCTCCGGACGGCGGGACTGGAGGACCGAAGGCTGTCTCCCGAAGCCTGCAACTTGAAGTACTCCTCCAGTTACAAGCACCTCAAGACGCTGCCCGCCGATGCCGACAGGATGTACGACTGGCTGCGGACGAACGCCGGGCTGTGGCCCCTGTACGACCCGCAGAGCGAGTGCGACATCTCCGTGGTGCCGTCCGCCGCCCCCGGGGACACCGCCGAGTCGTCCACCGCCCCGGGGCGCGAGGACGAGCACACGTACGACGCCATGTTCCAGGTGGCCGGCCATCTGATCCAGGACACACTCGTCCCTCCGGAGCAGCGGGCGGCGCTCTATCGCGCCGTGGCGCGCATCCCCGGCGTTGCGCTGGCCGAGGACGGCGTCGATGCCGTCGGACGGCATGGCGTCGCGATCACCCGTGAGGACCCCTTCAACCCGTTCCGTTACGAGTGGATCTTCGACCGGGGGACCCACGAGTTCCTGGGGGAGCGGAAGGTGGCCACCAGGAGCGAGCAGGGCCTGAAGAAGGGCGAGGTGGTCCGCGACACCGCCGTCCTGCGTCGAGCGGTCGTCGACAAGTCAGGTCAGCGTCCTTAAGGGGTGCGTATCGCGCAGGTCGGGGTCACGCTGGTGTCATGACCGGTTCCGTCGAGCAGGGCATCAGCGTGACGCACGGGAACGAGCACACCCTGCACTTCACGGTGCGGCTGCCGGTGCCGGTGGAGCGGGTCTGGCCCGCGCTGGCCGGGGCGGAGGGGCTCGCGGACTGGTTCACCGAGGCCGATGTCCTCGAACCCCGGCTCGACGGCGCGGTCACCCTGCGCGGGCTGGGCAGCGGGCGGGTCACGGCGTGGGACGTGGAGCGGGTCGCCGAGTACACGGTGGGTGGTGGCGGCCGGATCCGCTTCCACCTGGAGCGGGACGGGGACGCGGGGACCTGTCTGCGGTTCCGGCACGAGTTCCGCGAGGAGAGCGGGACCGGCACCGAACCGGTCTGGCGGGAAAAATTCGAGCGACTGATCGAAGTAATGGGCTGACCCCGGTCGGTGGAGCTCACGGCGGCGGCCGGGACTCACTCGCCGATGTCCTCGTGCCACAGGGCCGGGTTGTCCTTGACGAAGTCCCGCATCAGCGCGACGCACTCGGGGTCGTCCAGGAGCACGATCTCCACGCCGTGCTCCGCCAGCCAGTCGTGGCCGCCGTGGAAGGTGACCGCCTCGCCGACGATCACCCGTGAGATGCCGAACTGGCGGACGAGCCCGGAGCAGTACCAGCACGGCGACAGGGTGGTCACCATCGTCGTCCCGCGGTACGACCGCTGCCGTCCGGCCGCCCGGAACGCGGCCGTCTCCGCGTGCGTCGAGGGGTCGCCGTCCTGGACGCGCCGGTTGTGGCCACGGCCCAGCACGGTCCCGTCGGCGCCGTAGAGCGCGGCCCCGATCGGGATGCCGCCCTCGGCGAGACCGGCGCGCGCCTCGGCGAGGGCGGTGGCGAGCCAGGCGCGGGCGGACGACGGGGCCATGCGGTCGGCGGACGACGGGGCCAAGCGTTCGGCGGACGACCGGTCCATGCGTTCACTCTGCCGGGGATCCATCGCTCCACTCTGCTGGGACCGGGGCGCCAGGGCAACGGGCGGGAAGCCCCCGCCGAACGGATGGAGCACGGTCGGATGCCGGGCGCCACCTAGGTAAAGCCCGCGGAAACCCGGTCTGTACCCTGGCCCGATCATTGCCGCTTCGGCGGCAGTCGGGCCCGGTCGGGAGGGAAGTTCCATGGTTGCTGCGCCGGTTCTGGAGGAGCTGCGCGAGGTCTGCCAGCCGCAGGCCAAGCTGGCCAGCCGCAACGGCGAGCACTGGGCGGGCCGGCTGTACATGCGCAGGATCTCGCTGCGGCTGACCCGCCAGCTGGTGCGCACCCCCGTCACCCCGGACCAGCTCACCTGGACGATGGTGGTGTGCGGGGTCGCCTCCGGTGCGGCGCTGATGATCCCGGGCCCGACCGGCGCGGTCCTCGCGGTGGTCCTGATGCAGCTCTTCCTGCTCTTCGACTGCGTCGACGGCGAGGTCGCCCGCTGGAAGGGCCAGAACAGCGCGACCGGCATCTACGTCGACCGGCTCGGCGCCTATCTGGCGGACGCGGCCCTGTTCGCGGGCGCCGGCTACCGCGCCGCCGAGTCGGGATTCGGCGGCTGGCTCTCGGTCGGCATAGCCGCCGCGCTCGGTGTCGTCCTGCTGAAGGCCTCGACCGACCTGGTGGACGTGGCACGCGCCCGGCGCGGGCTGACCGTCGCCGACGACGAGGCGACCCGGCCGCGCTCGCAGGGCGTTGCCGCGGTCCGCCGCCTGGCCGCCGCCTTCAAGATCCACCGGGTCACCAACGGCATCGAGGCGTCCCTGGTCCTGCTGGCCGCGGCCGTCGCCGACGCGGCGACGGGCGGGATCGAGCCGACCCGCTGGGCGCTCGGCGCGCTCGCCGTCATCACCTGGGTGATGGTCCCGGCCCACCTGCTGTCGATCCTGTCGTCCTCCCGGCTGCGCTGACCCTGGCGCGTCCTGGGGGCCGGGTGGCGCGGGCGCCCGGCCGGGTCACACGTCGAAGGGCGCGAACTCGACGACCGCGGTCGAGTTCGCGGCGTACCGCACGCTGATGTCGATCGCCACCGCCCCGCCGTCGGCGGGCGGATTCAGCTCGATGTGCGCGCAGACGCCGGCCGACGGGTCCCCGTCACATTCCGCCGCCGTGAGCCGCGTGCCGGGATAGGACTCCTTCAGCCAGGCGTCCAGCTTCGTGCGCGCGATCGTGAACCGCACCGTGTACTGGGTGTCCAGCCAGGTCAGCGCGGTGCACTTCGCGTCATGGGCCCCCTCGGGCAGTCCGTCGCGGTCCGCGAAACGCATGGCGTCCTCGCACGGCACGCTCTCCGCCCGGCTCATCGGGTCACTCCCGAGGGCCGTGACGAACGACCACAGCCCCCAGCCCATGAACGCCAGCGGAACCGCCACGGCGGCGACGGGCACCCACGTCGGCATCCTGCTCACCCGCCGCGCCGTCAGGACTCGTCGTCGGACCCGGTCCGCTCCTCGCGCCGGCGCAGCTCCTCCTCGCGCCGCCGCAGGTCGGCCTCCCAGTCCTTCAGCAGCGCCTCGTCCTTGCGGTTCTCGGCCTTGATGGACTTGAGGAACTCGGGGTTGTCGTCGGGCGCGACGAACGTCGTCCGGTGGTTGCGGTGCCATTCGGAAGGCGTGGAACCCCCGGCGGGCACCCCGCGGTCGCGGCCCGCGACCAGCCAGGCGATCGGACCGACCAGCACCTCGCCGAAGAGCAGGATGATGATGACCCAGACCACCTTGGGCAGGCCTCTGACCTCCTCCTCCGGCGTGTTCAGGCAGTCGATGAAGGCGTAGATCCACAGAGCCAGCACCAGCAGGAACGGCAGATACCTGAGCATGGTCGAACGATCCCCCAGTGAACGACGGCGGGGCGGCACAGGCCCCCGGTGACGGGGTCAGAGTAGCCCGTACCGGATACTGGACCGCATGGCTTACGACGATCTTCGCTCCCTGCTCAGGGCCCTGGAGCGCGAGGGAGACCTCAAGCGCGTCAAGGCCGAGGTCGACCCGTATCTGGAGGTCGGGGAGATCGTCGACCGGGTCCAGAAGACGGGCGGCCCGGCGCTGCTCTTCGAGAACGTGAAGGGCTCCGACATGCCCCTCGCGATGAACGTCTTCGGCACCGACCGGCGGCTGCTGAAGGCGCTCGGCCTGAAGTCGTACGGCGAGATCTCCGACAAGATCGGCGGCCTGCTGCGGCCCGAGCTGCCGCACGGGTTCGTCGGGGTGCGCGAGGCGTTCGGCAAGCTCGGCGCGATGACGCACGTACCGCCGAAGAAGGTGAAGGACGCCCCGGTGCAGGAGGTCGTCCTGCACGGCGACGACGTCGACCTCGACCGGCTGCCCGCGCTCTTCACCTGGCCGCAGGACGGCGGCTCCTTCTTCAACCTGGGGCTGACCCACACCAAGGACCCGGAGAGCGGGATCCGCAACCTGGGTCTCTACCGCCTCCAGCGCCACGACCGGCGCACGATCGGCATGCACTGGCAGATCCACAAGGACAGCCGCAACCACTACCAGGTGGCGGCCCGGCGCGGCGAGCGGCTGCCGGTCGCGATCGCGTTCGGCTGCCCGCCGGCCGTGACGTACGCGTCCACGGCGCCGCTGCCCGGTGACATCGACGAGTACCTCTTCGCCGGGTTCATCGCGGGCAAGCGGATCGAGATGGTCGACTGCAAGACGGTCCCGCTCCAGGTCCCGGCGCAGGCCGAGGTCGTCCTGGAGGGCTGGCTGGAGCCGGGCGAGATGCTCCCCGAGGGCCCCTTCGGCGACCACACCGGCTTCTACACCCCGCAGGAGCCCTTCCCCGCGCTGAAGATCGACTGCGTGACGATGCGCAAGCGGCCGCTGCTCCAGTCGATCGTCGTGGGGCGGCCCCCGACCGAGGACGGACCGCTCGGCCGTGCGACGGAACGCTTCTTCCTGCCCCTGCTGAAGATCATCGTCCCGGACATCGTGGACTACCACCTGCCCGAGGCGGGCGGCTTCCACAACTGCGCGATCGTCTCGATCGACAAGAAGTACCCCAAGCACGCCCAGAAGGTGATGCACGCCGTCTGGGGCGCGCACATGATGTCCCTGACCAAGCTGATCGTGGTCGTCGACTCCGACTGCGACGTCCACGACCTGCACGAGGTCGCCTGGCGGGCGCTGGGCAACACCGACTACGCCCGTGACCTCACGGTCGCGGAGGGGCCGGTGGACCACCTCGACCACGCCTCCTACCAGCAGTTCTGGGGCGGCAAGGCGGGCATCGACGCGACCCGGAAGTGGCCCGAGGAGGGCTACACCAGGGACGGCGGATGGCCGGAGATGGTCCTGTCGGACCCCGATACGGCGGCCCTGGTGGACCGCCGCTGGAAGGAATACGGACTGTGAGCAGCGCCTCCGCAGCGATCCCGCAGCCGGGCCGCACCAAGGCGTTCCTGCGCCTGGTGATGATCGAGCACTCGGTCTTCGCGCTGCCCTTCGCCTACATCGCCGCGCTGACCGCGATGTTCGAGCTGGACGGGACCGTCCACTGGGGCAGTCTGCTCCTGGTCACCGTCTGCATGGTGGGCCTGCGCACCTTCGCCATGGCGGTCAACCGGATCATCGACCGGGAGATCGACGCCCGTAACCCCAGGACCGCCCACCGCGAGCTGGTGACCGGTGCGATGTCGGTGCGGCACGCCTGGACGGGCGCGCTGATCGCCCTGGTCGTCTTCCTCGGCTCGGCGGCCCTGCTCAACCCGCTCTGCCTGGCCCTGGCGCCCGTCGCGGTGGTCCCGATGGTGGTCTACCCCTACGGCAAGCGGTTCACGAACTTCCCGCAGGCCATCCTCGGCCTGGCCCAGGCGATGGGCCCGGTCGGCGGCTGGCTGGCGATCACCGGCGAGTGGTCCTGGGACGCGGTGATCCTCGGCCTCGCCGTCGGCGTCTGGATCGGCGGCTTCGACCTGATCTACGCCTGCCAGGACGTCGAGACCGACCGCGAGATCGGCGTCAGGTCGGTCCCGGCCCGCTTCGGCATCCCGGCGGCCATCTGGGGGGCGCGGGCCTGCCACACGATCACGACGGCGCTGTTCGTCTGGTACGCGCTGGCCACGGACGCGGGCGCGTTCTTCTGGCTGGGCCTGGTGATCGTCGCGGGCGCGTTCCTCTACGAGCACACCATCGTCCGGCCGAACGACCTCTCCCGGCTGAACCGGGCGTTCTTCTCGGTCAACGGCTTCATCGGCATTGCCCTGTTCGTGTGCGCCCTGCTGGATCTCCTGGTTCGGGGTCTGACCGTGTGACTACGGTGCGGCCTACCATCGAGTGCAGACAGAGGGAGGCCGATGTGACCGTCTCGGACAGCGACCGCCTGCACTCGCAGCTCGCCCGGTACGAGGACATGTTCCGCGGATACCGGATGGAGATTGTCGAGGGCAACATCGTGATGAGTCCGCTCAGGCCGTTCCACAACGAGACCATCATGCGGCTGTGGACCCAGCTCGAACCCCAGCTGGGCCCGGAGTGGTCCTTCATCAGCGATGTGGCGATCCCGTTCAGCGACGATTTCGAGTTCTGTCCCGATCTCGCGGTCATTCCCGAAGCCGAGAAGAACCGCAATCTCACCTCCTACGCGCCCGACCTGGTGGAGCTTGCCATCGAGGTCGTCTCGCCGAGCAGCGTCCGCAACGACTACGAGGTGAAGAACAGGCAGTACGCGGCTCGCGGCATCCCGAACTACTTGATCTTCGATCCCCGTACGGGGCACCTCGTCACGCTCTGGAACCCCGGCCCGGACGGATATCTCGGGCGGGACACCCTCACATACGGGGGCGAGGTCACCGTCGGGACGAAGCTCGGAAACCTCACCGTCGACACCGGTCGGCTTCCCGTGGACCCCGAGGCGGCCGACCGGTCCTGAGCACCGTGCGGCACGCCGGTACGCTCAAGGTGTGAACGCAGGAGAATCGCAGCGCGTGCCTTGGATCGTGGGGGTGTCAGGCGCGTCCGGTACGCCGTATGCCGCCGCCGTCCTGCGTGCGCTGCTCGCCGCGGGCGAAAGTGTCGACCTGGTCGTCAGCCGGGCCTCCCGGCTCACCCTGCTGGACGAGACCGGTATCGCCTTCCGGGACGCGCACTGGCGCGACGACCTGCGGGAGTGGCTGGCGCGGGGCGCGGACGGCAAGCCGGACACCTTCGGGGCGGACCTCGACGGGGTGCGGTACTGGAACGCCGGAGACCTGGCCGCGGGCCCGTCCTCGGGGTCGTACCCCGCGAAGGGGATGCTGATCGTGCCGGCCTCGACGGCGTGTGTCGCGGGGGTCGCGCTCGGTCTGTCGAAGGACCTGCTCCAGCGGGTGGCGAGCGTCACGCTCAAGGAGCGCCGCCGTCTCGTCGTGGCCGTCAGGGAGACCCCGCTGAACGGCCAGACCCTGCGGCACCTGGTCGCCCTGGACGACGCGGGCGCCAGTGTCGTACCGGCCTCCCCGGCGTTCTACGCGGGCGCCACCCACATCCAGGACCTGGTGGACTTCGTCGCCGGCCGGGTCCTCGACGCGGCGGGCGTCGGGCACGACCTCTACCGCCGTTGGCAGGGCGAGCTCGGCGCATCCCGCCCGGCCTGAGCGGCCCACGGCGGCCAGGCAGTACCAGCACCATCCTCGACTTCAGGAGGTCCGGGCACCGCCCGGACCCATTCAGCGGAAGGCTTCGATCGCATGGACGCGGTGGACAGGCAGCTCATCCAGGCCCTGAGGGAGAACGGCCGGGCCTCCTACGCGGAGCTGGGACGCCTCGTCGGCCTGTCGGGACCCAGCGTCACCGACCGCATCAACCGGCTGGAGGCGGCCGGCGTCATCACCGGCTACCGAGCCACCGTGAACGCCGCCAGCCTCGGCCTCGGCGTGATCGCCCTGATCGGCATCTCGCTGTCCGACGCGGCCGACCACGAGGACGTGGCCCGGCGGCTGAAGGACCTCGGCGAGATCGAGGACTGCTGGTTCATCGCGGGCGACGACTCGTTCATGCTCAAGGTGCGCGCCAGCGACGTGGACGGTCTGGAGCGGATCATCCGCCGGCTCAGCGGGACCAAGGGCGTCTCCCGGACCCGTACCACCATCGTGCTGTCCACGAAGTGGGAGAACCGGGTGGGTGAGCTGCCGGAAGAGGTCTAGCACCTCGGGCGTACGGTTGGCAGGGTTCGTCGGCAGGTCGAAAGGGAGAGGCAGAAACACATGGACGTCGGGCTCAAGCGCGAGCTGGAGGACAAGGTCCGGGCCGGTGAACGGCTCACCCGTGAGGACGGCATCGCGCTGTACGAGTCGGACGACCTGGCGTGGCTCGGCGGTCTCGCGCACGAGGTGCGCACCCGCAAGAACGGCGACGTCGTGCACTTCAACGTCAACCGTCATCTCAACATGACGAACGTGTGCACCGCGTCCTGCGCGTACTGCTCGTTCCAGCGCAAGCCGGGCGAGAAGGACGCGTACACGATGCGCATCGAGGAGGCCGTCCGCCTCGCCAAGGCGATGGAGGGCGAGAACCTCACCGAGCTGCACATCGTCAACGGGCTGCACCCGAACCTGCCGTGGCGGTACTACCCGCGCTCCCTGCGCGAGCTGAAGGCCGCCCTGCCGAACGTCTCGCTCAAGGCCTTCACGGCGACCGAGATCCACCACTTCGAGACGATCTCCGGGCTGACCGCCTCCGAGATCCTCGACGAGCTCATCGACGCCGGTCTGGAGTCGCTGACCGGCGGCGGCGCCGAGATCTTCGACTGGGAGGTCCGGCAGCACATCGTCGACCACCGCACCCACTGGGAGGACTGGTCGCGCATCCACCGGCTCGCGCACGAGAAGGGGCTGAAGACCCCGTGCACGATGCTGTACGGGCACATCGAGGAGCCCCGCCACCGCGTCGACCACGTGCTGCGGCTGCGTGAGCTCCAGGACGAGACCGGCGGCTTCCAGGTCTTCATCCCGCTGCGCTACCAGCACGACTTCGTGGACATGAAGGACGGCAAGGTCCGCAACCGGCTCCAGGCGCGCACCCAGATGGCCACCGGTGCCGAGGCGCTGAAGACGTTCGCGGTCTCGCGGCTGCTGTTCGACAACGTGCCGCACGTGAAGGTCTTCTGGGTGATGCACGGGGTGCAGACCGCCCAGCTCGCCCTTCAGCACGGCGCGGACGACATGGACGGCTCGGTCGTCGAGTACAAGATCACCCATGACGCCGACAACTACGGCACGCCGAACAAGCTCACCCGGGACGACCTGCTCGACCTGATCCGTGACGCGGGCTTCCGCCCGGTGGAGCGCAACACGCGCTACGAGATCATCCGCGAGTACGACGGACCGGACCCGGCGCGCCGCGAGTCCCCCCAGCCGATGCGGGTCTGAGACGGCGGGGTGCCGCGGCGGGACGAGGTGGCCGGGGTGAGGCAGGTAACGGTCCAGGTGACGTCATGTAATGCTTACACTCCAGGCATGTCCCTTACCTTCACTCTCGATCCCGCCGTCGACCCCGCCCTGCGCGACGGCGTCCTCGACCTGTGGACCGATGTGTCCAACGCGGGCGGCTCCGTCGGCTTCGTGCCGCCCGTGGTGCGGGAGGACATACGCCCGGAGCTCGTCAAGCACTTCGTGGCCATGGCCGAGGGCCGTACCCGGCTGCTGGTCGGGCACGACGAGCGGGGGGACGTCGCCGCGACCGCGTTCCTCACCTTCAACACCCACCGGCTGATGAAGCACTGGGTGTGGCTGTACACGGTGATGGTGCACCCGCGGCACCAGGGCAAGGGGTACGGCCGCGACCTGCTCGCGGCCGCCGCGGACTCGGCCCGCACCTTCGCCGGCATCGACGCGATCCGGCTCACCTGCCGCGGCGGCAACGACCTGGAGCGGTTCTACGAATCCTGCGGCTACAAGGAGGTCGGGCGGGTGCCCGGCGCGATCCGGGTGGCACCGGGGGACGACCGCGACGACATCACCATGCTGCTGCCCCTGCTGTGACTGCCCGGCCCCGACTGCGGGACCGGGAACCCGGCATGCTTCACTGGACGATGCCCTATGGGACGTTCGGAAGTATTCGAGACGGAAGAGTGGATTGAGATGCTCCGCTACACGCTGATGCGCCTCGGCATTTTCGCGGGCTGCTTCGTGGTCGTCTGGGGCCTCGTCTACGCCGGTGCCGTCCCGCACGGTCTCGGCGGCTCCAACATCATGTGGGTCGCCCTGCTGGCCCTGGTGATCTCGGCGCCCATCAGCTTCGTGGTGCTGCGCAAGGAGCGCGACCGCGCCTCCGTCCAGGTCGCCGGGCGCGTGGACCGGATGAAGGCCAACCTCGAGTCCAGCCGGTCCCAGGAGGACGACGTGGTGGACGCCGTGGCGGACGTCGCGGACAACGCCTCCGGCGCACAGCGCCAGGCCTCCTGAGCGACCCGGACGTCACTCCCCACGGGACGGCTGCGGCGCCCAACTATCCTTTTCCCATGGGTGCCGTGAAGACCAAGCGGATGCCGCGTGCGGTCCGTGAGCAGCAGATGCTGGACGCCGCTGTGCGGATCTTCGGCCAACGGGGCTACATGGCCGCGTCGATGGACGAGATCGCCGAAGTCGCCGGTGTGTCGAAGCCGTTGGTCTATCTGTACCTGAACTCCAAGGACGACCTCTTCACCGCCTGCATCCGCCGGGAGGCCGCCGCGCTCACGGAGGCCGTGCAGTCCGGGGTGCGGCCGGGGCTCGGCGCGGACCGCCAGCTCTGGGACGGCCTGCGGGCGTTCTTCACCCACACCGCGCAGCACCCCGACGCCTGGTCGGTGCTGCACCTCCAGGCCCGTACGCACGGCGAGCGGTTCGCCGCCGAGGTCACCGCGATGCGCGAGGAGATCGTCGCGTTCGTGACCCGGCTGATCGGGGCCGCCGCGCGGGAGGCCCGTCCGGGGACGCCCGGCTGCGCCGGGACGAGCAACCACCCCCAGGACCCCGACCGGCCCGACCTCGACCGGCCGGAGGCCGGCCCGTCCGACCCCGACCTGCCCGAGCGCGAGGCGGCCGGGCTCGCCGAGGCCCTGGTCGGCGCCGCCGAGTCCCTGGCGGCCTGGGCCAACACCACCGAGGGCGTCTCGGCCCGGCAGGCCGCGGCCATTCTGATGAACTTCGCCTGGGCGGGCCTGGGCAACCTGATGGAGGGGCGCCCCTGGTCCCCCGCGGACCCCGACCACGCGGAGCGGGCCGGCTAGCTCCCGTCCGGGCCGAGCGCGGACGGGTCCACCTGTCCGCGCACGTGCACGCGCCCGTCCGCGCCCCTCAGCTCGAAGCGTCCGCCCGCCGCCGCGTACTCCACCGTCCCGGGCAGCAGCACGGGCGCCCGGAACTCCGCCCGCACCCGGGCGGAGCTCGGTGTGCCGTGCGCGGCGAGGCAGCGGGCCGCCGTCCACATGCCGTGCGCGACCGTGCGCGGGAAACCGAACAGGCGGGCGGCGAGCGGGTGCAGATGGATCGGGTTGCGGTCGCCGGAGGCGGCACCGTAGCGCCGCCCCAGATCGTCGGCGAGGCGCCACTCGGCGACCACGGGGAGGGGATCGAAGCCCGGCTCGCCGCCGGACGACCGTGACGCGGTGGTGGATCCGGCCGTGCGGTGCCGCGCCAGATACGTGCTCCGCGACTCCCACACGACCGCCCCGTCGGCCCGCGCCTCGGTCACCACGGCGGCCTCGGTGCCGCGCCGGTGCGGCACCAACCCCGCGACGTACACGCTGAGTTCGTAGGTGCCCGTGGCCGGCAGGCCGGTGTGCCGGGTGATCTCGATCGAGGTGTGGACCAGGCCCGGCAGCGGCAGCGGGAAGTCCCGGTCGCTCATCAGCCGCATCGCCAGCGGGAAGCCGAGGACGTGCGGGTAGGTGACCGGCAGCGCGTCCTCGCCGGTGGCGAAGCCGCACACCCGCTCGTACGCGGCCAGCCGTACGAGATCGACGCGCAGGTCCGGCAGCACCAGACGGGTGCGCGGGAACGCGGCGTCGGGGGCCGGGCGCCGGAAGGGGGCGCGGAGGGCGCCGCGGGCCAGCAACGGGGTGAGCGCGGGGGAGCGGGTGAGCAGCCGGCCGGGCGCGGTGTCGGCGATGTGCGCACTGGGGTCGGTCATGTCCCACTCCCCGCTCGGGTCCAGAATGCTTACTCTGGAGTAAAGTTACCGTAGGTAAGTCAAGGTCGGGAGGGGGAGAGGGATGGGGAGACGCGTTTTGGTCCCATGGAAAACCCGCGGTCGGGCACAGGACGTGAACCTTCCTCACGTCCTCGCCGATGTTGCACATCCCCGGCTCCGGACCGACCCGTAACCGGCACAGCCTCATCACAGGAGCCTCGTACGCTTCCTGCCTGACCGCCGGTAACACCCCTTTCGTGGGCACTCGCCGGTGACCGCCTCGGCGCGCGAGGCACGTACGAACGCAAGCGGCAGCCGCATCGCCGCACGCCACAGGAGCCGCCCGTGTCCACTCCCTTTCCGACCTCCGCCGCGTTCGCCGACGCCGCAGGGCCACGGCTCGTGGAGCCCGAGACGCGGCGGCTGGACGGCGCCGTACGGGAGGCGTACGTACCGCCGTTGGCCCCGCCGGTGACCCACGGCTCCCTCGCCGATCTGCCTTTCGACAACGCCGAGGCGGCACCGGACGCCGTCGTCCTCAGCCGCCGGGCCGGGGGCGACGGGCCCTGGCAGGACGTGACGGCGGCCGGGTTCGCCGCCGAGGTGCGGGCGGTGGCCAAGGGGCTGATCGCCGAGGGCCTGGTGCCGGGCGACCGGATCGCCGTCATGGCCCGGACCCGCTACGAGTGGACGCTGCTCGACTTCGCCGCCTGGGCCGCCGGCCTGGTCACCGTTCCCGTCTACCCCACCTCGTCCGTCTTCCAGACCCGGTGGATCCTCCAGGACTCCGGCGCGGTCGCCCTGGTCACCGAGACGGCAGCCCAGGCGGCGGCGCTCGGCCCGGAACTGGAGCGGCTGCCCGACCTGCGACACCTGTGGGTGATCGAGAAGGGCCATCCGGACCGCCTGGCGGAGCTCGGCGCGGAGGTGGACGACCAGGAGGTGGCCGTACGGCGGGGCATGCTCGTCCCCGACACCCTGGCCACCGTCATCTACACCTCGGGCACCACCGGCCGGCCCAAGGGCTGCGTCCTCACCCACGGCAACTTCTTCGCCGAGGTCGACAACGCCATCGAACTGCTCCACCCGGTCTTCCGGGCCGGAACGAAGGAGGAGGTCTCCGTCCTCCTCTTCCTGCCCATGTCCCATGTCTTCGGCCGCATGGTGGCGATCGCCTGCGTCCGCGCCCGGGTACGCCTCGGCCACGCGCCGAGCCTGAAGCCGCAGGACCTGCTGCCGGACCTGGCCGAGTTCCGGCCGACCTGCCTGCTGGCCATCCCGTACATGCTGGAGAAGATCTTCAACACCGCCCGCGCGCGGGCCGAGGAGGGCGGGCGGCTGTCCTCGTTCGACCGCGCGGCGGCCGTGGCCCGCCGCTACGGCGAGGCCCTGGAGGCCGGACAGACCGGCACCGGCCCCGGCCCGTCCACCGCCCTGAAGACGGCCCGCGCCTTCTACGACCCCCTGGTCTACCGCCGCATCCGCAGCGCCATGGGCGGCCGGGTCCGCCACGCCATCTGCGGCGGCTCCCCGCTCGGCCGCCGCCTGGCCGCGTTCTACGCGGGCGCCGGCATCGAGATCTTCGAGGGCTACGGGCTGACGGAGACCACCGGAGCGTCGACGGTGACCCCGCCCCTCAAGCCCCGACTGGGCACCGTGGGCTGGCCGTTGCCCGGCACCCGCATCCGGGTCGCCGCCGACGGCGAGATCCTGCTCGGCGGCGACCACGTACTGCGCGGCTACTGGGACCCGGCGGCCGGCGGTGTCGTCCCCGCCGCCCCGGACGGCTGGCTCGCCACGGGCGACATCGGCGAACTCGACGACGACGGCTACCTCACCATCACCGGCCGCAAGAAGGAGCTGCTGATCACGGCGGGCGGCAAGAGCGTGGCCCCCGCCCCCATGGAGAACTGGCTGCGCTCGCACCCCCTGATCTCGCAGTGCATGCTCCTGGGCGACGCCCGCCCCTACGTCACGGCGCTGATCACCCTCGACCAGGACGGCGTCACCCACTGGCGCCGGATGCACGGCAAGCATCCGGTCCCGCCCGAACTCCTCGTCGACGACGACGAGTTGCGGGCGATCCTGCAACGCGCGCTGGACGAGGCGAACCGACTGGTCTCCCGGCCGGAATCCATCCGCCGCTTCGCCGTCCTCCCCGTCGACTTCACGGAGGAGGCCGGCCACCTCACCCCGTCGATGAAACTCCGCCGCGAGACGATCATGCGGGACTTCGCCCGCGAGGTGGCGGCGCTGTATCCGGGGTGAGGAGGGCGGTCACTCCGAGGCGCTCGCCGCCTTCGCCGCCACCCGAGGCTTGTCGACGATGAGGAAGGCCTGCGGGACCACTTCCTGGAGTGCGGGGTCGGGCTCGCGTACCGTCCGCGAGCGCAGGGCGAAACCGGCGTCCGCCAGCAGCTCGGCGATCCGCTCGGGCCGCCGGCGTTGGAAGTCCAGTGAGACGGGGTGCCCCCAGGGCCGGTCGTGGTGGCGCGGTTCGTCGCCCACCTGGAAGGCGACGAGCAGATGACCGCCGGGGGCCAGGACGCGGTGGAACTCCGCGAACAGGTCGGGGAGCCGGTCCACCGGTGTGTGGATGGACGAGTACCAGGAGAGCGCTCCGGCGAGCGCGCCGTCGGGGAGGTCCAGGTCGAGCATCGAGCCCTGCTCGAAACGCAGCCCCGGATTCTCCCGGCGGGCGATGGCGAGCATCGACTCCGACAGGTCGAGGCCGAACACCGAAAGACCCAGTCGGGCGAGGTGCCCCGTGGTCCGGCCGGGCCCGCAGCCGAGGTCGGCCACCGGACCGCGGTCGCCCACGAGCTCGGCGTACACGCCGAGGATGGCCCGCTCCAGCGGCCTGCCGACGAGCTCCTCGCGGAAGCGGTCGGCGTAGTCCTCGGCGACGGCGTCGTAGAAGGTGCGGATGGCGCCGAGGAAGTCGGTGCCGGTGCCGGATACGGGGGGTGTGGTGGCTTCGGAGGTCATGGCCGGGGACCGTAGCGGGTGTCACCGACAAGCGGGCCGGCCGGCCGCGGGCGGGGCGCGTGTTCCGGACAAAGGCAGGAGCCCCGTCACCGGATGGCGCGGGGCTCCTTGGGTACTGCTATCTGATCCGAATCAAAGCTTCGGGCTCGAAGAGCCTAAGGCTTAGAGCGGGGTGACGTTCTCCGCCTGCGGACCCTTCGGGCCCTGGGTCACGTCGAAGGAGACCGACTGGTTCTCCTCGAGCGAACGGAAACCGTTGGCGTTGATCGCGGAGTAGTGGACGAAGACGTCGGGGCCTCCGCCTTCCTGGGCGATGAAGCCAAAGCCCTTTTCGGCGTTGAACCACTTCACGGTTCCGGTAGCCATAAGCCCTCCTTGGGCTCAAAGGGTCGCCCTGCTCCAGAACCCTGCAAGTGTGAAAACTGTGCCGCACAACTGCATACGTCTGAAAACGACTAGAGCCCGCGGTCACATGCTCCGCAGGCTCTGTACTGCAAGGGAAACCAAACTGCAACTTGCGGCGAGCCTAGCACGCGGTAGGCCGAAAGCAATAGAGGTCAAGATCACGTCACTCGGACGTTTGAAGCTGATCGGATGAGGTTGACAAATCGTGCCTCTGGGGGGTGCCCGCGGGCCGTCTCATCCCAGGGTCTAGCCTCCCGATGTGGACATTCCTCGCACCCGGCCGCGTGTCGGCCACATCCAGTTCCTCAACTGCCTGCCCCTGTACTGGGGGCTTGCGAGAACGGGAACGCTTCTCGACTTCGAGCTGACCAAGGACACCCCGGAGAAGCTCAGCGAGCAGCTGGTGCAGGGCGACCTCGACATCGCGCCCGTCACCCTCGTCGAGTTCCTGAAGAACGCGGACGACCTGGTCGCCTTCCCCGACATCGCCGTCGGCTGCGACGGTCCGGTGATGTCCTGCGTGATCGTCTCCCAGGTTCCGCTGGACCGGCTCGACGGCCGCCGGGTCGCCCTCGGCTCGACCTCGCGCACCTCGGTCCGGCTGGCCCAGCTGCTGCTGGCCGAGCGCTTCGGCGTCCAGCCGGAGTACTACACCTGCCCGCCCGACCTCAGCCTGATGATGCAGGAGGCGGAGGCCGCGGTCCTCATCGGCGACGCGGCGCTGCGCGCCAACCTGGTGGACGGCCCGCGCTACGGCCTCGCCGTGCACGACCTGGGCGCGCTGTGGAAGGAGTGGACGGGCCTGCCGTTCGTCTTCGCGGTCTGGGCGGCCCGGCGGGACTACCTGGAGCGCGAGCCGTCCCTCACACGTCAGGTGCACGAGGCGTTCCTCGCCTCCCGCAACCTCTCCCTGGAGGAGGTCGGCAAGGTCGCCGAGCAGGCGGCCCGCTGGGAGGCCTTCGACCAGCAGGTACTGGAGCAGTACTTCACCACGCTCGACTTCCGCTTCGGCGGCCCGCAGCTCGCGGCGGTCGCCGAGTTCGCCCGCCGGGTGGGCCCGACGACCGGCTTCCCGGCGGACGTGAAGGTGGACCTCCTCCAGCCGTAGAGCCTGTACGGCGGTAGGGGCCGCAGACGGCGGTTGCGCACTAATCTGCTGCTGTGTCCTACGGGGGAGAGGCGGACATCATGCAGCCGCTCGCAGCCGACGAGCCCACTGCCGTCGGGCCCTACCGCCTGCTCGGCCGGCTCGGATCCGGCGGGATGGGCCGCGTCTACCTGGGCCGCAGCGCCGGTGGCCGCACGGTCGCGGTCAAGATCGTGCACCCGCACCTCGCGCTCGACGAGGAGTTCCGCGCCCGCTTCCGGCGCGAGGTCGAGTCCGCCCGGCGGGTCGGCGGCGCCTGGACCGCCTCGGTGCTGGACGCGGACCCGACCGCGCCGGTCCCCTGGGTGGCCACGGCGTACGCGGCGGGCCCGTCCCTGGCGGCCGCGGTGGCGGACGTCGGCCCGCTGCCCGCGCACTCCGTACGGGCGCTGACCGCGGGCCTCGCCGAGGCGCTGGCCGCGGTGCACGACCTGGGCCTGGTGCACCGGGACGTGAAACCGTCGAACGTCCTGCTCACCCTCGACGGCCCCCTCCTCATCGACTTCGGCATCGCCCGCGCGACCGACGGCACCGCCTCGCTGACCTCGACCGGCGTCTCCGTGGGATCGCCCGGCTACATGGCGCCCGAGCAGATCCTCGGCGACGGCGTCACCGGCGCCGCCGACGTCTTCTCGCTGGGCGCGGTCCTGGCGTACGCGGCGACCGGCGAGCCGCCGTTCCCCGGGGACTCCTCGGCCGCGCTGCTCTACAAGGTCGTCCACGAGGAGCCGCGCCTGGGCGACCTGGAGGGCGACCTGCGCGTGATGGCGCAGGCGTGCCTGGCCAAGGCGCCGGGCGACCGTCCGGCACCCCGCGAGGTGGCCCGGCGGCTCGCACCGGACGGCGCGGCCCGGCTGATGGCGGGCGGCTGGCTGCCGGGGCCCCTGGTCGAACAGGTCAGCCGCAGCGCCGTACAGCTGCTGAACCTGGAGGCGGCCCAGGCCGCCGAGGCGGTCCCTTCGGGGCCGGTGGGCTTCAGCAGCGCGTCGGTGGAGGCGCCGGCCGCGGCGGGCGGGTTCGGGCCGCCGCCCGTGATGCCGCTGCCCGCGACACCGGCGGACGAGCGGACTCCGGCCGGGCCCGCCGCGCCGCCGCTGCCCGGACCGCGCGACGCCCACCCGGACACCGCCCCCGCGGTCGCGTCGCCGTCGTCCCCGCCCCGGCCCGGCAAGGTCTCCGTGACCGTGGCGGCGACCTCGGCGCCGGGGGAGCGCGGCCGGGGCCGGCGGGTCAGCTGCACGCTGGCCCTCGCGGTGGCCGGGGCGCTGGCCGCGGTGACCGTCGGCTCGGTGTTCGTCCTCGACCTGCTGCCGGACGGCGGCCACGACACGTCGGCGAGCAACGACAGCTCCCACTCGGCCGCCGCCACCGCCCGGGCGACACCGTCCACAGGTGAGCCGACGCCGTCCACCGGCGCGTCGGCCCCCGCCGGGACCGCCACGGGCACCGTTCCCGACCGCTACCTCGGCACCTGGGAGGGGCAGGGCAGCGGCCTCGACGGCACCGTGCCCATGGGGACCTTCCGGCTCACCGTCCAACGGGCTTCCGTGGGCCAGGAGTTGGGCAGGGTCCGGCAGACGGACCTGTTCGGCGGGGTCTGCAACGACATCCTCACCCTGAAGTCGGTGACCGCGACGGAGATCACGGCGACGTCCGTCGGCGCCAAGGGCAACCACGACGGCTGCAACCCCGCCGCGCACACCGTCCGACTCGCCCCCACCGGCGACGACTTGACGTACACCTCGGACAGCTCGGCCGAGGGGAACCCGGTGGCCCGTATGTCGAAGGTCGGGTAGCGGACCGGCTGTTGTCCCCGCCGTTCCCCCCTCGCGCCCCAACGCCCCGGCTGTCACTACTGTGTCTGCGGAAGCGAAGACGGGGAGGACGACCACCATGCGGATGCTGGTCACGCTCGTGCACGAAGGCGGTGAGCCACAGGACGTCGTCGTCACTGCGGACGACACGGCCACGGCCGGCGATGTCGCCGAGGTGCTGGGAACGGCCGTGGGACGGGCCGCCCCGCCACCGGGCGGCATGCCGGGCAACGTCGTACCCATGCGCGGTACGTCACTGGCCCCGCCGCCCGGCTACGGGACGGCGGTGACCGGCGCGCTGTCCCTGTGGGCGGACGGCGTGCTGTGCGACCCGGCGGCCCCGGCGGCCGGTGTGCTGCGCGACGGGATGCGCATCTCCGTCGACGACGCGATAGGCCCGCTGCTGCGCAAGGGCGAGCCGGTCGGGCAGTACGAGCTGAGAGTGGCCGGCGGTCCCGCCGCCGGACGGGTGGTCCGGCTGGGCGTCGGCGTGGCCACGGTGGGCTCGGCGCCGACCTGTTCGCTGCCCCTGCCCGACCCCACGCTGCCGCCGGTCGCGCTGCGGCTGACCGTCGACCTCCAGAACAACACCACCCTCGCAGCGGAGAGCGGGGCCGAGGTCCTGCTCGACGACGAGCCGGTGACGGGCGGTGGAGCGGGAACGGCCGCAGCCGCCGGAAAACCAGGCAAGCCGGGCAAGGCTGCCAAGGGAGCCAAGGCGGGCAAGGCGGGGGCCGTCGGCAAGGCGGGCGGCGCGGCCGGTACGCCGTGGCCGCTCGGCGGCGTCGTCCGGGTCGGCGACTCGCTGCTCGTGCTCGACCGGGTGGCCGAGCCCGACGCCCACCTCTCCGCGATGAGCGAGGGCGGCCTCGCCTACAACCGTCCGCCCCGGCTGAACCCGCTGCGGCCCCGGCGGCGCATCGTCGTACCGCTGCCGCCGTCGAAGAACGAGCGGGCGCGCTTCCAGTTCATCATGGCCTTCATCCCGATGCTCTTCGGGCTGACCATGTACTTCGTCACCAAGCAGATCTACATGCTGCTGTTCTGCGCGATGAGCCCGCTGATGATGATCGGCCAGTGGTTCAGCGAGAACCGCGAGGGCAAGAAGAAGCACAAGACCTCCCTCAAGCAGTACAAGAAGGACCTCGCCGAACACCAGGTGGAACTGGCCCAGTTGGCCAAGGAGGAGCAGCGCGGCCGCCGCGAGGACAGCCCCGACCCGGCCGAACTCCTCCTCTTCGCCACCGGCCCGCGCCGCCGCCTGTGGGAGCGCCGCCTCACCGACCCGGACGCCATGCAGCTGCGCGTCGGCGTCGGCGGGCTGCCGTCCGACGTCGAGATGGTCATGGGCCGCGGCGGCACCTCGTACGACGAGGAGACCCCCGAACCGCCCCTCCTGCCCGACGTCCCGGTCACCCTGCCCTTCGCCCGGCTCGGTGTCGTCGGCATCGCGGGCGACCGGGCCCGCGCGCTGTCCACCGCCCGCTGGCTGAGCGTGCAGGCCGCCGTCCTGCACAGCCCCCGCGACCTCTCCCTCGTTTCGCTGTCAGCCACCCCGGCCGCCGGCTCCGACTGGCACTGGGCGCACTGGCTGCCGCACACCGACCCCGACCAGGGCCAGGACTGTGTCGCGCTGGTCGGCTTCGACTCCGAGGGCATCACCCGCCGCGTCAACGAACTGCTGGGCGAACTCGCCCGGCGAAAGGCGGCCCGCGAGCAGAACAACATGATGGGCCAGCTCTACCCGGACCCGAACATCCTCGTGGTCCTCGACGGCGCCCGCCTGCTGCGCCGCGTCCCGGGTGTGCCCCAACTCCTCACCGAGGGACCGCAGCACGGCATCATCGCCCTCTGCATCGACGAGGACGAACGGCTGCTCCCGGAGGAGTGCAAGGCCGTCGTCGCCTGGTCCCCGGACGTCGCCCACCACGTCCGCGTCCGCGGCTACGGCATGGAGGGCGTCGGCGACATCCTCGCCGACCAGGTCACCCCGGAGTGGTGCGAGCTGCTCGCCCGCTCCCTCGCGCCGGTGCGCGACGTCAGCCGCGACGACGCCGACAGCGCACTGCCCACCGCCGCCCGGCTGCTGACCCTGCTCGGCCTGCCCGACCCGACCGGCGCGGACGTGGAACGGATCTGGCGGGCGGGCGGCTCGACGACGTCCGCGCCGGTCGGCATCGCGGCCGACGGCACGTTCACCCTGGACATCCGCCGCGACGGCCCGCACGCGCTGGTCGCGGGTACGACGGGCGCCGGCAAGTCGGAACTCCTCCAGACGATCATCACCTCGCTGGCCCTGGCCAACCGGCCGGACGCCCTGAACTACGTCCTCATCGACTACAAGGGCGGCAGCGCCTTCATGGACTGCGCCCGGCTGCCGCACACCGTCGGCATGGTCAGCGACCTCGACGCCCACCTCACCGAACGGGCCCTGGCCTCGCTCGCCGCCGAACTCCACCGGCGCGAGAGGATCCTGTTCGACGCCGCCGCCAAGGACATCGAGGACTACAACGACACCCGCAAGCTCCGCCCCGAGCTGGAGCCGATGCCCCGACTGGTCCTGGTCATCGACGAGTTCGCGTCCCTGGTCGGTGAACTCCCGGACTTCATCGTGGGCCTGGTCGACATCGCCCGCCGGGGCCGTTCACTGGGCGTCCACCTCATCCTCGCCACCCAGCGCCCGGCGGGCGTGGTCAGCGCGGACATCCGGGCGAACACCAACCTCCGTATCGCGCTGCGGGTGACGGACGCCTCCGAGTCGACGGACATCATCGACGCCCCGGACTCCGGCGCGATCGCGAAGTCGACCCCCGGCCGCATGTACGTCCGCTCCGGCGCCCAGTCCCTGGTCGGCGTGCAGTCGGCCCGCATCGGTGGCCGCCGCCCGGCCACCGGGCAGACGGGCCCGAAGGCGACGCTGATCCCGTTGCAGTGGAACTCCTACGCCCGCCCCCTGCCCGAGCGGGAGGAGGCCGAGGACGACGGCACGATGGTCACCGACCTGGCGGTCCTCGTCGACGCGGTGCGCGACGGCGCGCAGCGGATGGGCTTCGGCGAGCAGCGCAGCCCCTGGCTGCCGCCGCTGGCGGCACTGGTGACCCTGGCGGAACTGGAGGCGTACGGCCCACCGGAGACCGCGGGCGCCCCCACGCAGGAGGACGTGGCCCCCGTCCCGTACGGTCTGATCGACCTGCCCGCGAAGCAGAGCCGCAAGCCGCTCTCCCTGGACCTGGTGCACGGCGAGCACACCCTGCTCCTGGGCGGCGCCCGCTCGGGCCGCTCCACCGCCCTGCGCACCCTCGCGGGCTCCCTGGCCCGCTCGACCTCCCCGCACGACGTGCACGTCTACGGCATCGACTGCGGCTCCAACGCCCTGCTGCCCCTGATGCGGCTGCCGCACGTCGGTGCCGTCGTCACCCGCGACGAGCCCGACCGGGTCCGCCGGCTCATCGACCGGCTGCTGGCGGAGATCGCCCGGCGCCAGCAACTCCTGGCGCTGGAAGGCGCGTCGAGCGCCGCCGAACAACGTGCCTCGGCCGCCCCGGAGGACCGCCTGCCCTGGATGGTGCTGCTCCTGGACAGCTGGGAGGGCTTCGCCTCCACCTTCGAGGCCTACAACTACGGCCAGTTGCTCGAAGCGGCCCAGCGGATCTTCCGTGAGGGTTCCGCGGTGGGCCTGAAGGTCGTCATGACGGCCGACCGCAGCGGGCTCAGCGGCCATGTCTCCTCCGCCTTCGCGGACCGGATGGTCATGCGCTTCGCCGACGCCAACGACTACTCCACGGCCGGCCTCCAGGCTCGCGAGGTGCCGAAGAACATGCCTCCCGGCCGCGCCCTGCGCATCACCGACACGGGCGTGGACGAGACCCAGATCGGCCTGCTCGCGCCCGAACCGGCGGGCCAGGCCCAGGTCAGGGCGCTGCGCGAGATCGCCGAGGAGGCACGCACCCGGCACGGCCGCATCCCGGCCGCCCGCCGGCCGCTGCGCGTGGACGCCCTGCCGACCCGCATCACGGCGGCCGAAGCCCTCGCCCTGGACCCGGACTTCACTCCGCCGTCCCCCCTGTGGGCCCTCGTCGGGGTCGGCGGCGACGAACTCCACCCCATCGGCATCGACCTGGAGGAGAACGGCCCCGGCTTCGTCATCGCGGGACCCCCGAAGTCAGGCCGCTCCACCCTGCTGGTGGCGGCGACCGAGTCACTGCTGCGCTCGGGCACCTCGGTGGTCCTGGTCGCCCCGCGCCGCTCGCCGCTGCGCGACCTGGCGGGCCGGGAAGGCGTCCTCGGTCTCCTCAACGCCGACAGCCGCGAGGACGATCTGGAGGAGTTGACGACCGCCGCCCCGAACGGCTCCTACGTCGTCGTGGTCGACGACGCCGAACTCCTCTACGACACCCGCCTCGACGAGGCCCTCGAAGCCGTCGTCCGCAAGGGCGCCGACGGCGGCATCGGCCTGCTCGCCGCCGGTGCGACCGACAGCCTCTCCGGCCAGTACCGAGGCTTCTCGGTCGAGGCCCGCAAGTCCCGCAACGGCCTGCTGCTGACCCCGCAGTCGCCTTCGGAGGGCGAGCTGTTCGGCATCCGGCTGCCGGCCAACAGCGGCGGCGGTCCGGCCGGCAGCGGCCTGTTCGTGTCCGGAGGTTCCTTCATGCCGGTGCAGGGCGTCATGAACGGCTGAGTGGCCCCGCCCCTCTCGAGGGCGGTGTCCCCGTCCCTCTTGAGGGTGGGGCTCCCCCTCGGGGGCGGATGTCCGCCTCAAGGGTGGTGTCCGTGAACGACCGGGGCGCCCGGCCCGGGATCCGCAGATCCCGGGCCGGGCGCCCCGGTGCATCGCGACAATCGCGCGGCTCGCCCGGAATCAGGTGGCGCGCTCGATGTTGTCGGCGCTGGTGTTCGCCGACTTGCTGGCGTCGTTCAGCGTGTCGACCCACTTCTCGAAGGTGGGCTTCACGTCGTGCCAGTCGTCACGGAAGCGGTCGGCCTTCGGACCCTTCCAGAAGCCCGTGCTGTCGGCAGTGGCCGCCTGGAGGTCCTTGATCAGGGCCTGAAGGTCGTTGGCCTTGCGCGCATAGAGCTTGGAGAGTTCCCGGAGCCGTCCGAGATCTGCACCGCGATCCATAGCGAATCCTCCCCGTGTAGTCGTCAGAAGCAAGCGGACTGTCCGTTTGCAACAGTGGACGCTACCGCACCATGCGCAGTTCCCGTCCAGAGCCGCCGAAGATGCGATCGTCCGGTGAACGCACCGTGTTCACCCCCGTTCATCCCGTTCCTCCGGGCCAGGGGGTTCACTCGGAACGAGCGTGCCGCGCCAGTATGCTGGGGCCCTTGAGAGACCGGGGGAGACTGCTATGGCGAATCCAGACATACAGGAACTCAACCAGCGGGCCAGTCAGTTGACGTCCCTGGCCGACCACATCGACTCACTGGTCGACTCGGCCAGGAACCACAGCACGACCGGGATGAAGACCTGGTCCGGCCCGAACGCGGACGACGTGCGCGGCAGGCTCAAGACCTGGACCACGACGTGCGGGACGGTCGCCAAGGCCCTGCGTGACGAGGCGCATCGGTGCACGCAGGACGCCAACGACCTCAAGGACAAAAAGAAGTAAGCGGTGAGAGCCGGCGCCGGCGCCGGCTTCACGGGAGGAATCCAGACCAGTGCCTTCGTACGACAGCTCCCGAGCCCGCTTCCGGCTGGCCGATCGTCATGTCGCCGTGTTCGCCCACCTCCTGGACGGGGAGACGCCTCCCGAGGAGCTGTGGGAGTCGCTGGTCGAGCTCCAGCGCGTCGGACTGGTCGGTGAGGAGGGCGAACTGGCCCCGGTGCTGCGCGACCTGCTCGGCGCCCTCGCCGACCCGATGGTGATGATCCAGGTGGAGGTCACCGGCGAGCACGGCGCGGTCAACCACGGTGTGGTCGTGGGCCAGGACGCCGTCATCTCCCACGACGGCTGGCCGGGGGAGGAGGAGTCCGAGTACGTCTCCATCGAACCCAACACCCTCGTCTGGGAGTTGGCCCGCAAGGTCAACCTGCACCGCGGCGAGAAGCCGCAGGAGGGTGCCCCCGAGGTCCGGATCGAGACGACGATGGCCGCGCTGGACGCCGCGTTCGTCGCCCTGGAGGAGCCCGGCCCGGACGACGACGCCACTCTCGCCCACGTCGGCAAGGTCCTGGTGGAGGCCGACGCGAGCCTCACGTCCCCGGCCCTGGAGCAGTTCCGCGACCTGGTCGTCGCCCTCAACGCCACCTGGCGCGTCACCACCGCCTGGGACGGCCTCCACGACGGCGAACGCTCCGCGATGATCCGCGCCCTCGCCGTCTGGGACTGCGGCCCCCTCGGCTACTGGATCCGCGAGAAGCCCGAGGAGCCGATCATGCCCGGCCAGGTCACCCCGGACAGCCCCCTCGTCCTCACCCTCTCCAACTCCGCGGAGGTCTGGGAGAAGCTCACCGACCTCCTCCCGGACAAGGAAGAACTCCTGATCGAAGCCGAGTAACAGCCCGCTCCCACCTCACAGCACATGAGGAACGTCAATCCCGAGGACCTCGACCACCTCGCGAAACTGCTCGACGGCCGGAGCGGAGTACGGGACAGGCTCGACGAGGCCTTCACCCGGGCCTCGCGCCTGGGCGTGGCCGCGGACCTGACCCCCCTCAAGCCCCTGCGCACCTGGATCCCCGACACATCCTCGGACCTGCGCCGACGGGCCGCCATCGCGAGGCTGGAGGACGGCGACCTCACGGCGGGCCTCAAGTGGGCCGGGTTCGACGCGAAGGACGTCGCCAGGGCGGCCGTCTATCTGAAGGCCCCCGGAGTCCTCCTCCTGGCCAACGCCCTGGCGGTCGGCGACGACCCCGGCACGGACGCGTTCCGGCGCAGGAGCGGTGAGTCCCTGGACGACTGGGTCGACCGCATGAGGGCACACGGCATCGCCGGCATCCCGGCACTCGAGCCGTACGAGCCGGAGATCGCCGAACTCATCGGCGACATCGGCGACGCCAAGTCCACGATCCGCCACGGAGGCCTGGCCGCCTTCCACGGGGCGAACCTGACCAAGATCTTGGTGGGGAACTCCGTGACCCAGGGCTACTTGAGCGGCCGAAAAATGTGGGCCGCGGATCTGCTGAAGCGGCTGCCGGGCCGATACTCCTGGGCCCCCGGGAAGTTCACCGAATGGGGTACCAAACTGGCCAAATGGGAGCCTCCGGTGCGATCTCTCGCCGCACCGGGTTCATGGCTTCCGGGGAAGCTGGCCGGTTTCGCCTCCCGTAACGGGACATACCAGGATGTCGCGCGGGTCCCGTTCGTCAACAGTCAGGTGTCCACCCGGGTGGGCGATGCCTTCGACGTCGTTCGCCGCAGCCAGGTCATGAACGACCGCCTCCTGTTCGGGATGAGCGGTAACAAGATCATTGACGGACTGGTCGGCTCGGACAGGCTTGCGCGGATGTACGGCGGCCTGACACATGCCGGAAAGATCCCGGGCCGTGCGGGAAACGCCAGCTACTGGAAGGTCGGCAAAAGCGTCTACCAGGACGCCCGGCTGTTCGGTAAGGGCCGCTTCGCCGCTGCTGGAGAAGGCTTCAGGGTGGCGGGCAGGATGGGCGGAGCCCTGCGGGCCGCCGGTGTCGCCGGTGGAGTGTTCGCCACGGTGTACAGCGGCGCCAACGTGTGGACCCAGGGGGATCCGAGACGCCATTTCGGCAGCAGGACCGAAGGGGCCAAGTACGTCGGCGACGTGAGCGAGACCCTGTTCAATGCGTCGCTGACAGCTGCCACGGTCGCTCCCAACCCGTTCACCATCGGTGCTGTCGTGGTGACTGGAGGGGTGTACGCGGGTGCCAAGGTCGTCGAGCACTGGGACGGCATCAAGAAAGGTGCCGGGAAGGTCACCGAATGGGCCGGTGGCAAGACGAAGGACTTGGGGAAGAGCGTCGCCAGGTCCAAAGCGAATCCCATGAACTGGTTCTAGCTTCAGGGAATCCCACGCCGAGCGGAGAATGAATGTCGAAGAGTTTTGAATTCGAGCTGGTGCCCGTTCATGACGGCCAGATCGCGAACGGGTATTCCGGGACCGTCGGAGAATTCGGCGGAGTGAGGGTGTACAGCCCGTCCGGCACGACCCTTGATGGCCCTCTGCGACAGGCAGTCGTGCAGGGTGATCAGTTTCCGGAGACTCTGTTCAGCGGAGGCAGCGGCGTCCTCCCCTCACTGGACGGGGGCTGGCTGAAGGTCGATCAGACGCTCGTCCGGATGGACCTCAAGGTCAAGGGCGTCCGCAGGGGCTCCCGCTGGCTGGAGATGACGTACTGCGAGCGCAGCTACACCTACACGTCCTTCGGGCCCATGAAACAGGCCCAGCTCAAGCGCGAGGGCGTGACCGTCACCATCGACCGCGGCCGCTACATCTCCAAGGTCGGCGGCACCCGGGTCGGCAAGGCCGAGGGCGAGGCCGACGCCACGGATCTCGCCATCGCGATCGTGCTGGAGGAGGTCGACAGGTCCGCCCTGACGACCAGCGGCGCCCTGCTGGCGATCCCGGCGAACTTCCTCTTCGGCCGGGGCCGGGACGAGGGGACACCGTGACCGCCGGTCAGAACCAGTTCATCGGATTCGCCTTCGACTTGGCGATGCTCTTGCCCAGGTCGCTCGCCTTGTCGCCCACCCAGTCGGCCGCCTTGCCGGCCCCCTTGGTGATGTCGTCCCAGTGCTCGACGACCTTGGCGCCGCCGTAGATCAGGCCCGTGCCGACGGCGAGGCCGATGGTGATCGGGTTGGGGGCGATCATGGCCGCGGTGAGGGACGCGTTGAAGCCGACCTCGGCGACGTCGGCGACGTAGCCCGCGCCGTTGCGTTTGAAGGCCTCGACCGGATTGCCCTGCGAGATGACGTTGGCGGCGCTGAACCCCGTCGACACGACACCGCCGACGATGCCCGCGCCACGCAGGAACCCGGCGGTCTTGGCGGCGGCCCCGAAGCCGGCACGCAGGGCGCCCGTGTCGCCCGCCGCGCTGGAGGCGTTGGAGAAGACCTTGACGAGGCTCGCGCCGCCGGCCCGGGTGACCGGCGTCCCCGCGTGGCTGAGCCCGCCGAACGTCTTGGCCACCTCGTCGGAACCGACCACGAAGTCGATGGCGTTGTTGAGACCGAAGCTGCGCATGAGGGGCGTGCTGCGCACCCAGTTGTACGCGTTGCCGATGAGGTCGCCGCGCACGCCGCCGGACATCGGGATACGGCTGGCGTTCTGGTACAGGGAGCTGCCGGAGGCCAACCGGCCGAGCTGCCCGGGCAGCCAGCTGCCGGGCGCACTCAGGGAGCGGATCTTCGGCGACCACTTGATGAGGCCGTTTCCGGCCGAGCGTATGAGTCCGCTGTCGGAGCCGCGCAGGACGACGCCGAGCCGGGTCTTCCAGACGCGCAGAGCCCCGCCCTTCAGGGAGTTGCCCAGCAGCACCTTGGTGAGCGAGGCTCCCTGGATGGTGACGAATGACGTGGCGGTGGTGACGGCGCCCCAGTCGCCGTACAGGCCGATCATGGTGGCGATCGTCTCTTCGTGCGGCTCGAGCCCCGGTATCTCGGAGATCGCGTGCGCCTTGAGCCGGTCGAGGTAGTCGGCGAGGGATTCGTCCGGGCGGCGCTTGAAGACGTCGGCGCCCGGGTCGTCGCTGGCGGCCACCGAGTTGGCCAGCAGCATCTCGTCGGGCGAGAGCCCCTTGTACGCCTCGATGTCCTTGGCGCTGAAGCCCGCCCAGCGCAGGCCCGCCTCCGGATCCCCGCTCTCCAGCCGGGCGTAGATCGCCCGCTTGCGCAGATCGGGAGCCGTGTCCTTCACCCATGAACGCATCGGGTTGAGCGAGGCGAGTTTGCTGGAGACACCGAGCCGCGATGCCCGGGTGAACGCCTCGTCCAGCTTGTCCTGCACACCACCGCGGCCGTCCAGCAGCTTGGCGAGCTGGTCGAGATCGTCAGGATTGACGTTCCGCATCCCCATGCTTCATCCCCCTAGAACACTTCAACGCGGACCGGCGAGGACGGTCGCGAGTCGGCGCACCATGATACGGGCGGGGTGGTGAGGGTGAAGGGACTCAGGTGTGTTGAAGCGGTGCGATAGCGAACACGCAATGCCAGAAGCCAAGTTGCCGCACAGCGCAACTCGCCGCCGTCCGATGTGAGGCCAGTTGGGCTCAGTGATCGCCGATGAGCGCGAACGCGAAGGCCAGACGCCGGTCGACCCAGCCGGCCCGTACGCTCACCTGGCCGTCGCCCTCCGAGACCATCACCACCTGGTCCTGTGAACGCCACTCCAGCGAGCGCGACTTGGCGGGCTGGTCGCCGCCTTCCGCGCCCAGGTCGCCGATGGCGTTGAGCACACCGCCGAGGAATTTGCCCGCCACCCGGCCCGCGATCTCCTTGGCGTCCCCGCCCGCCCACTCGTTGCGCCCCACGATCTCCGGGTGCCCCGGCTGGTCGATGCGCCAAGTGTGCTTGAACGGGCGGCGCTTGGGCGGTACGCGGGTGAGGGTCCCGATGGCCTGCCCGGCACCGTCACGCACCACGTGCCGCTGTTCGCCGTGGACGTCGACGGCCGGCTCGACGTAACAGAGCAGCTTCTGGGCGTAGATGTCCTCGTACAGCGTGTGTTCGGGGAGCGAGGGCAGGCCTGGCCGCTGGGTGTACGTCATTCCGAGAAAGGCGCAAGGGGCGAGCACGCGCAGGTCCTTGGACCCACGCGCCACGCGCACGGCCGGCGGGCCTCCCGACGCACGGCTGCGCTTGACCGTGACCGGTCGTTCCACCGAGGAGACGACGAACGTCTGGACGTCCGACCAGCCGACCTGCTCAACCGGCGGCTCCTGCGCCTGCTGTCTGCCTCTGCCGAACACCACATCAGCCTCCCTGCCCGCGCCTCACGCCCCGACGGCTCGACTGTACCCAGGCGTGCCCACGGCGACAGCGCGCGGGGAAGCCCCTCCGGGGCGACCGGGCGGCAGGGCTCAGAACCAGTTCATCGGGTTCGCCTTCGACTTGGCGATGCTCTTGCCCAGGTCCCCGGCCTTGTCGCCGACCCACTTGGCAGCTGTGTCCGCACCCTTCTTGATGTCGTTCCAGTGCTCCACGACCTTGGCCCCGACATACACCGCTCCGAAGCCCACGGCGAGGCCGATGGTCACCGGGTTGGGCGCGATCATGGCCGCGGTCATCGAAGCGTTGAAACCGAGCTCCGCGACATCGGCGACGTAACCGGCACCGTTGCGCTGGAAGGCCTTGACGGGGTTGCCCTGGGCGACGACGTTCGCGGCGCTGAACACGGTCGAGGCCGCGCTGCCGGCGATACCCGCCCCGCGCAGGAAGCCGCCGACCTTGCTCGCGCCGGCCAGGCCCTTGCCGAGTGACGCGGTACGGCTGAACCCCAGCCCGCGCGCCTTCGAGTAGATGTTGCCCGTCACCTCGACCAGGCTGGCGTTGCCGGCGCGTGAGACCGCCTGGCCCGAGTGGGTGAGGCCGCCGTACCGCCTGGCCAGGCTGTCGGACCCCACCAGGAAGTTGATCACCCTGTTGGCCGAGATGCCCTTCCAGACAGGGGCCTTCATGATGCTCGTCCCGCGGAGGGCGTCGTACGCCTTGCCGGTCCACTCGCCGATCTTCTGGTCGGTGCCGGGGATCTTCATGGCCCACTGGCCGAGTCTGCTCGGGAACCAGCTTCCGGGCGCACTCAGGGACCGGATCCCCGGTTCGTACGCCAGGACCTTGCCGCCCGACCAGCGGAGCAGGCTGTTGTCGGAACCCCTCAGAGCCAGACCGATCCGGTCCTTCCAGGGCGTGAGCACGTTCTTCTTGAACGAGTTGCCGACCAGGATCCTGGTGAGGGAAGTCCCCTGAATGGTGATGGTGGCGGTGGTCTCCGTGGCCGTCTTCCAGTCCCCGTACAGGTCGACCACCGTCATGATCGTCTCTGCGTGGGGCTTCAGTCCCGGTATCTGCTCCAGGGCATGGGCCTTGATTCTCGATATCCAGTCGTTCAGCGATTCGTTCGACTTGCGTTTGAAGGCGTCCGCCTCCGGATCGTCGCTGGCCGCAACGGAGTTGGCGAGGAGGATCTCGTCAGGGGTGAGGCCTTCGCCGTCGTGCTCCTTCAGATACTTCTTGATGTCCGCCGAACCGAACCCGGCCCAGCGGACCCCGGCTTCCGGGTCGCCGCTCTCCAGGCGGGCGATCGCAGCACGCTTGCGCAGATCGGGGGCGGTATCACTCACCCAGCTCCGCATCGGCTTCAGTGCGGCCAGGTGGCTGGTGACGCCGAGTCGCCCGGCTCTGCTGAAGGCTTCGTCGAGATTGTCCTGCACACCACCCCGCCCGTTCAGAAGTCCCGCGAGATGCTCGAGATCATCCGGATTGACCGTCCTCACGATCTGTCTCCCCAACTGTGAAAGCCATGGTGTCGCCGATCGGCCGCGGAGACGGGTGGCGGCGCGGCAGGCGCGAACGGCTGCACCACCCCCTGCCGGACAGGCCCTACTTGTCCCCCACGAGAGCGAAGGCGAACGCCAGCCGGCGGTCCAGCCAGTCCGCCTGGACCGTGATCTTCGCGCTCCCCTCCGAGGTCATGACGGTCTCTTCCCCGGACCGCCACTCCAGTGCGCGGGCCTTGCTGTTCGACTGGCCGTCGTCGCCCGTGTAGAAGATGTTGTCCACCGCCTCGAAGGCCGCGCGGATGGCCAGCCGCGCGACGACCTGGCCGCCGCTTCCGCTGGCCCACTCGTTGCGCCCCACGATCTCCTGCCGGCCGGGCTGCTCGATGCGCCACGTGTGCTTGAAGGGCCGCTTGGGCGGGACACGGCGCAGCGTCCCGATGACCTCACCCTGTCCGTCGCGCACTACGTGGTGCTGCTCCCCGTCCAGCTCCTGGGGTTCCTCGACGTAGCACAGCAGACGTCGGGCGTCGGCGTCCTCGTAGAGCGTCAGCTCGGGACGCGACGGCAGGTGTGCGACGGAGGCCGAACCGAGGAAGGCACACGGAGCCAGAACAGGCAGGTCCTCGGATCCCGTCGGTACGCGGACCGCGGGCTTCCCCCACCCCGACCGCGGGCGCTTGGGCGATTTCGGGCGTTCCACCGAGCCGATGACGAACTCCCGGACGTTCTCCCACGCGACCGGCTCCACGGGGGGTTCCTGTGCCGCCGCTGCCTTGCTGTTCCTGGCGAACGCCACTCCTGCCTCCATGGCTGAGCTCCACTACGGACGACAGGACTCTACCGAGCCGCTGTTCTCAGCCTTTTGGTGCGGGGGGCGAACCACGACCGCCCGGCGCGGAGTTCGCTACGTGCGCTCCAGCACCACTCGGGTGCGGTAGTCGACCTCCGCGACCCGCCAGGTGTCTCCGGTGATCTCCACGACGGCGCCCGGGACCAGGTCGTCGTACTCCACGCCCGGCCCGTCCTCGCTGCTGACCTGGATCCGGCCGTGCACGGAGGGCTTCGCGAAGATCGTCGCGACGATCCGGTGAGCGCGGCCCTCGTGTTCGACGGTGTACGGAATGTGATAGCGGAGCACCCAGCGCCCTTCGAACTCGAAGGGGTACTTGACGTGCGGTCGTTCCGGCTGGGGTTCGGGCTCGGTCACTGCACTCACCTGTCGGGCCTCAGGGGACATCGAACGCCTCGGGTCCCTGGAAGTACTCGTTGAATTGGTCCTGCGTCACGGTGATCGGCGGATACCCCTTCACGCCCCAGGGGTTACCCAGGATGATCTTCCCGTCGTCGGTGAAGCCGCGCACGTAGTAGGCGTGGTTGCTGTGATACGTGCTGCCCCATTCCTTGGGATGGTTCTTGTCCAGGTCCTCGTCGTCCGGCGTGGAGACGGTGACGACCTTCCCGGAGTCGAAGGCCTTCTTCAGCGAGCCGATGTCCTTGTCGTCGTGCTTGCCGAGGCCGAGGAAGCCGCCGGACTCCAGGTCGTCGCCCTCCTTGCCGGTCAGGTAGGGGGCGGACTTCTTCGGGTCGTCGCCCTCGATACCGCCGTACCCGCGCTCGCCGTCGCCGTCGTCCGAGTAGACCAGCGCGAAGGCCTTCTCGTAGTACGCCGGCCAGGTCTCGCCGTTGCCGTACGTGCTGATCGGGTTGCCGTTCTGGTCGGTCGGCAGGTCGGCGGTCATGGTGACCCACTGGTAGTTGCCGCTCTTGTCCCAGACTCGGACGCTGACGGTGCCGTTCGGGTTCTGCCTGATCCCGTCCTGGACGAACTTGGGGTCCTTCTGCGCCAGGCCGGCCAGCGAGGCGACGTACCAGCAGTCGCCGAACTGGTTCTGGTTGACGTCGTCGGCCGACACCCCGTCCTGGAACAGCGGGTCGGAGGGCGGCGCCCAGTGGATGCCGTTGTTGGTCTGGCCGTTCTGGTTGTTGCCGCCGCTCTCGTACGCCCCCGTGTTGGTGAACGTCGGCTGCGTACCGGGGAAGGCAGCCTGGAACTTGCCCACGTTCTCCGGACTGATCTTGGACAGCATCAGGCCCAGGGTGGCTCGCCGTCCGTCCTCGGGCAGGCCGTTGTCGTCGAACGGGTTCCAGCCCGAGTCGTCGGTGTTGCTGACCAGTTGGTTGTAGAAGGCGAGGTCCTTCGGGGACGCCTTCGTCATCAGCGCGTCCAGCTCGGCGCCGGTCAGACCGTCCAGCTCACCGGAGACCTTCTCCAGGTCGTCACGGTTGCCGTCCATCCCGAAGTCCTTGCCCTGCAGGGCCTGGAGGTCGCGCAGCGCGTCGTCGATCTTCTGCGCGTCCGGCGGCGACTCGTCCAGGAAGACCATGCTGTCGTTGACCGGGTAGCCGCGCTTCTCCAGCTCCTGCAAGCCCTCCAGCTGCTTGATCCGGTGCTTCATCGACGTCTGCATGTCGGAGAGCTCGCCGCCGAGGGAACCGGGCAGCCGCCTCCGGCCCACACCGAAGATCGACGGCATCGGGATCACATCGCCGACCAGGTCCTGGAGCTCGGGGTCCCGGGAGGCGTTCTGCCCCGAGGGGAGGTTCTGCTGGGCGGTGGTCAGGACGGTCGCGAGCCGGGAGTGCAGCTTTCCGGAGTTCTGGGAGAGCGCGTCCAACTGGTTCGCGAGCGCCGTGAGTCCCGTCGCGTCGAAGCCCCGGAACACCATCAGTGACCGCCTCCCGCCGCCGACTTGGCCTTGTCCTTCTCCTTGGCCTGTCGGTCCAGCTCGTCCGCCTGCGACTCCCAGCGCGTGGCGTCCGCGAGCAGCGCCGTACCCATCCGGTTCAGGCTGCGCTGCCGCTGCTGAAGGGTGGCGGTGGACTCGTCGGCGAACGGCCCCTGCCAGATCGCGCCCTTGTCACCCCCGGTACGGAACGAGGCCGCGCGCGGCGTGGCCTTCCTCACCGCGTCGTCGAGATACGGCCCCAGCTCACGAGCGAGCGACCGCGCCTCCCGCGCGCACCCGCGCAACTGCTCCGCCCGCCGCTTCAGGTCGGCGCCGTCGCCCCCACCACCGTCGTTCGTGACCGCCATGTGTCACACCTCCCCCGTCGACTGCTTTTGTTCAGCTATGTCTGAAACTGAATGCAGGCAGCATCGCTGTGCAGCATACGAGGGGCCCTACGGCCCATGAGCCGACGAGTGGGAAGTGCTTTTGACCGTTACAGGGTCACCACATTCGACCGCTCACCGCGCCGGGCCCGAACGGAGCCGCGAAGGCTTCGACGACGTGCGGACGCGATGACGACGAACGAGACCAAGGCCGCGGAAACCAGCACGACGGCGACCGTCAAGGGCAGCGCGACGGAGGAGTGGTGCACGACTGCGGCGCGGTGCGCGGACGTCCCCGCGCTATACCGGGAGCCGTCCGACGCGGAGTTGCCGTCACCGTAGACGGCGATCTCCCGCCACGGCTCGACCAGCCCGTGGACCCACCGGGCCGAGCGCGTCCCGACGCCCTGCGCGGCCTCCTGCCCCCACTGCGCCACGGCGTACAGACCACACACGACACCGAGCCCCAGCAGAACGCCGGGAAGCGCGTACCAGTCGGCTCGCGGATGCGCGATCGGGAACGAGGAACGTGCGGTCCGTGAGGTCGGCGCCATCCGATGCTGCGGCTGCTGATGCATGGCTCGATTCTGGGAGCACGTCCGGGACTTGTCCTGAGTACGGCTACTCATTCGGCCAAGCGATCGAATCCGGCTGACAGCCTGGGATTTGCTGCCGCTCATGCGACGGCTGGGTAGGGTGCATCCGGTCGAGGGGGAGGGACATGACAACCGACGGGAAAACGCCGAAGGTGGACAACCCGGAGCGGGAGCGGCTGAAGGAGCTGAAACGCGACCTGCAACGAGAACGCGCCGATCTGGTGGGCGCGTTGAAACAGGCCGAGAAGGACATCGGCGACGGCGGCCGGGACTCGGCGAAATCATGGGTCGGCAAGAACGCCGACACCTGGCACGGCGAGGTGGCCGGCCACCGCAAGGTGGTGCGCGCCCGCATCGACAAGGTGCTCGAAGACATTCAACGTGAGATCGACACCATGCCGGAGAAGGTCACAGCCGAGGAAGCCACGTCCATGAACCGGAACAGACGCATGTACTGAGCCGAGGACCGAGCAGGCCAAGGATCGGACAACGAAGTTCGGCAGAAGCTCAAAAGTCTGGCTACAGCATTCGGTCAATACGCCCACAAAGAGGCAAGGTGCGACCTCTCGTCCAAGCTGCCGGGCTGAGATGTGAGTCTGTCTTGGCTGCGACAGACCCATTGACCCGGCTACGATCACCGTTCCTGGCTAGCCCGATAAGCGTCGACCCGCAACTGAAACCTGCATCAGCCCAGTTCATCGGCACGGGGGTTGAGGATTCTGTTCAGGACATCTGATACAAGTCCGGATGTTGTCAATTCTGTTGTATTGATCTCTTCGAAGATGAGAGACAGTCCCAGGTCGACCGCGTCAGCGTTTCCGGTCACGGCGCCGAAACTGCTCATCCCCTTCCCTGTCGTGCTGATTCCGCGCGTCACTGTAACGATGACGCCCGGACGACTAAGAGTTGAGCCTTTGTCGAAACCGATGACGGAATATTCGTACGATCGGCCGTGATGGCTGAATCTCAGAGCTCGCGAGGTGTTGCGGATGGCCTTGCTATTGAATGTGATTGGTACAGGTTGGCCGTTGACGCTCAGCCTTGCGCTCCTCAGGGTGGGGCGACCCGGCCCGACCGTGCGGTACTCAATTTCCGGCATTAGCTCGCCCTGGAGGCTGACTGTCAGCTGGTCGAATCCTGTCCGCGGCGATCGTTTTCGACGTTCCTTGGTGACGGTCACCTCTCCAAATGCTTCGATGAACGCTTTGCGACTGTTTTTTTCCTTGCGGGAGAATGGGTGCAGTTCGAACTGAAATTCTGTCATGAATCTTCTCCTTGAGGGCATTCTTTTGTGCGTTTTATAGCCAGTTCATGGGATTGACGGCTTTGGCGGAACTCTTAACGCTGCTCGCAAGACCGCGTGCCGTCTCTGATACCTTTTCTCCGGCCCAGTGTGTGGATCTTCTCATTCTTTCCCTGATCTTGCCTCGATGTTCGATGGCCTTTGCTCCTCCGTAGATCAGGCCAGTTCCGATTGTTGCTCCAATGCTGATCGGGTTAGGGGACACCATGGCCCATGTCAAGGAGGCGTTGAAGCAGGATTCCGCCACATCGGCGACGTAGCTGGCGCCTTTTTCTTTGAAAGCATTGATAGGGTTTCCCTGCGCCCAGACATTAGCGAAGCTGACTCCTGTCGAGAAGGCGCTTGCTCCGATGCCTGCGACACGCAGGAAACCGCCGGTCCTGATGGCCGCACCTAGCCCTTTAAGGAATGGTGATGCTGTCTTTCCTGCTGCGATGACAGCAGGTCGAGAGTTGCCCAACGTCTGTACGTATGAGGCAGTGCGGAAAACTCTGAAGAGATTGGCGTGGCCAGCGCGTGCGGTCCACGCACCTGAATGAGTCTGTGCGCCGTACTTTGCGGCCAAGGAGTCAGATCCGACGATGAAGTTGATTCCGCTTCTGGCAATGGGTGAGCGCACGAGCGGCAAGGAGCGAAAGCTGTCCCAAGCCTGAGCGAAGAGATTGGCCCGCTGGGACGTGGTGAAGGGGATCTGGCTCACATTTTGGTACAGCGCGCTTCTGGAAAAGTAATTTCCTAGCTGTCCGGGTAGCCAGCTGCCTGGTGCGCTGAGAGAACGAAGTTCACCAGCGGGAAGTTTTCCTAAGGCAGTGCCGATCCGCGAGCGGGCGGCACTGGCTCCATCTGCTCTCCACCAGGGAGATTCAATGCCTTGACGGAGTGATCCGTGGTACCAAGAGTTCTTGAATAAGACGGTACCCAGTGAGGCGCCAGACACAAGGGTGGCCCCGCCGATCTTGATCACCCCTGTGACATCGCTGACGTCATTGAAGAAAGTTTCGATGTTATCTTCACCGATTTTCGCCCCACCTGGTGCCTTGGCCAGATAATGAGCCCCGATACGTGTCAGCCAATCGCTGTATGTCTCCCGATGGCCGCGCACGAAAACTTGATCCTCTCGAGCCAAGCCCGCCCGCTTGCGAAGGTCGGGCGCAGTCTCTGCGACCCATGAGCGCATCGGCCTGAGGGGGGCCAACTTCTCCGTAACGCCGAGGACTGATGCCCTGGTGGCCGCCTCGTCGAGCTTGTTGGCCAGGCTGCCTCTCCCGTCCAGAAGCTTGGCTAGCTGGTCGAGATCGTCGGGGTTTACCATGCGCATTCTGGCTGTTCTCCATGGCGGGAGGGTCTTCACTGCGGGGTGTGCTCGCGTGTGAGAGTTACCTGGCGGATGTCGTCATGGGCGCTCGCCGCGATGTCCTGCCGACAGATTTGTGCTCGGCGTTCCTGTCCGCGATCGCCTAGCGGTTGACCGCCTGAATTTCCTGCACGGTTACATCCTGAGTGCTTCCGAAAGTGCCATCAGGAAGGGCACCGCCCGCTCCACCTGTTCCGGTCCAGTTGATCCGCCACGTAATGGTTGCCCGCAGCTTGTATGGCCCGGTGCCAGAGGAGCGGAGGTATCTGATGCCACACGGGGGAGTCTCGTCGGCCCTGCCCTTGGCGTAGGGCTGGCCGATCGTGTTGCCCACGCCGAGTGCGCAGATACCGGAAGCCGGATACGTCGCGGCATCACCGGTGCCTGGTTCGAGCATGAGCGAGACCGGCTTCGCAGTCGTCGTTGCCTGGAGGTTGAGACCGGCGGCTCGGAGGGTGGCAGTCACAGAGACTTCTCTGAACTCGGCCTTGTCGAGCCATGCCCAGGTGGGGAGATTGACCTTGGTTCCGCCGGCCGGCGCGAGGGTGAGCTTGGTGTCCGGCAGATGGAGCCTGTTGTACGCGAGCCCAGCGAGCACCTGCGAGGTGACGGCTTGGGGGACATCAGGGGTATCACCGGTCTCGACCCAGAACGGCGCTCTGTCGCAGGCTTGAGCTCCGGGTTCCATCCACCGGTTCTCGTCACGGACGGCTACCCACCAACTGCCCTCGTCCGCCTTGTCGAGGTTGTAGTTCTGGTACTGGCCGTCCTTGTAGGTGTTACGGAACTCGCCGAGGCTGGACTTGGCATAGTTCGCCTGACCTGGAGCGTTGATGGTCTCGTCGTACATGCGCTCGACGTGCGTCGAGAATTCCTGGGCGCTCCGCGGCTCGTACCAGCAGGCCGGCGGCCTCCACCCGTCTACGGGTGTCACGTTCCCGGCGTTGCTGTCACTGCTCCCGGCTGTGCTGCCGGAGTATCTGACCACGGATACGAGGTCGCTGCCGCTTCTGCTGCCGCTCGAGACGAGTACGGCGCCGTTCGCCTTGCCTGATGGGTCCCAGCCTGCCACTGCCGTGCTCGGAATCAAGGCGCAGACTCCGGTCAGGACGCCCACGACGACCGACTTGCTTCGCCGTGTCAGGGCGTACACGACTTGTTCCCTCGTTCAGATTCGAGCTTCGTGGTCTGCCAGACACCTTGTGCGGACTTCTTCAGGCGTGTGCTGTACACGACGTAGGAGTCGTTCGAGGCGGGCGTCTCGTCGACCCTCTTCGTCTTTCGGTCTTTGTTGAAGGCCTTGCTCTCGTCTGAGCAGTAAGTCACGGCCGCCGATTTCTCATCGAAAATCATGATTTTCGGCGCGTAGTAGCGAACTGTGCCGGTGAAGGTCGATCCGGAGTCGACGATCGACTTCACCCAGTCCTGGCTGCCCGCGAGCGCTGAGTCTGCTTGGTAGAGCTTCAGCCCCGGGTCCTCGGGATCTCCCTTGACGACAGCGTGTGTGACAGCGGTCTGGGCCCGCCCGGCGTCCGTGAGGATTGCATCCTTGACCGTGTCGCCGGTCCTCCAGCCTACGAAGGCTTCTGTGATGTCGCTCGGGAGTGTCAGGTCTGGGTGGCCGATGGCAGATGCAGGGGCCGGTGATGCTGAATTCGTCGCGCTCTGTTGGGCCCCTTCGATCTTGTCGTTGCCCTTGGGTGAGTCGTTTCCGTTGCCGCACGCAGTCAGCAACATGGTGGTGGTTGCGGCAAGCGCGACAGCAGCGGGCAAAGAGCGGCGGTTCATGGTCGACTCCCGGTGAGATGAGGGGTAAGCCAAGGGAATTGCCGGGCGGCCTTTAGAGATCGGGGGCGGATCGCGTCCGACTATGCGTGCAATCACGTGCCCGACCGACAATCACGCTTCGTTTCCAGATTCAGGGAGTTGGCTGCTTGTGGTCCTTCGCGGACTGATCGCACTTGTGAGCTTCCTGGTGCAGTGATTCAGCGACGTGTGCGCACTTCGATCGCCAGGCTTTCAGCTCGCCCCGGACGCGGTCCGCATGTGGTCCTGACCAAGTTTTCATGGTTGTGGTGACGAACTTGTGCGGCGCGTCTGCGATCGCTGCGATGTCCGCCGCCAGAGCGCGCAGTTGGGCCGCTCGATGCGTGAGTTGCTGGCTGTTGAGGTCAGCCAAGGTGGTTCCTCGTTTCGTGCAAATCGCTTATCGCCAAGCCGGTGCGTACGCTTCTGCCGCGGCGCGACTCGGAACAGCCCGGCCCCATGGTGGTCTGTTCTCCATCACGCGCCAGCGGCACGGCGGCGAATGTCGGACGCGTCGTTCGTGGGGCAGGCGCACATGGGCTTGACCGGTGCTAACTGGTGACTGGCGTCGAGGTGGGACGATCGCGCACCCCTGCGAGCGGGATCGTCGGGGTCGCGAAGGCAGTGCGTGGGGGGTGGTGTTTCACAGTTGGCTCTCCGATGGACGGCAGTCCAGTTCAGTCCGCTCTGAGCAACGCCGGGTGGGGTCAGCAGCCATGCGTCAAGGCGGTCCGAAAGGCGGGCAACTTGGAGCTTAGTGGGGTGAAATGCATGTGCCAGAGCTGCTGTTGCCGCAGCCTTGGATGGATTCTGGCCATGGAGGACGCAAGGTGCCTTGCTGGCTGGGGGATCGGCCTCGGTTGGCTGGAGGTCGACTTCACACGTAAGAGGGACGGGCCGGAGAGAGGGCTGTCTGGGAGGGCGAGGTGTGTTGCCGTGTCGGCCCTCGGGCGCTGGGGCGAGCTCGGTAGGGGGGAGGGGGCGCGGCGGCTTTCGAGGTTTGCCTGTGCATTGGCGTGTTCGTGGGTAGTTGTGTGAAGGGGACTTCACGAACTTCACGGTGTCGCATCAGTCCAGTCGTGAACTTGGTGCTCGATTCGCCCCACGTGGGATCATCCCTGGGCAAGCCGATCACCTATCTCTGAGGACGAGCGCCATGCTGACCACACGACAGAGGGCCGCTACGGCAGGCCTTCTCGCTGCCGTCGCCTTCTCCGTGGCCGGTTGCAGCAGCGATTCGGGCCACGACTCGGTCAGCGACAAGATCAAGGGCGCCGGTTCGGGCGAGAGCGCTTCCGCTTCGCCGACCGCCTCCGCTTCCGTCGCTGCCGAGAAGAACGCGCCGACGTTCGCCTTTCCGTCTGACATCAAGGCGAACGTCGAGAGGGACTCCACTGCGGACGCTGTCAAGGACGCCGTCCTGCGGGACGTCGCGTACTCGGCCCAGGCCCGCCTGGAGGCCTTCGCCAAGGGAACTGGCCGGACCGCGAACATGAATCGGTACTTCGCGGCGTCCGCGCTCACGTACTGGACCGAGCGGGTCGCGACCGTGAAGAAGGACGGCCTGACCGTCTCGGGCGAATACCGGTTCTACGGTTTCGAGGTCACGGACGTCGCGAACGGCAAGACCGCCGCGGTCCGGTACTGCGAGGACCAGAGCAAGGGGTACAGCAAAGAGATCAAGTCGCAGAAGGTGCTGCACACGGAGCCGAGCGACCAGGACTTCATCCTGTACACGCTTCAGGCGTCGAAGGACGCCGCCGGTGACTGGCAGGTGCAGCGGCAGAGTTGGAAGAAGGGGGACGCGTCATGCGTGCACGGATAGGAGCAAGGGCTGCTCGCCCGGTTCTCGGGGCAGCTGTGGCCGCGAGCCTCGTTGTGGCTGTGGGGGCGGGGTTCCCGGCATACGCGGGTGACGGGCAGGTCGGCGGCGGCACCGGCACGACCGACAACACCAACACCAACACGGACTCCGGCGCCGACTCCGGTGGCGGCACCATCGGTGCGCACATCCAGATCAAGCAGAGCAAGCCCGGCTCGGGCGGTGACAGCACCACCGCCACCTCGTCCAACGCCAACTGGAAGCCTCCGGTGTGCTGGTACGAGCCGATGTACACCTCGGACGAGTACGAGGAGTTCATCAAATCCGCGTACAACGGCGCCCAAGAGCCTGCGGCGAGCTATGCCAAGAAGCGGGACGGGGAGAAGTACCACAAGGGCGATGACGGTCTGTGGTGGCAGGTGAAGTTCCGCAACGACGACTACACCACCGCGTGTCCGGTCACGACCGACAACTGGGAGATCTGGGTCCCGCCGGCCGACCCGGCGCCTGACCCCAACAAGCTGACGCCGGAGATCCTCTCCCAGTTGGCCTACAACTCGACCAAGCTGCCGAAGCCGCCCGTGGTGCTCAGCCCGGGTGTGGACCGGCTCGTGGTGAACCTGGGTACGCGGGTGAAGTTCGCGGGGGACTTCGACCGGGTCTGGACGACCGCGAGCATCGACTACAAGGGCGTCCGGATGGCGGCGACCACGGTCGCCACCCCGATCGCGCTCCAGGTGGACGCCGGCACATCTGACGCCGACCCGCAGACCTGCACGTACGACCTGGTCAAGGGCAAGGGCGGGTACACGGTCGACAGTGCGGACGCCGGTTGCAATGTCACGTACCGCCGTTCCTCCGGTGACGGCACCTACCCGTTCAAGGCGTCGATCACCTGGAAGGTCACCTGGACCGACTCGGACGACCCGGACGGGCCGGCGCGGCAGCCGGGGCTGCCCGACGGGCTGTCGACCATCGAGCAGGACGTGACCGTGCACGAGATCCAGGCCGTCAACCGGTAAGGAATGCGGAGAGCACGTGGCCTCTTCGCCTTGGGCGAGGAGGCCCGTTCGTGTGACAGCCGCGTTCGAGTCGTAGGCCCGAGGTCGACCGGAGAGTCAGGCCGAGCCCTCGGTGAACAGGTCTTCGACGGTCGTGGCGGTGACTGCGTTGGTGAGCCACGTCCCGAGGATGTCGAGGTCCGTACACGTGGTGATCCGCTCACGGGCGTGCTCGGGGACCTCGATGCCGCGAGTGGCGAGGATGAGGAGGATGGCGTCGGACCGGCCTTCGGACCGGCCTTCGGACCGGCCTTCCGCGCGCAGGCGCTCAGAGGTCTCGGAGCGGAAGAAGGAGAGATCGACGGACATCAGTTGCCTCCAGGTCTCGGCCGCGGGGGCGGTGCCCAGGCCGAGTTCGGTGAGCTCGGCGAAGATCCTCGCGGTCTCCTCGTCGATGGTCTTCAGAGCGGTGGCCAGGGCCTTCAGTATGGCAGGAGCATTCGGATCCTTACCATGCGTGACCGCGCTCAGGGTCGCGAGCGGGATATCCCGGGCCGCGGCGGACGGATCGGTGATGGCGGGCACGTTGTGCGGCCCGAGGACGAGTGCCCGCAGGGTGAGCGCGGGCCACTGGGAGGGACCGATGGTGAAGGGTCTTGCCGCCCATTCGGCTGTCGTCCTGTCCTGGCAGGTCACGAGGAGGACCGGTGGGAGGCGGTACTTCGCGTAGAGGTGCGCCACGTAGTAGGCCCAGGCGGCGGGTTTGCCGGGGTCCTTCTTGCCCTGCGCCTCGACGATCAGCAGGTGACTCTCGCCCGACGCTGTGTCGATCTTCAGGAGGGTGTCCACCCGCCGTTCCGTGGGTCTGGTCTCCGTGAGGTCCGTGGGCATCAGGGAGACGGCAACCGGGTCGGGGAAGGGGAGGTCGAGGGCCCGGAACGTGCGGGCGAAGACCCCCGGGTCCTCCTGGAAGATGCGATGCATCGCCTCGTGGGATGAGCTGACCATGCGGGGGACGCTAGGGCGGTGGGTCGGGATGCGATTGGCATATGACGGGGGTTCACTCGGTGGGGTGAGTTGGGGTGGGGGCGACGCGGGGCCGGTGTTCGGCTCGACGGGTCGTGGGTGAATCGTGCGGGCCCCATGACCGGGTGGTGACAAACGGTCTGCATTCTTGTGAGATCGGCAATATGACGGGGCGGCAACGGATTCGCAGCCGCACACCGAGCGGGAGTTGTCGAAGATCCGTGCCCAACTGGGCTGCTGTGGGCGGGCGTTGCAGTTTGACAAGGGTGGGCTGGGCGGGTCTTGGGGGTGCCGACTCGCCTTGAGGGGCTTATGTGCGGCTGATACCGTGCGAGCGCCTGACACTCGGCCTCGCTTCGTCCGACTGCTCGACCGGGGAACCGTGTTCGGTACGTCCCGCATACGGGACGACGGGGAGAGTGTCCGGATTTGCAATGAATGCAATGAATGCAGTGAATGCAAAGAAATTGGCAGACGATTTCTTGGTTGTACGGGGAGCGGTGGCGTGAAGATCCAGGAGCGTACGGGGGCGGGCGCGGGTCGTCCCGCGGTACCGACTCAGCCGGCGGTCGGTGACCGGCTTCCCACGCCGCCGCGCGAGCGCAAGCCCGCGCTGGCCGCGCTGGCGGTGCTGCTGATCCTGGTCGGGGCGCTCGGCGCGACCATGCTCGTGCTCCAGGCCGGGAACCGCATCGAGGTCGTGAAGATCACGGCGGAGATCCCGGCGGGCGGTTCGGTGACGGACGGCAACACGACGTCCGTGCTGGTCGCCGAGGACGACGGCATCAACTACGTGCCGTGGTCCCAGCTGAAGCAGCTGGAGAAGCTGAAGGCCGTCAGCACCATTCCCAAGGGCGTGGTGGCCGTCGGGGAGATGTTCGGCGACGGAAGCAAGCTCGAGGCCGGCAAGGCGACCGTGGGTCTCTCCCTCAAGGAGGGCCAGTACCCGTCCAACCTGCAGTCCGGGGACATCGTGGCGGCGTACCGCGTCGGCTCCCGCACCAGCTCGGGCTCGGGCGCGAGCGGTTCGACGGCGGGCGACAACGCGCTGCTGGTCGACAAGGCGCGGGTCAGCTATGTGCAGCCGTCCAAGAGCGACGACGTGATCAGCAGCACCAACCTGCCGGTCACGCTGGTCGTCGACAGCGACAAGGCTGCCGCGCTGGCCCAGGCCGCGTCCAACGGCGAAGTGGCCCTCGTTCTCGTCCCCAGTAGCTGAAGGCGGCTTCGGACCCATGGCTCTCATCGCTCTGGCCGCCGACAAGGGTTCCCCCGGCGTCACCACCGCGGCCGTCGCCCTCGCGGCGGTCTGGCCGCGGCGTTCCCTGCTGGTCGAGGCCGACCCGGCGGGCGGCGACCTCGTGTACCGCAGCGCCGCCGCGCACGGCGGGCAGCTCAACCCGAACATAGGCATGCTGTCGATCGCCGCGACCGCCCGCCGAGGCCTCGTGCCGGATCAACTCTGGGACCACGTGCAGCCGTTGAGCGGTGGTCTGGAGGTCGTGACCGGGCTCGGGATCGCCGAGCAGGCCGCCGGTCTCGCGGGGCTGTGGCCGACGCTCGGGCAGGCCTTCGCCGCGCTCGCCGACTCCCCGAACGCGCCCGCCGACGTGATCGCCGACTGCGGCCGGATCAGCGGTGACACCCCGGCGGTGGAGCTGTTCCCGCACGCGGCGCTGGTACTGCTGATCTCCCGTACCGAGCCCGAGGCCATCGCCCGGGTCCGGGACCGGGCCGCCGCCCTCTCGGCCAAGCTGCACGGCGGTCCGCGCGGTGCCGCGAGCCTGGGCAACCCGGTGATCGGGGTCGTCCTGGTCGCCGACCCGTCCGACGCGGGCAAGCTGGTCAACCAGGTCAACGACATGCTCGTGCACGCCCAGACCGGCGCCCGGGTGGTCGGCACGATCGCCGCCGACACGGCGGGTGCCGAGCAGCTGGCGGGCCGCAGGCGCGGCCGGCTCGACAAGTCGCTGCTGATCCGTTCGGCCCGCAAGGTCGCCGCCGACCTGTACCAGCAGTACGGCGCCGCCTGGTCCGTACCGCAGCAGGGTCCGGTCACCGGCCACGCCGGAGCCGGCCGATGACCGCTGTCGACCACCAGCTGGTCAAGCGGTTCCGGCAGGACGCCGGCGACCGTATCGCCGAGCAGCGCCGCCTCGACCAGGTCTCCGGCGTCACGCCGATGTCCAACGAGGACGAACGCCACTACGCGCGCGCCGTCATAGCCCAGATCCTGGAGGACCACGCCCGCACCGAGATCAACGCGGGCCGTACGCCGCTGGACGCGGAGACCGAGGAGCAGTACGCGGCCGCCGTGCACGCCGCGCTGTTCGGCGTCGGCCGGCTCCAGCCGCTCCTGGACGACGCCGAGGTCGAGAACATCGACATCAACGGCTGCGACCAGGTGTTCGTCGGGTACGCGGACGGGCGCGAGGTCAAGGGCGACCCCGTCGCCGAGACCGACGAGGAGCTCATCGAGCTCATCCAGGTCCTGGGCGCGTACTCGGGTCTGTCGTCGCGGCCGTTCGACTCCGCGAACCCCCAGCTCGACCTGCGGCTGCCGGACGGTTCGCGCCTCTCGGCCGTCATGGACGTGGCCCGTCGGCCCGCCCTGTCCATCCGTCGTGCCCGCATGGGCAAGGTGTTCATTTCCGACCTGGTCGGCAACGGCACCATCGCCCCGGAGCTCGGGCACTTCCTGGCCTGTGCCGTGCGGGCCCGCAAGAACATCATGATCGCGGGGGCCACGAACGCCGGCAAGACGACGCTGCTGCGCGCCCTCGCCAACGAGATCCCGCCGCAGGAGCGGCTCATCACCGTCGAGCGCGCGCTGGAGCTCGGCCTCGACACGTTCCCCGAACTCCACCCCAACGTGGTGGCGTTCGAGGAGCGGCTGCCCAACTCCGAGGGCCAGGGCGCCATCGCGATGGCCGAGCTGGTGCGCCGGTCGCTGCGTATGAACCCCTCCCGCGTCATCGTCGGCGAGGTGCTCGGCGACGAGATCGTGACGATGCTCAACGCGATGTCGCAGGGCAACGACGGTTCGCTGTCCACGATCCACGCCAACAGCTCGCACGAGGTCTTCAACCGCATCTCGACCTACGCCCTCCAGGCGTCCGAGCGGCTGCCCATCGAGGCCAGCCAGATGCTGATCGCGGGCGCGGTGAACTTCGTCGTCTTCATCCAGCGGCGCAACAACTACCAGAGCGGCGGCCGCCTCCAGCGCGTGGTGACCTCCGTGCGCGAGGTCAACGGCGTCGACGGCCGCGTGCTGTCCAGCGAGGTGTTCGCCGAGGCGCCGGACGGCCGGGTCGTCCCGCACGCCCCCATAGCCTGCCTGGAGGAACTCATCGCCTACGGCTACCAGCCCCACGGAAGCTGGGGGTGAGCGCGATGACGACCTACTCGGCTCTCGGCTCGCCCGGTTCCCTGGGCGGACTGTTCTCCACCACCGTCCTGTACTCGATCGGCTCCGGCGTCGCGGTCGGCGGCGGACTCGCGCTGCTGATCGTCGCGATCCGCGGGCTGCCCGCCAAGCCCGCGCACGAGAAGCAGAAGGCCGGTGAGCGGGCGAGCGAGCTGATCCGGTTCGCCGGACAGCGCGGTTCGCTCGCGGCCGTGATCGGCCTGGTCGTGCTGCTGCTGACCCGCTGGGCGGTGGCCGGTATCGCGGCCGGCGTGCTGGTCTTCTTCTGGGACCGGCTGTTCGGCGGTGCCGGCGAGGAGCGGACCGCGATGCGCCGGGTGGAGGCCCTCGCCTCCTGGACGGAGTCGCTGCGCGACACCATCGCCGGCGCGGTCGGCCTGGAGCAGGCCATCCCGGCCTCGGCCCGCGCGGCCGCCCCGGTGCTGCGCCCCCATCTGGACGCCCTGGTGGACCGGCTGCGCGCGCGTACTCCGCTGCCCGACGCGCTCCAGATCCTCGCCGACGAGATCGACGACGCCTCCGCGGACATCATCGTCGCGGCGCTGATCCTCAACGCGCGGCTGCGCGGCCCGGGTCTGCGCCAGGTGCTGGGCGCGCTGGCGAAGTCGGCGCGCGAGGAGGTCGACATGCGTCAGCGCGTGATGGCCCAGCGTGCCTCGACCCGCCGTTCGGTGCAGATCGTCGTGGCGGTCTCGGTCGCCTTCGTGCTGGGCCTGGCCGTCTTCAACCGCGACTTCGTGGAGCCGTACGGGACCGCGGTCGGCCAGCTGGTCCTCGCCGTGGTCTGCGGTCTGTTCGCGCTGGGCTTCTGGTGGCTGCGCAAGCTGTCCACCATCGAGACGCCCGAGCGCTTCCTGGTGCGCGACGACTCCGCAGTGCAGTTCGTACGACCCCGGATGTCGGCCCCGCAGGCGGGTCAGGCCGGGCCGGGTCAGCCGCTGCCGGGGCAGGTCCCGCCGGGCCAGTCCCCGCCGCTTCGCCCGGAGGAAGGGGTACGCCGGTGAACCTGACGATGCCGATCACGGTCGGCGCGGTCCTGGGCCTGGGCGTCTACGCCCTCATCCGTGCCCTGATGCCGTCCAAGCGCAGCGCCGTCGCGCAGGTCGCGCGGATCGACGCGCTGCGGGCGCGCGGCACGGCGTACGAGTCGTCCCGCCAGACCCAGGAGAGCGGCCGCCTCGGCTCGCTGCGCGCCCGGGTCGGCGCCCGCGTCTCCGACTTCTACCTCCAGCAGGGCTGGGAGCAGCGGTCGCTGCGCGCGGACCTCGCCGTACTGGACCGCAGCTGGGAGAGCTTCCTGGCGACCAAGGTGCTGCTGTCGGCGGCGGGGCTGTTCTTCGGGCCCTTCCTGTTCGCCATCGTGTGGCAGCTAGGCTTCAGCTCCAGCCCGGTCATCCCGGTCTGGCTGGCGCTGCTGTGCGGGGCGCTGTTCTTCTTCCTGCCGGACCTGGAGGTGCGCCGGGACGCCACCGAGAAGCGCCGCGACCTGCGTCGGGTGATCGGCGCCTACCTCGACCTGGTGTCGATGAGCCTGGCCGGCGGCCGGGGTCTGCCCGAGGCGCTGATGGCGGCGGCGGAGGTCTCCGACGGCTGGGCGACGCAGCGCATCCGCAACGCCCTCGCCGACGCCCGGATCACCGGTATCAGCCAGTGGCAGGCGCTCGGCCAGCTGGGCGAGGAGATCGGCGTGGAGGAGCTCAAGGACCTCTCCGCCTCCCTCGCCCTGGTCGCCGACGACGGCGCGAAGGTGCGCGAGTCGCTCGCCTCGCGCGCCGAGACCATGAGGCACCGCGAGCTCGCCGAGATCGAGGGCAGCGCGGGCGAGAAGTCGCAGTCGATGCTCGTCGCCCAACTGCTGCTGTGCGCCGGATTCCTGGTGTTCCTGATCTTCCCCGCGGCCATGCGGGTGTTCCAGGTGTGACACAGGGCTGACACCGTATCCAGAACTGCCGCGCTTAGGCTCAACCGGCCACACCCGCAGTGAAATCGCATTTGAGAGGACAACTCATCATGAACGGACGGAACTTCAGCACGGGGATCCCGGCCGTGGACTTCCTGGTCGCCTTCCTCCAGGCCCGCGTCGAGCGTGCCCGCTCCGGCGAACTGGACCGGGGCGCCTCCGCGGTCGAGTGGGTCATCATCTCCGCGGTCGTCGTGGCGATCGTCGGCGTGGTCGCCGCGATCATCAACGCCGCGCTCAGCGACGGCGCCAACAAGGTCGGCAACTGCATCAAGGGCGCGAGCGCCAGCGGCACCTGCTGACCGGACGTACGGGGTCCGGAGTTCGCAATGCGGGGATACGGGGTGACGGGGTTGCTCGTGGGCGTGGGCAGAGGGATACGCCGCAGGGTGGCGATGACGCGTGAGGCGGCATCCACCCGCGGCGACTCGGGCATGACGGCGATCGAGTTCGTGCTGCTCACTCCCGTCCTGTTCTTCATGATCTTCGCTACGGTGCAGTTCGCGCTGTACTTCTTCGCCGACCACGTGGCCCAGGCCGCCGCCCAGGCCGGGGCCCGCAAGGCCCGTGCCACCGCCGACGAGCACCCCGGCGAGTGGCGGGGCGAGGCGCGGGGCGTGGTCGACACCTACATCCGACAGCTCGGCCCGCAGCTCGTGCTCGCGCCCGACGTGTCCCTGCTCCAGCCGGAGCAGAACACCGTGGGCGTGGAGATCACGGCCCGGGTGCCGACGGTGTTCCCGGGGCTGGACCTGACGGTGCACGCGCAGTCGTCGGGGCCGGTGGAGCGGTTCGTGCGGGACGGGGGGAACTAGATGGGCTCCTCGGTTCCCGGGCCGGGCAGGCGCCGTACGCGGGCCGCGCGGGCCGTCCGGAGTGCATGGGTCTCGCGGGACGTGCGGGGCGACGACCGCGGTCTGTCCACCGTCGAGGTCGTGATCCTGGCTCCGGTGATGATCCTGTTCATCCTGGTGCTGGTGGCCTTCGGGCAGCTGGTCGACGGCCGGGGCGCGCTCGACGGAGCGGCCCGGGACGCGGCCCGCGCGGGGTCGATCCAGAAGGACCACGGGACGGCCATGGCCGAGGCGCGCAGGGCGGCCGAGGCCGACCTGACGGACGTGTGCTCCGGTCCGGTGTCGGTGACCCAGACCAGCGCGGGCTTCGAGCCCGACACCATCTTCACGGTCCGGGTGAGCTGCGAGGTGCGCGGCCTGGCGATGCTGGGCCTGGACGTGCCGACCACGCTGACGGCGAGCTTCAGCTCGCCCCTGGACCCGTTCCGGAGGACGGCGTGAGACTCACCCATGGACCCGTTCCCGAGGACGGTGCGCGAGGACTCGTGCGCGCGGGCCGCGGCTGGTGGGCCGCCCGGCGCCCGCGGCTGGACGACGACCGCGGCTCCGGTGCCGGCGCGGTCATCATCTTCGCGCTGGTCTTCCTGTCCCTGTCGGCGTTCGTCATCGACGGCGGCCTGTCGATCTCCAAGCGGGAACGGGCCGCCGACATCGCGGAACAGGCGGCCCGGTTCGCCGCCCAGGACATAGACCGCGGTTCCCTCTACGAGAACGAGAACGGCCCCGCGCCTATCAACTTCGAGAACTGCGACACGCGGGTCAAGACCTTCGCCCGCGAGATGGACATGACCGGCGCGGACATCGCCGCCAGCCACTGTGTCGCGGCCGACGCCCAACGGGTGCAGGTCGAGATCCAGTTGACGTACTCGCCGGTGTTCACCGGAATGTTCTACGGCGGGAACGTGGTCGTCCACGGCCAGGCGGTGGCGGAGAACGAGGTCGGCTGACCGGCCCCGCCCAGCCGAGCAGCAGAAGCAGAGGAACGGAATCCCCCATGCGGTACGAAGAGAAGATCCCCAAGACGTGGCTGACCGTCACCACGGTCCTGTACGTCGTCGGCGTCGCCTGGATGGCCGTGGGCAGCCTGCCCGACGACCTCGGACTGTGGCTCGCGGTGTCGGCGATGTTCCTGGTGCTGATCTGGGTGCCCTTCAACGCGGTGCCGCTGTCGAAGTACTTCTACAACCGCATCCGGATCGACGACGAGACCCTGCGGGTGGGCCGGGAGCGGATCGCGCTCGCCGACCTGGACCCCGTGTCCGTGCGGGAGGCCGCCGGGCAGGCGCGGCCGGGCGCGGTCCAGCGCCTCGCGGCCTCCGCGGGCGCCGTCGACGCCCCGGTCCCGGGCCTGCGCGCAGCCGACCTCGGCAACCCCCGTCTGGTGGGCGGCGGCTGGTCCGTTCCGATGGGCATGGACAGTGCGGTGCTCGCGACGCGGAGCGGTGAGGCGCTGATGATCCCGACCCGCGACCGTACGGCGTTCCTCACCGCGCTGGGCGCGGCGCTCGGCGTCGGCTAGGGCGCTGTCGCCGCCCTTACCCGGTGTCAGCGGCAGTCCATAAGATTCAACGTAGTTCACCCCCGTCTCCACACCACCCAGGACACCCGCCATGGCGCGACGCAGTACTCCAAGCTCCACGGGAAGCCCGACCGGCCCGCGGAACCGCACGCCGCAGCCCGTGCGGCTGCGGCGGCGTACGTTCGGGGACTTCGTGAAGGCGTTCTTCGCCTTCGTCGCCCTGCTCGCGCTGGTCGTCGGCGTGCCCGGGGCGCTGGCCGTGGAGGTCGGGTGGCCCCTGCCCAGCTCGGCGCCGAGCCTCGACTGGCTGCAGCAGGAGATAACCGTCACGACGTTCCTGCACATCCTGACCGTCGTGGTCTGGCTGGCCTGGGCGCAGTTCACGGCGTGCGTGCTCGTCGAGGTGAAGGCGGCGGCGTCGGGTGTGGGCGTGCCGGGGCGGGTGCCCGGGTCCGGGCCCAGCCAGCTGCTCGCCCGCCAGCTCGTCGCCGCGCTGCTGCTCGTCGGGGCCACGGCGGCCAGCTTCACCCCGGGGCTCTCGCAGCTCGGGCACGGCATGGAGGGCAACCAGAAGGGGACCGTGGCCGCCGCGCAGGCGACGCCCGGACTGTTCGCGCAGCAGCAGGAGCAGGCCGCGTCCACCGCTGCCGCCCTGGCCGAGCAGGCGTCCCACGCGCAGGCCGACGCCGACAGCGGTACCGCCAAGGCGGGCGCCACGAAGTTCTACCGGATCCAGCCGCCCGAGGGGCGCCACCACGACTCCCTGTGGGAGGTCGCCCAGCGTCACCTCGGCGACGGCCGCCGGTACAAGGAGATCTACCAGCTCAACAAGGACCGGGTGCAGCCGGACGGTTCTCGGCTGTCCGAGGCCAGTCTCATCAGGCCCGGCTGGATCATGGAGATGCCAGGGGATGCGCGGGGCGGTGACCTCGTGGAAATGCCGGACGCCGGCGCCGCGGTCTCGCCCGAGGTCCAGCAGCAGATCCACGACTACGCGAAGTCCGGCGACCAGGCGCAGGGCGGCGACCAGGCGCAGGGCGGGGACCAGGCGCAGGGCGGGGACCACGCGCAGGGCGGCGGGGCCGGTGCCTCACGGGCGTCGCTGCCCGCACAGCGGCCCGCGGGCGACGGTGCGCGGCAGCACGGGCCGACGGCCTCCGCCGACTCCGGCGACCAGGCGTTCGGACTGCCCGAGGCGCTGCTCGGCGCGCCGCTGCTCGCCGCCGGTCTGCTCGGCGCGCTCGGCCGCCGGCGCCGGCAGGCCCTGTGGCAGTCGGCCATCGGGGCCGTCGGCGGCCGTCGTGGCATGGAGCCGTCGACCCCGACCGGAGACGCCCTCGACGTCCAGGACGCGCTGCTCGTCGGCGCCGACCCCGAGGGCGTACGGCTCCTCGACCGCTCGCTGCGCGGCCTGTCCGCCGCGCTCGCCGACGAGTCGCGCGCCCTGCCCACCGTGTACGCGGCCTGGCTCAGCAACGGCGACCTGCACCTCCAGCTCGCCCAGCCCGCGGGCAAGCCGCCCGCGCCGTGGCAGCTCGGGCAGGACCAGACCTTCTGGGTGCTGACCCGCGCCGAGGCCGCGCGCTACGACGACCTCGACACCGCCGCCCCCTACCCCGGCCTGGTCAGCCTCGGCACCATGGACGACTCGCGGCTGCTGCTCAACCTGGAGGCCGTGCCCGGCATCGTCTCCCTCAGTGGCCGCGAGGCCGACCGGGCCGCCGTGTTCGCCTCCGTCGCCGCCGAACTCGCCACCAACGGCTGGTCGGACCGGATGACGATCACGCTCGTCGGATTCGGCGAGGACCTCACCCCGCTCGCGCCCAACCGGCTGCGACACCTCGACGGCATCGAGGCGCTCGTCGAGGCCATGGAGGCGGAGACCCGGCAGCGCCGGGGCGCGCTCGGCGCAGCCGGGCACGACTCCGTCCTCACCGGACGCACCGGCCCCGCCCAGCACACCCGTTGGGCCCCGCACCTGGTGCTGCTCGCCGCCCAGCCGTCCGCCGAGGACGCCGTCAAGCTGGCCGAACTCGCCGCCGACGCGAGCCGATTGGGCATCGGCTATCTCGTCGGCACCGAGACCGGCCAACTGCCCGGAGCCGCCTGGGAGATGGAGATCAGCGGCGACGGCACCCTGCGCGCCCCGCTGCTCGGCCTGGAACTGGCCGCCCAGATGCTCCCGGTGGCCCAACAGCGGGCCGTCGTCGAGCTGTTCGTGCAGGCGGACCCCGAGCACGGCCCGGACGGACCGACGACGACCCCGCCGTTCCTGGTCGACATCAGCGAGCAGGGCCGTCCCGCCGTGTACGCGCGCCTCGTGGGCTCGTACGAGATCATCGGTCTCGACGCACCCGAGGACGAGCGCAGCGCGCTGCTGCACGAGGCGCTTGCCCTGTTGCTGCTGCACCGCGAGGGAGTGCACCCGCGGGTGCTGTCCTCCGCGCTGTGGCCGCGCGGGGTCACCGACGACGTCCGCGACGCGCTGATCGAGCGGCTGCGGGCCTGGCTCGGCACCGACCCGGACGGCTCGCCCCGGCTCACCGCCGACACGGCCGGACGGCTCACGCTGGCCCGGTCCGTCGTCTCCGACCTGGACGTGCTGCGCTCGCTCTACCACGAGGCGACTCAGGGCAAGGGCGTCGACAGCCGGGTCGTGCGCGGCCGGCTGCTCACCGACGCGCTGGTGCTGGTGCGCGGACCGCTGCTCGCCGACCGGGCCGAGGGCCGCTACCGCTGGCTCACCCACGAGATCGTCGACGCCCAACTGCCGCTGCTCGTAGCCGACATCGGGCTCGCGCTGTCCGAGTTCCACCTGGAGAAGGGCCGCGCCGAGAAGGCCATCGAGGCGCTGGACGCGGCCGTGCGGACCGCCTCGGACGACGAGCGGCTCTGGCACGAGCTGCTGCGCGCCACGCACGCCACCGAGGACACGGACCGGCTCACCGTGCTCGCCGCCGACCTCGTCGGGCGCAGCGGCGCGCGCGGTCTGCCGCCGCGCACCGAGGCGCTCCTCGACGAGCTGCTGCCGACCTGGCGCGACGGCGTCGCCGAGGCGGGATGAGCACCACCGCGCTGGTCCTCGTCGCCGCCCTGTGGGGTGCGGCGACGGGCGCGCTGCTGCCCCGGGCCGCCCATCGCTTCTCCGTGCCGTCGGGCGAGCCGTGGCGCGGGGAGTGTCCGGGCGGGCATCCGCTGCGCGGCTGGACCGGACCGGCGCGGTGCGCGCGCTGTCCCCGCGCCGAGGCCCGGTACGGCCCCGGCGTGTCCCTCCTCGCCCTTTCCACCGCCGCGGTCTGCGCGGCCCTCGCCGCCGCCACCGGCACCCGGCCCGAACTCGCCGTCTGGCTGCTGCTGGCGCCGGTCGGCGTGCTGCTGGCGGTGGTCGACTTCCGGGTGCAGCGGCTGCCCGACGCGCTGACCCTCCCGCTCGCCGCCGCCGCCCTCGCCCTGCTCGGCGCGGCCGCCCTCGCGCCCGAGCACGCGGGCACCTGGCTCACCGCGCTGTACGGCGCCCTCGCCCTCGGCGGCGGCTACTTCGTGCTGTTCCTCGTCAACCCGGGCGGCATGGGCTTCGGCGATGTGAAGCTGGCGCTCGGCGCCGGGGCGGTCCTCGGCTGGTACGGCTGGCCGACGGTGCTGCTCGGCACCTTCGCCGGGTTCCTGTCCGGGGCCGTGTACGGGGGTGTACTCGTCGTCGCGCGGGGTGCCGGGCGCAAGACGTCCATCGCGTTCGGGCCGTTCCTGATCGCGGGAGCGTTCGCCGGGCTGCTGATCGGCGCGTACTCGGCCTGAGGGCGTGCGCGTGCTCGGACCGAGTGCCGCCGTCGCTTCCGCCGACCTCCGCGGCCGGGTTCGACGGCGTACCGGGCGGGTGCGGCCGGGGCGGGAAAACGCCTGGCGTAGGCTGGTTCGGTCCGTCCACAACCCGTGACGAAGGGGATGCTCCGGTGACCGAGAAGGCCGAGCCCACGTCTTTTGATGTCACAGCCGTGCTCGACCGTGCGGCGGCGGGCGGACGCATCACGCCCGAGGAGGCGCTCGTCCTCTACCGCGACGCCCCGCTGCACGCGCTGGGCGCCGCCGCCGACGCCGTACGCCGCCGCCGGTACGCGGGCACCGAGCACATCGCCACGTACATCATCGAGCGCAACATCAACTACACGAACGTGTGCGTCACGGCGTGCCGGTTCTGCGCCTTCTACGCGGCTCCCAAGGACACCGCCAAGGGCTGGACCCGCGACCTCGACGACATCCTGCGCCGCTGCGCGGAGACCGTCGAACTGGGCGGCACCCAGATCATGTTCCAGGGCGGCCACCACCCGGACTACGGCGTCGAGTACTACGAGAAGCACTTCTCCGCCATCAAGAAGGAGTTCCCGCAGCTCGTCATCCACAGCCTGGGGGCGAGCGAGGTCGAGCACATGGCCCGGATCTCGAAGGTGTCGGTCGAGGAGGCCATCACCCGGATCCACCAGGCCGGACTCGACTCCTTCGCCGGCGCCGGCGCCGAGCTGCTCCCGGAGCGGCCGCGCAAGGCCATCGCCCCGCTGAAGGAGAGCGGCGAGCGCTGGCTGGAGATCATGGAGACCGCGCACCGGCTGGGCGTCGAGTCCACGTCCACGATGCTCATGGGCACCGGCGAGACCAACGCCGAGCGCATCGAGCACCTGCGGATGATCCGTGACGTCCAGGACCGTACGGGCGGCTTCCGGGCCTTCATCCCGTACACCTACCAGCCCGAGAACAACCACCTGAAGGGCCGCACCCAGGCCACGCTCTTCGAGTACCTGCGGATGATCGCCATCGCGCGGCTGTTCATGGACAACATCGCCCACATCCAGGGCTCGTGGCTGACCACCGGCAAGGAGGTCGGCCAACTCTCCCTGCACTACGGCGCCGACGACCTCGGCTCGATCATGCTGGAGGAGAACGTCGTCTCCTCCGCCGGTGCCAGGCACCGCTCCAACCGCCTGGAGATCATCGACCTGATCCGCAAGGCGGGCCGGGTCCCGGCCCAGCGGACCACGACGTACGAGCACATCGTCGTGCACGACGACCCGGCGAACGACCCCGTGGACGAGCGCGTCATGTCGCACATCTCCTCCACGGCGATCGAGGGCGGCACGGCACATCCCGAACTGAAGCTGCTGGCCTCCAACTGACCCGCACGTGCTGACGATCCACGCCGCCGACCTGCTGATCCCGGGGGACCGGCGGCCCGCCCTGCCGGACGGCGCGGTGCTCGTCGACGGCCGGGAGCTGGCGGCCGTCGGCCCGTACGCGGAGCTGGCGGCCGGGCACCCGACGGCCCGCGTCCGCCGCTGGCCGGGACTGCTCACGCCGGGGCTGCTGAATCCGTACGGGCCCGAACTGCTGGAGCGGGCCTACCATCCCGACCCGCGCGAGGCCGACGAGCTGGGCACCGAGCCGCTCACCGGCGAGGCGCTGGCCGTGCTCGCGCCCACCGACACCCGCTGGGGCGCGAGCGCCCGGCGCGGCGTGCAGCGGATGCTGGCGCACGGAACCGTCGCGGTGGCGGGGGAGTTGGCGCGGCCGGCCGTGCTGGACGCGGTGCGCCGGGCGGGGCTGCTCACCATGGAGCGCCCGGTGCCGCCCGCCGGGGCGCCGTCCCTGGACCCGCTGGCCGGTGCCGGAAGCCTCGCGGAAGTCGGTGTGGCACCCCTGCTGCCCGCCGGAGTCGCGACGTTCGCCGTCTTCGACGTCCCGGACGAGGCCACGCTGCTGGAGCGCGGGGCGGCGACCTGTGTGGCGACCGTCGTCGCGGGACGGCTGGTGCACCGGCGCCGGTGACCTCCGGTGATCCGGGTGGCATCGACGCCGGTGATCCGGGCCTCAGCCCGAGAACGCCTCCGCGAACGCCCCCGAACTCTGCTTCACCCCCGAGCAGTCGGTCGCCGCGTCGTCCTGCGTGGCCCGGCCGTCCTCGCACTGCTGGTCGCGGAAGGTGGACCACATGGACACCCAGGCGATCTCCTTCTCCTCGGCGAACGTCCGCACCTGGGCCGCGTCCGACAGCGAGAACGTCTCGTTGGCGACGTCGTTCACGCCGAGCATCGAAGTGAGGGCCATCCCCTGCCAGGCGGCCGCGTCGGACAGCCCGAACACCTCCTTCAGCTGGGTGTGGGTGGCCTTGGCCGAGGTGAGGGCGTAGTCGCCCATGTCGGCGGTGTACGACTCCCCGTAGTTCATCGTCATGATGTTCACGACGGAGACCTGGACGTCGTACTTGTTGGCGGACTTCAGCAGCGCCAGGCCGTCGGCGTCGAGGCCGCTGGGCATGACCGGGAGGGTGAAGGACACCCGCAGGTCGGGCCGGTCCTTCTGCAACTCGGCGATCGCCAGGGAGCGCAGGGCGACCGAGCCGGAGTCGGTCAGCTGGGTGCCCTCGACGTCGAAGTCGGCCTGGGTCGCCCCCGCCGCGTCCAGCGCCTGGCCGTAGGCGTCCGCCAGCTTCGAGACGCTGCCGCAGACCGACGCCAGCTCCTTGCCGGAGGCCCCGCCGAAGGAGACGCGCACACTCGCGCCGGAGTCCGTCAGCTTCGCGATCCGGGACTTCACCGCCGGGTCCCCGATGGCCGAGGTGCCGTTCCACTTCGGCGTACAGCTGCTGCCGTCCGAGATCACGAAAGCCAGGTTGTACGTCGTCGGGGAGCCGGCCGAGTCGTTGGCGGAGGCCTGTTCGGCGCTGACGTACGGCTCGTACGACGGGGTCTGTGAGGCACCCCCCGAACCCTTGTCCGAGGCGTGAGCCGAGGGGGAGGAGTCGGACCGTTCCGGCGCCGCGCCCGCCGCGTCCGACGTGCCGCCGGTCCCCGCGGAGCAGCCCGCCGTGGCCATGGCAAACAGGCAGGCCAGCCCGGCCATCGGCCGCAGAAAACTCCTCATTGCGTATGCACCCGCTCTCGTGATTTCTGTCTCAGGATGGAAACAAAGCGTGATTGCCGTATGGAAATGTCTCACATCACGCTGTGGTCTTTCGCGCACAGATATCTCACAGGAATTTCATGGAAAGGTGTGGGCAAGGCGGGCGAAACGCCCGTACGAAAGGGGTATTCGATGCGCCCATGCGGGCGACAGGGGGCGCCGGGATTTATGGTTTCTCTTGGTTAAAAGACAGGTTGGGGCGCCTCTCATGGGTTGCTCACAGGGAAGCCGAAGGGGTTGGCACATAAAGCGTCCCTAATATCCGTGGAATGCATTCAGAGACTGCCATCGAAAGTCGTGGCGCCGATCGTGGTCGCCGTCGCAAACGCGGCAACGCCTCCGCCGAGGGGCCCGTGTTCGTTGACAACTCGGGACGCAGATCGAAGCTGCTGCGTCGGATCGGCGTCCTCCTGGGCGTGGTCTGCCTCGCGTACGCGGGTGTGCTCGGCGCCGCCTTCATGGGGTGGGGCACCTCGCTGAACCCGTCCTCGCTCCTGCCGTTCGGGGGCACGGCGCAGAGCGTGCAGGGTCCCGGCGGCCTGCGGCCGGACGGTGGCGTCGGCAACCGGATCGGCCGCCCCGGCGGCACCCCGTCGGCACTGCCCTCGGGCGCCGCCGACCCGACCTCGTCCGCGTCCGCCGCCGCGGCCGCCAACTGACGGGAACGCAGCCACCCCCATGACGACCATGACCTCCCCCCGTGGCCGGCGCCGCGCCCCCACCCGTATCGAGCGGGCGGCCGGCCGGGCCGCCGCCCTCCAGAAACCCCGTGTCATCCTCGCTCTGCTGCTCCTGCTCGCCCTGACGTGCGTGATGCTGCTCGACGGCTATCTGCGCGCCGAGGTCGGCGGTGACGAACGGGTGCGCGACGGGGCGAGTTCGAGCAAGGTCCCCGAGAAGATCCTCGATGGCGGCCCGATCCTCACCTTCCGGGGCGGGCAGGCCACGAGCGTCTCGGTGCCGGACAAGACGATCGCCCTCACCTTCGACGACGGCCCGAACCCCACCTGGACGCCCCAGGTCCTGAAGATCCTTCAGGAGAACGACGTGCCCGGCACGTTCTTCCTGGTCGGCTCGATGGTCTCGCGCTATCCGGGCATCGTGAAGACGATGGTCGAACAGGGCAACGAGGTCGGAATCCATACTTTCACCCATGTCGACCTTTCGTACCAGAGCGGCGCCCGGGTCGACCGGGAAATGGAACAGACTCAGCTCGCCCTGGCGGGCGCGGCCGGCATCACGACGACGTTGTTCCGCGCGCCGTACTCCTCCGAGACGGACGCGATCGACAACTACAGCTGGCCCGTCTACAAGAGGCTCGGCGAGGACGGCTACACCAGCGTCTTCGTCGACACCGACAGCGACGACTGGAAGCGGCCGGGCGTTTCGAAGATCATCCAGTGGGCGACGCCGAGCGGCACCGACGGTGCGTCGGTCCTGTTCCACGACGCGGGTGGCGAGCGTTCCCAGACGATCGCGGCGCTGCCGAAGTACATCAAGAAGATGAAGGCGAAGGGCTACACCTTCACCACCATCAGCGGCGTGATGCAGAAGGACGAGGCGGCGGGCCGGCAGCAGGCGGCGGGTGCCGCCGATGCGGGTGCGACCGGCGGTCAGCCCACCGGGACCCCGCCGAACGGCGGCGGCGACACCGGCAGCACCACCTCCGGTCTCCAGGCCGCGCACCGGCGGGCCACCGGCGCCACCCTCTACGAGGGCAAGGCCCTGATCGTGGCGGTGGCCGTCGCCGAGTGGACGGTGCCCGTGCTCTCGGTCGGGCTCATGGTCGTGGGCGTCGCCGTCATGGGCCGCTTCGGGATGATGCTGATCCTCGCCCGCCGGCACTACCGGCAGCGCAACAGACGCCGGTTCGGCTGGGGGCCGACGGTGACCCGTCCGGTGAGCGTGATCGTCCCGGCGTACAACGAGAAGGAGTGCATCGCCAACACGCTGAAGTCGCTGGCGCAGAGCACCCATCCGATCGAGATCATCGTCGTCGACGACGGTTCCACGGACGGCACCTCCGAGATCGCCCGTGCCGCGGCCGAGTCGCTCGGCATGACGAACGTCCGGGTCGTCCGGCAGGAGAACGCGGGCAAGCCGGCCGCCCTCAACAACGGTGTGCGCAGCGCCAGTCACGACATCGTCGTGATGATGGACGGCGACACCGTCTTCGAGCCGGACGCCGTGCACCAGCTCGTCCAGCCCTTCGCCGACCCGGAGGTCGGCGCGGTCGCGGGCAACGCCAAGGTCGGCAACCGCGACACGGTCATCGGCGCCTGGCAGCACATCGAGTACGTGATGGGCTTCAACCTCGACCGCCGCATGTACGACCTGCTGCGCTGCATGCCCACCATCCCCGGTGCGATCGGCGCGTTCCGCCGGGACGCCGTGCTGGAGGTCGGCGGGATGAGCGAGGACACCCTCGCCGAGGACACCGACATCACCATCGCCATGCACCGCGCCGGCTGGCGGGTCGTCTACCAGGAGCACGCCAAGGCCTGGACGGAGGCGCCCGGTTCGCTCAAGCAGCTCTGGTCCCAGCGCTACCGCTGGTCGTACGGCACCATGCAGGCGCTGTGGAAGCACCGCAAGTCCCTGACGGACAACGGGCCGTCGGGCCGCTTCGGCCGGGTCGGCATGCCACTGGTGGTGATCTTCCAGATCGTCACCCCGGTCTTCGCGCCCCTCATCGACGTGTTCACCGTCTACTCGATGATCTTCATCGACTTCCGGGCGGCCCTGCTGGCCTGGCTGGCGGTGCTGGCGGTCCAGCTCACGTGCGCGGCGTACGCGTTCCGGCTCGACCGCGAGAAGTACCGCTACCTGCTGATGATGCCGCTCCAGCAGCTGGCCTACCGGCAGATGATGTACCTCGTCCTCATCCACTCCTGCATCACCGCGCTCACCGGCGGCCGGCTGCGCTGGCAGAAGCTCAAGCGCACAGGCGAGGTCGGCACTCCGGCAGGGGCGAGCCGATGAGCTGGGGAGCGGAGCAGCAGCCGTACCGGCAGGGGCATCCGCAGCCGGGGCAGGGGTTCGGACAGGAGCCGCAGCAGCCCGGGTACGGGTACGGGCAGCAGCCCGGGTACGGGTACGAGCAGGCGCACGGGTACGGGTACGGGTACGGCGGTCAGGAGCCGCAGCGGTACGTACGGCAGCCGTACCCCCAGCAGCGCGCGGGGTACGGGCAGCAGCAGCCGACGGCCGACCCGACGGCGACGCTGCCCACGGTGGAGTCCGAGCTCGAGGTGGAGCCGGAGGCGGAGCCCGAGGCCGAGGCTCCCGTCGTCGCGGAGGAGACGTCCCCGCCCGTGCCGAAACAGGCCGGCCGTGACCGCTACTTCGACACCCTGCGCGCCGTGGCGCTGGTGCGCGTGGTCGCGTATCACACCTTCGGGTGGGCCTGGGCGGGGATGGTCTTCCCCTCGATGGGGATCATGTTCGGCCTGGCCGGCACCCTGATGGCGAAGTCTCTGGAGCGCCCGGCGGCCAAGGTCGTGAGGAGCCGGCTGCGCAGGCTGATGCCGCCGTTCTGGTTCTGGGGCTTCTTCGTGGTCCTCGCGATGCTGCTCCACGACTGGATGCCGGGCTGGCAGATCGTCTACTGGATCGTGCCGCTGGGCGACCCGCCGGGCAACGCCTGGGGCACGCAGGCGTGGGAGATCCTCTGGTACCTGCGGACGTACCTCTGGTTCGTGCTGCTGTCCCCGGTGCTGCTCAGGGTGTTCCGGGCGGCCCCGGTGCCGGTCCTGCTGGCCTCCCTGGCCCCGATCCTGGTCCTCCAGCTCGTCTGGTCGCCGCCCGACGGACGCTTCGGCAGCGCGTTGTGGGACCTGGCGACGTACCTGTTCTGCTGGATCCTCGGCTTCGCGCACCGCGACGGCGTGCTCCAGCGGCTGCGACCGGCCGTTGTCGTCGTGCTCTCGCTCGCCGCGATCGTCTTCGGGGGCTGGTACGCGCTCTCGCACCAGGGCGAGTTCGGCACCTACGACCTGGACGAGATACCGCTCGCGCAGGCCTTCTGGTCGGCCGGGTTCGTGGCGCTGCTGATGTACTTCAAGGCGCGCTTCGCGGTCGACTTCGCCGGCCTCGCCCGGTTCCGCCGGCTGGACCGGCTCGTGACGGTCTTCAACGCCCGCGCGGTGACGATCTATCTGTGGCACGAGATAGCGCTGATCCTCGCCGTGCCGCTGATAGACCGGTTCTGGGACGTGCCCGCGTTCGAGAAGTGGCTGCCGCTGGACAGCCAGTGGTTCATGTTCGGCATCGGCTGGATCCTGATAGCGGTCTTCGTGCTGCTGTGCGGCTGGGTCGAGGACGTGGCGGCGAAGAAGAGGCCGAGGCTGCTGCCGTGACACGTCGGTGGGTGGGCCGGGCGTGGGTGCGTCCGGCCCGTACTGCCACAATGGGCCGGTGACCCGCGCATCCTTGGACAAGCAGCCGCACGAAGTCGCCTCGATGTTCGACAACGTGGCGGAACGGTACGACCTCACCAACGACGTGCTGTCCCTCGGTCAGGACCGGCGCTGGCGCAAGGAGGTCGCGAAGGCGGTGGACGCCCGCCCCGCCCAGAAGGTCCTCGACCTGGCCGCCGGTACGGCGACGTCGTCGCTCCCCTTCGCCCGCACCGGCGCCTACGTCGTCCCCTGCGACTTCTCCATCGGGATGCTCCAGGTCGGCAAGAAGCGCAACGGCTGGCTGCCGTTCACGGCCGGCGACGCGACCCGGCTGCCCTTCAAGGACGACACCTTCGACGCCGTCACCATCTCCTTCGGACTGCGCAACGTGCAGGACACCGATGCCGCGCTGCGCGAGATGTACCGGGTGACCAAGCCCGGCGGCCGCGTGGTGATCTGCGAGTTCTCCCACCCGACCTGGGCGCCGTTCCGCACGGTCTACACCGAGTACCTGATGCGCGCGCTGCCGCCGGTCGCCCGCGCGGTCTCCTCCAACCCCGACGCGTACGTCTACCTCGCCGAGTCCATCCGCGCCTGGCCCGACCAGGCCGGACTCGCCGCGCGCCTGCGCGGGGCCGGCTGGTCGAAGGTGGCCTGGCGGAACCTGAGCGGCGGCATCGTCGCTCTGCACCGGGGCTTCAAGCAGGCCTGAGGCACGGGCCTCAAGCAGGCCTGAGGCACGGGGCGCGCCTGCCCCGGCTGCTACCTGGTCACCTCGAAGGCGCCGCCCGGTTCGCCCAACTCGCGCTGCATCCCGCCCCCGGTGGGGTTCGGGATCCGCGGCTCGCGCACGCCGGCGCCTCCGCCGCCCTCACCCTCGCCGAGGTCGAACCACACGGTCACGACGACACCGCGCGGCACCTCGACACCGGGCGGCGGGTACTGCCGTACGACGTAGTCGACGACGGTGCGATGGAATTCGGGCCGGTCGGGTGCGGCCAGCAGCAAGCCGTGCGCCGCGGCGGTCTCGCGGGCGTCCACGGCCATGAGACCGACGAGCTTGGGTACGCGCACTTCAGGCGTTTTGGGTGTCAAGCGCACAGGTGTCACCCCCAGCGGTACTGGCAGAGTAACCGCCCGAGGGTGCCGTCCGGAAGCTCCAAGTGGCTTTCTGTAACGAATACTTACTTAGAGTTACCTGTTGTGTTGCCTGCCGCGTCGCCTGCTGCTGCCGGGATTCACAGCGCGAGCCGGTAGCAGTGCCCCTCCTTCTTCGAGGTCGGGGTCGTGAACGTCTCGGCGAGGCTCATGCCCAGCCGCCGGGTGACCGCGATCGACCGGGCGTTCTGGGAGAGGACCATCGCCACCACGCTCTCCACCCCCGCCGCACGCACCCGCTCCAGCGTCAGCCGCGCGGCCGCGGTCGCGTACCCCTTGCCCCAGTGCTCCCGCCCGAGCCGCCAGCCGATCTCGATCTCGCCCTTCGGCCCCCACTCCTGCGGCCACGGCTGCGCCCCGGTGAAGCCGATGACCCGGCCGGACTCGTCGAGCATCGTCCACAGGCAGAAGCCGCGTTCGGCGTCGTGCCGGCGCTGGCGGGCCGTGAGTTCCTCGTAGACGTACAACTCCGAGGATCTGCCGCCGTGGAACTCCATGACATCGGGGTCGTCGAAGATCCGATGCCAGGCGACGGCGTCCTCGTCGGTGGGGACGCGCAGGTGCACGACGGGCAGAGGTCGGTTCACGGGGCAGCCCTTCAGCCGGGTGATCAATTCTGCTGAATAGACTGCCCATGTCCAGTGCCGGTCGGCACGCAGATTTCGAACCTTGGGGAGATCCCGCCGTGACCGAGCCACTCTCCGACAACACCGCCGATGTGATCGTCGTGGGCGCGGGGCCGGCCGGCTCCGCCACCGCCTACCACCTGGCCCAGGCCGGCCTCGACGTACTCCTGCTGGAGAAGACCGAGTTCCCGCGCGAGAAGGTCTGCGGCGACGGGCTCACCCCGCGCGCCGTGAAGCAACTCGTCGCGATGGGCATCGACATCTCGGAGGAGGCCGGCTGGCTCCGCAACAAGGGGCTCAGGATCATCGGCGGGGGCGTCCGCCTCCAGCTCGACTGGCCGGAACTCGCCTCCTTCCCCGACTACGGACTCGTCCGCAAGCGCGACGACTTCGACGAACAGCTCGCCCGCCAGGCCCAGAAGGCGGGGGCCCGTCTGTTCGAGCGCTGCAACGTCTCCGGCCCGGTCGTCGACGACCGCACCGGCCGGATCACCGGCGTGACGGCCAAGCTCGGCGAGGAGAAGCGGGAGGTCACCTTCCACGCCCCGCTGGTGGTGGCCGCCGACGGCAACTCCACCCGGCTGTCCCTGGCGATGGGACTGCACCGCCGTGAGGACCGCCCGATGGGGGTCGCGGTGCGCACGTACTTCACCTCGCCGCGGCACGAGGACGACTACCTGGAGTCCTGGCTGGAACTGTGGGACCGCCGCGGTCCGGGCGAGGACCGGCTGCTGCCCGGCTACGGCTGGATCTTCGGGATGGGCGACGGCACGTCGAACGTCGGTCTGGGCGTGCTCAACACCTCGGACTCCTTCAAGGAACTCGACTGGCGCGAGGTCCTGAAGGCCTGGTGCGCGTCGATGCCCGAGGACTGGGGCTACACCCCGGACAACATGACCGGTCCGATCCGCGGCGCGGCCCTGCCCATGGCCTTCAACCGCCAGCCCCACTACACCAAGGGCCTGCTCCTCGTCGGCGACGCCGGCGGTCTGGTCAACCCCTTCAACGGCGAGGGCATCGCCTACGCGATGGAGTCCGGCCAGATCGCGGCCGACGTCATCGTCCAGGCCCACGCCCGCTCGACCCCGGGGCAGCGCGAGACGGCCCTCCAGCACTACCCGCGGGTCCTCAAGGACACCTACGGCGGCTACTACACGCTGGGTCGCGCCTTCGTGAAGCTCATCGGCAACCCGAAGGTCATGAAGATCGCGGCCCAGCGCGGTCTGACCCACCCGATGCTGATGAAGTTCACCCTCAAGCTCCTCGCCAACCTCACCGACCCGACCGGCGGCGACGCGATGGACCGCATCATCAACGGCCTGAGCAAGGTGGCCCCGAAGGCCTGACCCGGTGAGGAGGGGTCCCGGCCCAGGACCGGGACCCCTTCATGCCGGAAGGGCCGCTGCCCCCGAGCGGCTGCGGCCCTTCACCCCGTACGGCTGTGCGCGTCAGAGCATGCGCACCGCGCCGCTCGGCGGGTCGTACGACAGGGGCTTCATCACGACGCCCGTGGACGGGTTCTGCGCGCCGACGAACATGCCGTCGCCGACGTACACCGCCACGTGGTACGCGCTGCCCGCGCTGCCCCAGTACAGGATGTCGCCCGGCTGGAGGTTGCTCAGCGAGACCTGGGTGCCGGCGACCGACTGGTCCTGGGAGACGCGCGGCAGGTCGATGCCGACCTGCTTGAAGGCGGCCTGCACCAGACCCGAGCAGTCCCACGAGTTGGGGCCGGTGCCGCCGGAGACGTAGGCGTCGCCGACCTGGGCCTTGACGAAGGCGATGACGGCCGCGGCCGAACCGGTCGCCGTCGAGGTGCTCGCCTGCGTGGCCGTGGAGGTGCTGAGCGTGTCCCGCGCCGAGTCGCGCGAGGCGCGCTCCGCGGCGGCCTTGCGGGCCGTCTCGGCAGCCTTCTTCCTGGCCGCCTCGGCCTTCTGCTTCGCCTCGGCCAGGTCCGCCTTGGCCTGCTTCGCGGCGTTCGCCGCAGCCGCGTCGCGCTCGGCCCGGAGCTGGTAGTCGGCGGCGGCCTGCTGCGTGGCGTCCGCGGACTGCGCGATCTGGGCGACCAGGTCGCCGGTGAGGGTGGGCATTTCGAAGGTCTGCGTCACCGGCTCGGCGGCGTTGGCCGCGCCCGATGCCGCGACGGCCAGGGTGCCGAGGACGCCGCCGGCGACTCCGGCCCGCATCGCGATCGTCGACGCGCTGCGGCGGGGCTTCCGGTGGCTGCGTATGTGAGCGGTGTGGGACATGGGTACTACCGGTATCAGGGGCTCCTCCATACCTACAAGCAACGTGTGCTGCGCCACAATTGTTCAACAGGACCCCTCAATACCGTTCGCGCCACTCCTTATTGACGCCGTAACGGACATTGCGGACACAGGTGATCAAGCCTGTGATCACGGTCTTTCGCGGTTACGTCCGAATTGCCCGCGACCTACCATCGCTGAGGACCGTTGGCCAAGCCCGGTTCTCATGGGCCTCTCATGGATGTGGCGGAGGTCACGGAACGGTCACCGGGGCGGCCGCGTCTCGCGCGAGAGCGGTGTCCCCGCGCGAGGGGTGGCGCTCCGTGCGTGCCGACGGTTCGCGCCCGGGCGGGCTCGTGAACGCGTGCACGCGTCCACATCGCGTTGCCCGGCTCCCTCTGATGTGTGAATGCCGCCCTTTATCAAGGGGTCGGGCGTGGCGCCAATTTGCATGCAAGGGAAGCCTCTTGATATGGAGACGACCTCGATCACCTGCGCAGACGCGGGAAAATGTCACCTCTGGTGACCACTCGGACGCTTCAAGTGTGAAGATCACCGCTCATCCGACTTCATGATCCTTCGTCAGGTGGTGGAGATCACAAAGCTTGTGCAATACCCCGTGTCGCAGATCACAGACCGGCAGGCATAAGATGCGAGGCGGTTGGGCTTGTGACCTGCTTCACATGTTCGCGATCTTCGCCCGGACGGGCGAGGTTCGCGGGACCGGTGAGGCGGGTCCCGGGTCCGACGCAACCGCCACCAGTCAGTGCCGACTGAGAGGAGCGAGGAGCGGTGAACGCGTATGCGCCCATCCTCGTACTGGGAGCCCTCGGGGCAGGCTTTGCGATCTTCTCCGTGGTCATGGCCACGCTGATCGGTCCGAAGCGGTACAACCGGGCCAAGCTCGAGGCCTACGAGTGCGGCATCGAGCCGACCCCCACGCCGGCCGGCGGCGGGCGCTTCCCCATCAAGTACTACCTGACGGCGATGCTCTTCATCGTCTTCGACATCGAGATCGTCTTCCTCTACCCGTGGGCCGTCACCTTCGACGCCCTGGGTGTGTTCGGGCTCGTGGAGATGCTGCTCTTCGTGCTCACCGTCTTCGTCGCCTACGCCTATGTGTGGCGGCGCGGCGGCCTGGAATGGGACTGAGGGGCCAAGGGACATGGGACTCGAAGAAAAGCTGCCGAGCGGCTTCCTGCTGACCACCGTCGAGCAGGCCGCGGGCTGGGTGCGCAAGGCGTCCGTCTTCCCCGCCACGTTCGGCCTGGCCTGCTGCGCCATCGAGATGATGACCACCGGGGCAGGACGGTACGACCTGGCGCGCTTCGGCATGGAGGTCTTCCGGGGCTCTCCGCGCCAGGCGGACCTGATGATCGTCGCCGGCCGGGTGAGCCAGAAGATGGCGCCGGTGCTGCGGCAGGTCTACGACCAGATGCCGAACCCCAAGTGGGTCATCTCCATGGGGGTCTGCGCCTCCTCCGGCGGCATGTTCAACAACTACGCGATCGTCCAGGGCGTCGATCACATCGTCCCCGTCGACATCTATCTGCCCGGCTGCCCGCCGCGGCCCGAGATGCTGATGGACGCGATCCTCAAGCTCCACCAGAAGATCCAGACCTCCAAGCTCGGCGTGAACGCGCGGGACGCGGCCCGGGAGGCGGAGGAAGCGGCGCTCAAGGCCCTGCCCACGATCGAGATGAAGGGGCTGCTGCGATGAGCGACGCCAACGGCCACGGCGGCGCCGACGGGGTGAACCCCGAGAAGGACCTGGCCGCCGACAACCTCCCCGGCCAGCGAGGCCAGGGCGGTGAGCAGATCCGCGTGCAGCGCGGCATGTTCGGCGCCGACAACGGTGGCGACACCAGCGGGTACGGCGGTCTGGTCCGCTCGGTCCGGCTCCCGGGCCCGGCGAGCCGCCCCTACGGCGGCTGGTTCGACGAGGTCGCCGACGAACTCGAGGGCGCCCTGGAGGAACAGGGACTCCTGCCCGACAACGCCATCGAGAAGACGATCGTCGACCGCGGCGAGTTGACCTTCCACATCGAGCGCGAGCACCTGGTGCGGGTCGCCCGCACCCTGCGCGACGACCCGGCCCTGCGCTTCGAGCTCTGCACCGGTGTGAGCGGGGTCCACTACCCGAGTGACAAGGGCCGCGAGCTGCACGCCGTCTACCACCTGCGCTCGATCACCCACAACAGGCTGATCCGCCTGGAGGTCAGCGCCCCGGACAGCGACCCGCGCATCCCGACCCTGGTCCCCGTCTATCCGACGAACGACTGGCACGAGCGCGAGGCCTACGACTTCTTCGGGATCGTCTTCGACGGTCACCCGGCCCTGACGCGGATCATGATGCCGGACGACTGGCAGGGCCACCCGCAGCGCAAGGACTATCCCCTCGGCGGCATCCCCGTCGAGTACAAGGGCGCCCAGATCCCGGCTCCGGACCAGCGGAGGTCGTACTCGTGAGCACGCAGTCAGCATCCGCGGCGTCGGCCGCCTCGGCGCGCGAGACCACCGAGGGCACCGTATACACGGTCACCGGTGGCGACTGGGACGAGGTCGTCCAGTCCGCGGCCCGCGCCGACGACGAACGCATCGTCGTCAACATGGGTCCTCAGCACCCGTCCACCCATGGAGTGCTTCGTCTGATCCTGGAGATCGACGGCGAGACGGTCACCGAGGCCCGCTGCGGCATCGGCTACCTGCACACCGGCATCGAGAAGAACCTCGAGTTCCGGACGTGGACGCAGGGCACCACCTTCGTGACGCGCATGGACTACCTGACGTCCTTCTTCAACGAGACCGCCTACTGTCTCGCCGTCGAGAAGCTCCTCGGCATCGAGGACCAGATCACCGAGCGCGCCAAGATCATCAGGGTGCTCCTGATGGAGCTGAACCGATTGTCCTCCCACCTGGTGTGCATCGCCACCGGAGGCATGGAGCTCGGCGCCACCACGATCATGATCTACGGATTCCGTGATCGTGAAATGATTCTCGACATCTACGAGCTCATCACGGGCCTGCGGATGAACCACGCGTACATCCGCCCCGGCGGACTCGCCCAGGACCTGCCGCCCGGCGCGGTGGACCAGATCCGCGAGTTCGTGAAGAAGATGAGGAAGAACCTCCCGGAGTACGACAAGCTCGCCACCGGGAACCCCATCTTCAAGGCCCGCATGCAGGACATCGGCTATCTCGACCTGGCCGGCTGCATGGCCCTCGGCGCCACCGGCCCGATCCTGCGCTCCACCGGTCTGCCGCACGACCTGCGCAAGGCGCAGCCGTACTGCGACTACGAGACGTACGACTTCGAGATCCCGACCGCCGACTCCTGCGACGCCTACGGCCGCTTCCTGGTCCGGCTGGAGGAGATGCGCCAGTCGCTCGGGATCGTCGAGCAGTGCCTGGACCGGCTGCAGCCCGGCCCGGTCATGGTCGCCGACAAGAAGATCGCCTGGCCCGCCCAGCTCGCCCTGGGACCGGACGGACTGGGCAACTCCCTCGACCACATCAAGAAGATCATGGGCACCTCCATGGAGGCCCTGATCCACCACTTCAAGCTGGTCACCGAGGGCTTCCGGGTACCGCCGGGACAGGCGTACGCGGCGGTCGAGTCGCCCAAGGGAGAGCTCGGGGTGCATGTCGTGTCCGACGGCGGCACCCGCCCCTACCGGGTCCACTTCCGGGACCCGTCCTTCACCAACCTTCAGGCCATGGCGGCGATGTGCGAGGGCGGCCAGGTCGCCGACGTCATCGTCGCCGTCGCGTCCATCGACCCCGTGATGGGAGGCGTCGACCGGTGACCACCAGTTCTTCGGAGCGCGGCGTCAGCCTGGGCATGCCCGAACTGCCCGCGCCCGGCTACCCGGACGACGTCCGAGCCCGGCTGGAGGCCGACGCCCGCGAGATCATCGCGCGCTACCCGGACTCCCGGTCGGCCCTTCTGCCGTTGCTGCATCTCGTGCAGTCGGAGGAAGGACACGTCACCCGCACCGGGATGCGGTTCTGCGCGGAGGTGCTGGACCTGACCACCGCCGAGGTCACCGCGGTCGCGACCTTCTACACGATGTACCGGCGCAGGCCGAGCGGTGACTACCAGGTGGGCGTCTGCACCAACACCCTGTGCGCGGTGATGGGCGGCGACGCGATCTTCGAGACCCTCCAGGAGCACCTGGGCGTCGGCAACGGCGGGACCACCGAGGACGGCAAGGTCACGCTGGAGCACATCGAGTGCAACGCGGCCTGCGACTTCGCGCCGGTCGTGATGGTCAACTGGGAGTTCTTCGACAACCAGACCCCGGGCAGCGCCAAGCGTCTCGTCGACGACCTGCGCGCGGGACGGCCGGTCGAGCCCACGCGCGGGGCGCCGCTGTGCACCTTCAAGGAGACCGCGCGGATCCTGGCGGGCTTCCCCGACGAGCGGGAGGGGGCCGTCGAGGCCGGCGGCAGCGCGGGACCCGCGTCGCTGGTGGGCCTCCGCCTGGCCAAGGGAGAGGCCGCACCCGCGCGCGTGGTCCATCCGCGCGACGGCGGTCCGCACGACGAGCCGCGGGAGCGGGCCGTGCACGAGCCCTCGCCCACCGAACACCTGAGCTCGCACGACGCGCCGCAGACCACGTCGGCCTCCGACCCCGCCCACCCGGCAGGGCCAGCCGCCGAGGAGGGGGAGTGATGACCTTGGCACCCGAGCTGAAAGACACCAGCCCCGAGAAGCTGCTCGCACCCGTGCTGTCGGCCTTCTGGGACGAGGACGGGTCCTGGACGCTGGACGTCTACCGAAGGCACGAGGGATACGAGGGGCTCCGCAAGGCGCTCGCGATGTCGCCGGACGACCTGATCGCGTACGTCAAGGACTCCGGTCTGCGCGGCCGCGGCGGCGCGGGATTCCCGACGGGAATGAAGTGGCAGTTCATTCCCCAGGGTGATGGGAAACCGCACTATCTGGTTGTCAACGCCGACGAATCGGAGCCGGGGACCTGCAAGGACATCCCGCTCCTCTTCGCGAACCCGCACAGCCTCATCGAGGGCATCGTGATCGCGTGCTACGCCATCAGGTCGTCGCATGCCTTCATCTATCTGCGTGGTGAGGTCGTCCCGGTGCTGCGGCGGTTGCACGAGGCCGTGCGCGAGGCCTACGCGGCCGGCTACCTCGGCGAGAACATCCTGGGCAGCGGACTCGACCTCGAACTCACCGTGCACGCGGGCGCCGGCGCGTACATCTGCGGTGAGGAGACCGCGCTGCTCGACTCGCTCGAAGGCCGCCGTGGTCAGCCGCGGCTGCGTCCCCCCTTCCCCGCGGTCGCGGGCCTCTACGCGTGCCCGACTGTGGTGAACAACGTCGAGTCGATCGCGTCGGTTCCCGCGATCCTGCACCGCGGCAAGGACTGGTTCAGGTCGATGGGCAGCGAGAAGTCCCCGGGCTTCACGCTCTACTCGCTCAGCGGCCATGTCGCCGGCCCCGGCCAGTACGAGGCCCCGCTCGGCATCACACTGCGTCAGCTCCTGGAGATGAGCGGCGGGATGCGCCCGGGGCACCGGCTGAAGTTCTGGACGCCCGGCGGCTCCTCGACGCCGATGTTCACCGACGAGCACCTGGACGTCCCTCTTGATTACGAAGGAGTGGGCGCCGCGGGTTCCATGCTCGGCACGAAAGCTCTCCAGTGCTTCGACGAGACGACCTGCGTCGTGCGTGCCGTGACGCGCTGGACCGAGTTCTACGCCCACGAGTCCTGCGGCAAGTGCACGCCGTGCCGCGAAGGCACCTACTGGCTGGTGCAGTTGCTGCGCGACATCGAGGCGGGCAAGGGCGTCATGTCCGACCTCGACAAGCTGAACGACATCGCCGACAACATCAACGGCAAGTCGTTCTGCGCCCTCGGCGACGGCGCCGCCTCGCCGATCTTCTCCTCGCTCAAGTACTTCCGCGAGGAGTACGAGCAGCACATCACGGGCCGCGGCTGCCCCTTCGACCCGGCCAGGTCGACGGCCTGGGCCGACCGCACGGAGGTGAACGCATGACCGTGACCACCAGCGCTCCCTCCGGAGGGGGAGAGGCGGCACTCCCGCCGGAGGACCTCGTCTCGCTGACCATCGACGGCGTGGAGATCAGCGTGCCCAAGGGCACCCTGGTCATCCGGGCCGCCGAACAGCTCGGCGTCGAGATCCCGCGCTTCTGCGACCATCCCCTCCTCGATCCGGCCGGCGCCTGCCGGCAGTGCATCGTCGAGGTCGAGGGCCAGCGCAAGCCGATGGCGTCCTGCACGATCACGTGCACGGACGGGATGGTGGTGAAGACCCACCTCACCTCGCCCGCCGCCGAGAAGGCCCAGCACGGTGTGATGGAGCTGCTCCTCATCAACCACCCGCTGGACTGCCCGGTCTGCGACAAGGGCGGCGAGTGCCCGCTGCAGAACCAGGCGATGTCGCACGGCAACGCCGAGTCCCGCTTCGAGGGTCGCAAGCGTACGTACGAGAAGCCCGTCCCGATCTCCACGCAGGTGCTGCTCGACCGCGAGCGGTGCGTGCTGTGCGCGCGCTGCACCCGCTTCTCCAACCAGATCGCCGGCGACCCGATGATCGAGCTGGTCGAGCGGGGTGCGCTCCAGCAGGTCGGCACCGGCGAGGGCGACCCGTTCGAGTCGTACTTCTCCGGGAACACCATCCAGATCTGCCCGGTCGGGGCGCTGACCTCGGCGGCGTACCGGTTCCGTTCCCGCCCCTTCGACCTGGTCTCCTCGCACTCCGTGTGCGAGCACTGCTCCGGCGGCTGCGCGACGCGCACCGACCACCGGCGCGGCAAGGTCATGCGGCGTCTCGCGGCCCCCGACCCGGAGGTCAACGAGGAGTGGATGTGCGACAAGGGGCGCTTCGCGTTCCGGTACGCGCAGACCCGGGACCGGATCGAGACGCCGCTGGTGCGCAACGCCGCGGGTGTGCTGGAGCCCGCGTCCTGGCCGGAGGCGCTGGAGGCGGCGGCCCGGGGACTGACCGCGGCGCGCTCCCGGGCCGGTGTCCTGGCCGGCGGCCGTCTCACCGTCGAGGACGCCTACGCCTACAGCAAGTTCGCGCGCGTGGCGCTCGACACCAACGACATCGACTTCCGCGCGCGCGTGCACAGCGGCGAGGAGGCCGACTTCCTGGCCGCGCGGGTCGCCGGCCGCGGCCGTGACGTCGACGGTACGGGTGTCACGTACACCTCCCTGGAGAAGGCGCCCGCCGTCCTGCTGGTCGGGTTCGAGTCCGAGGAGGAGGCCCCCGGCGTCTTCCTGCGGCTGCGCAAGGCCTGGCGGACGCACGGGCAGAAGGTCTACTCGCTGGCGACGTACGCCACCCGCGGTCTGGAGAAGGCGGGCGGCACGCTGCTGCCGGCGGCTCCCGGGACCGAGACCGAGTGGCTGGACGCGCTGGCGAGCGGCGTGGGCCTGGAGGAGGGCGGCACCGTCGCCGCCGAGGCACTGCGCACCGAGGGCGCGGTGATCGTCGTCGGCGAGCGGCTGGCCTCGGTGGCGGGCGGGCTGACCGCGGCCGTCCGGGCCGCCGGGGTGACCGGCGCGAAGCTGGTCTGGATCCCGCGCCGGGCCGGCGAGCGCGGCGCCGTCGAGGCGGGTGCGCTGCCGACCCTGCTGCCCGGCGGACGCCCGGCCACCGACCCGCGCGCGCGTGAGGAGATCGCGGCAGCCTGGGGCGTCGCCGAACTTCCGCACCGCTTCGGCCGGGACACCGGGCAGATCGTCGAGGCCGCCGCCCGGGGAGAACTCCAGGCGCTGGTGGTGGCGGGCGTCGAGGTCGCCGACCTGCCCGACCCGGCACGCGCGCGTGAGGCGCTCGCCTCGGTCGGCTTCCTGGTGTCGCTGGAACTGCGGCCCAGCGAGGTCACCGGGCACGCGGACGTGGTGTTCCCGGTGGCGGCGGTCGCCGAGAAGGCGGGCAGCTTCCTCAACTGGGAGGGCCGGGTCCGCTCCTTCGAGGCCGCGCTCAAGCCCGACCAGCTCACGCGCCGGCTGGCTCCCGGCGACGCGCGCGTGCTGCACATGCTCGCCGACGCCATGGACGTCCACCTGGGCCTGCCGGACCTGCGCACCGCCCGCGCGGAGCTGGACCGGATCGGCGCGTGGGACGGCCCGCGGGCCTCGAACCCCTTGCAGACCGCGGGTGTGCTGGCGCGGCCGGCGGCCGGTGAGGCCGTGCTCGCCGGGCACCGGCTGCTGCTCGACCAGGGCGTCCTCCAGGAGGGCGACGACGCGCTCGCCGGCACCCGGCATCCGGCACGCGCGCGTGTGTCGGCCGCCACGGCCGCCGAGGCGGGCGTCAAGGACGGCGACCTGCTGGCCGTGACCGGGACCGCCGGAACGGTCGAACTCCTGCTGGAGGTCACCGAGATGCCCGACCGGGTGGTCTGGCTCCCGCTGAACTCCACCGGCGGCGGCGTCGCCTCCGACACCGGGGCGCAGCCCGGCTCCCTCGTCCGCATCGGCCCGGCGACGCTCGCCGCCGAAGCCCCCAAGGAGGTGGAGGCATGAGTCCGTACCTCGCCGCTGAAGACCTCTCGATGTTCGGCCACGACCCCTGGTGGCTGGTCGTCGTCAAGGCGGTGTTCTGCTTCGCCTTCCTGATGGTGACCGTGCTGTTCTCCATCGTCTGGGAGCGCAAGGTCGTCGCCTGGATGCAGCTGCGCATCGGTCCCAACCGGCACGGCCCCTGGGGCATGCTCCAGTCGCTCGCCGACGGCATCAAGCTGATGCTCAAGGAAGACCTCATCGTCAAGCGCGCGGACAAGGTGGTCTACGTCCTCGCGCCGATCGTCGCGGCCATCCCGGCCTTCATGGCCATCGCGGTGATCCCCTTCGGGCCGGCCGACAACGAGGTCTCGATCTTCGGCACGCGCACCACGATGCAGCTCACCGACCTGCCGATCGCGATGCTCTACGTCCTCGCGGTCGCCTCCGTCGGCATCTACGGGATCGTGCTGGCGGGCTGGAGCTCCGGATCCACCTACCCGCTGCTCGGCGGTCTGCGCTCCTGCGCGCAGATGATCTCGTACGAGATCGCGATGGGCGCCGCGTTCGCCTCGGTGTTCCTCTACTCGGGGTCGATGTCGACCTCGACGATCGTGGAACAGCAGCACGACCGCTGGTACATCGTGCTGCTGCCGGTGTCCTTCCTCATCTACATCGTGACGATGATCGGCGAGACCAACCGGGCCCCGTTCGACATGCCGGAGTCCGAGGGCGACCTGGTCGGCGGCTTCAACACCGAGTACTCGTCGATCAAGTTCGCGATGTTCATGCTCGCCGAGTACGTGAACATGGTGACGGTCTCGGCCGTCGCGACCACGCTGTTCCTTGGCGGCTGGCGGGCCCCGTGGCCCATCAGCACCTTCTGGGCGGGCGCGAACCACGGCTGGTGGCCGATGCTCTGGTTCGTGGTGAAGGTCCAGCTGCTGCTGTTCGGCTTCATCTGGCTGCGCGGCACCCTGCCCCGGGTCCGCTACGACCAGCTGATGAAGCTCGGCTGGAAGGTCCTCATCCCGGTCTCCGTCGTCTGGCTGATGCTCGTCGCGACCGTGCGGACCCTGCGCAACGAGCACTACGACTTCACCGACATCGCCCTGTACGTCGGCGGCGCCGTGCTCACCCTGCTGCTGCTGTCCTTCGTCGCCGACATGTTCCGCGACAAGGCGGAGAAGGCCGAGGCGACCGGGCGGGCCGCCGAGGAGGCGGTCGGCTTCGACCCGATGGCCGGCGGATTCCCCGTCCCCCCGCTGCCCGGACAGGAGCTGCCGCCGGTGCCCCGGCGCCGCCCGCACCGCGAGCGGGAGTTGATTGTCAGTGGTGGGTCCGATACTGCGAGTGACGGATCGACCGGCGGATCTCGTGACGGAAAGGAGGCGTCCGATGGCTGAGGAGCCCAAGGGGACCGAACCCGGTTTCCAGAACCCCGTGGCCGGCTTCGGCGTGACCTTCAAGGCCATGTTCAAGAAGCGGCTGACCGAGCAGTACCCGGAGCAGCAGAAGACCACCGCTCCGCGCTTCCACGGGCGGCACCAGCTCAACCGTCATCCGGACGGCCTGGAGAAGTGCGTCGGCTGCGAGCTGTGCGCCTGGGCCTGCCCCGCCGACGCCATCTACGTGGAGGGCGCCGACAACACGGACGAGGAGCGCTACTCGCCGGGCGAGCGGTACGGCCGCGTCTACCAGATCAACTACGCGCGCTGCATCCTGTGCGGCCTGTGCATCGAGGCGTGCCCCACGCGCGCGCTGACGATGACGAACGAGTTCGAGCTGGCCGACTCCAGCCGCGCGAACCTCATCTACACCAAGGAGCAGCTCCTCGCCGGGCTCGACGAGGACATGGTCGACACCCCGCACGCCATCTACCCGGGGATGGACGAGCAGGACTACTACCGGGGGCTGGTCACCGAGGCCGCTCCGGGCACGGAGCGCCAGGTCGCCGTCTCCAAGGGCGAGCAGCCCGGGGAGCAGGAGGTGAAGGCATGAGCGCGCAGCTCGCCGCCTACTCCACCTCCACCGGAGAGGCCTTCCAGTTCTGGGTCCTCGGCTCGGTCGCGCTGATCGGCGCCCTGTGCACCGTCTTCATGCGCAAGGCCGTGCACAGCGCGCTCTGCCTGGCCGGAACCATGATCGTCCTGGCGGTGTTCTACCTCGCCAACGGCGCCTATTTCCTGGGCATCGTGCAGATCGTCGTCTACACCGGCGCGATCATGATGCTGTTCCTGTTCGTGGTGATGCTCGTCGGCGTGACGGCGGCCGACTCCCTGAAGGAGACCATCAAGGGCCAGCGCTGGCTGGCCCTCGTCAGTGGTCTGGGCTTCGGCATCCTGCTGCTGGCAGGCATCGGCAACGCCTCCCTCACCGAGTTCGACGGCCTGGGACAGGCCAACGCGAACGGCAATGTGCAGGGGCTCGCCGCGCTGCTGTTCACCAAGTACGTCTTCGCCTTCGAGATCACCGGCGCGCTGCTGATCACGGCCGCCGTCGGCGCCATGGTGCTCACCCACCGCGAGCGCACCGAGCGCGCGAAGACGCAGCGCGAACTGGCCGAACAGCGGGTGCGGGAGGGCAAGCACCTGCCGCCGCTGCCGGCGCCGGGTGTCTACGCCAGGCACAACGCCGTGGACATCGCGGGCCTGCTGCCCGACGGCACCCCGTCCGAGCTCACGGTCAGCAAGACGCTGCGCGAGCGCGGCCAGATCCGTGACGTGTCCACCGAGGCGCTCAACGACCTCCGTGCGCTGGAGCAGCGCGCCGAGGAGCGCCTGGAGCGGACGGAGGTCGAACCTGCGACCTTCCGGCGGACCGAGGAGGCGTCGAAGTGAACCCCGTGAACTACCTCTATCTCGCGGCCCTGCTGTTCACGATCGGCGCCACCGGCGTACTGATCCGGCGCAACGCCATCGTGGTCTTCATGTGCATCGAGCTCATGCTGAACGCCTGCAACCTCGCGTTCGTCGTCTTCTCCCGGATGCACGGAAACCTCGACGGCCAGATCATCGCCTTCTTCACGATGGTCGTCGCCGCAGCGGAGGTCGTGGTGGGTCTGGCGATCATCGTGTCGCTGTTCCGGTCCCGCCACTCGGCCTCGGTCGACGACGCCAGCCTGATGAAGCTGTAAGGGGTCGGAAGAATCGTGGAGAACCTGATCGCGCTGCTGATCGCGGCGCCCCTGCTCGGAGCGGCCGTCCTGCTGGTCGGCGGTCGACGGCTGGACGCCGTCGGCCACTGGATCGGCACCGTCCTCGCGGCCTCCTCCTTCGCCGTCGGAGTCGTCCTCTTCACCGACCTGCTCGGCCGGAGCGCCGAGGACCGGACACTGACCCAGCACCTGTACAGCTGGATCCCGGTCGAGGGCTTCCAGGCGGACGTGGCCTTCCGCCTCGACCAGCTCTCGATGACCTTCGTGCTGCTGATCACGGGCGTCGGCTCGCTGATCCACCTGTACTCGATCGGGTACATGGAGCACGACGAGCGGCGGCGCCGCTTCTTCGGCTACCTGAACCTGTTCCTGGCGGCGATGCTGCTGCTCGTCCTCGCCGACAACTACCTTCTGCTGTACGTCGGCTGGGAGGGTGTCGGTCTCGCCTCGTACCTCCTCATCGGCTTCTGGCAGCACAAGCCCAGCGCGGCCACCGCGGCCAAGAAGGCCTTCCTGGTCAACCGGGTCGGCGACATGGGCCTGTCGATCGCCATCATGCTGATGTTCACCACCTTCGGGACCTTCGCCTTCGGTCCGGTGCTCGGCAGCCAGGGGCACCCCGGTCTCGCCGGTGACGCGACCGGCGGGAAGCTCACCGCCATCGCCCTGATGCTGCTGCTCGCGGCCTGCGGCAAGTCCGCCCAGGTGCCGCTGCAGTCCTGGCTCGGGGACGCGATGGAGGGCCCGACCCCGGTCTCGGCCCTCATCCACGCCGCGACGATGGTGACCGCGGGCGTGTACCTGATCGTCCGGTCCGCGGCGATCTTCAACGGCAGCCCCGACGCGCAGCTCGTGGTGACCGTGGTCGGCGCGGTCACGCTCCTGTTCGGTGCGATCGTCGGTTGCGCGAAGGACGACATCAAGAAGGCGCTGGCCGGCTCGACGATGTCGCAGATCGGCTACATGGTGCTCGCCGCGGGTCTCGGCCCCATCGGCTACGTCTTCGCGATCATGCACCTGGTCACCCACGGCTTCTTCAAGGCCGGACTGTTCCTCGGCGCCGGTTCGGTCATGCACGGCATGAACGACGAGGTCGACATGAGGAAGTACGGCGGCCTCAGGAAGTACATGCCGGTCACCTTCGCGACCTTCAGCCTCGGTTACCTCGCCATCATCGGCTTTCCGGGCCTGTCCGGCTTCTTCTCCAAGGACAAGATCATCGAGGCGGCCTTCGCCAAGGGCGGCACCGAGGGCTGGATCCTCGGCGGCGCGGCCCTGCTCGGCGCGGCCATCACGGCGTTCTACATGACGCGCGTGATGCTGATGACGTTCTTCGGCGAGAAGCGCTGGCAGCCCGACGAGCACGGCCACGAGCCGCACCCGCACGAGTCGCCCAGGTCGATGACGATCCCGATGATCGTGCTGGCCTTCGGATCGGTCTTCGCGGGCGGCCTGTTCAGCATCGGCGACCGCTTCCTGAACTGGCTGGAGCCGGTCACCGGGCACGCCGAGGGCGACTCGCCCCTCAGCCCGATGACGGTCACCCTGGTCACCACGGCCCTGCTCGTCGTCGGCGTCGCCCTGGCGTACGCCCGGTACGGACGGCGTCCGGTCCCGGTCGTCGCCCCGCGCGGGTCGCTGCTCACCCGGGCCGCCCGCCGGGACCTCTACCAGGACGACTTCAACCACGTCGTCCTCGTGCGCGGCGGGGAGCACCTGACACGCTCCCTGGTGTACGTCGATCACACCCTGGTCGACGGTGTCGTCAACGGCACGGCGGCCTCGGTCGGCGGGCTCTCCGGACGGCTGCGCCGGCTGCAGAACGGCTTCGCGCGGTCGTACGCGGTCTCGATGTTCGGCGGTGCGGCACTCCTCGTCGCCGCGACCCTGCTGATGAGGGCGGTCTGATACCGATGTCCTTTCCTCTGCTGACAGCGACGGCGGCGCTCCCGGCCGTCGGGGCGATCGCCACGGCCGCCGTGCCGGCCGCCCGGCGCAACGCCGCCAAGGCGCTGGCGCTGCTCGTCTCGCTCGCCACCCTCGCTCTGGCGATCGTCGTCCTGGTCCGTTTCGACCCGGGCGGCGACCGGTACCAGCTCACCGAGTCCCACGCCTGGATCAAGGAGTTCGGGGTCAGGTACGAGCTGGGCGTGGACGGCATCGGGGTGGCGCTGATCGCGCTGACCGCCCTGCTGATCCCGTTCATCGTCCTCGCGGGCTGGCACGACGCCGACCCGCTGGAGACCGGAAGCCGCCGCTGGCGGCCGACGCAGGGCTTCTTCGCCCTGATCCTGGCCGTCGAGGCGATGGTGATCCTCTCCTTCGAGGCCACCGACGTCTTCCTCTTCTACGTCTTCTTCGAAGCCATGCTGATCCCGATGTACTTCCTCATCGGCGGCTTCGGGGACCGTGCCCACGAGCACGGGGAGGCGGCCGCGTCCACGCAACGCTCGTACGCGGCGGTGAAGTTCCTCCTCTACAACCTGGTCGGCGGTCTGATCATGCTGGCCGCGGTGATCGGCCTCTACGTGGTGGCAGGCAACTTCAGCCTCCAGGAGATCGTGCAGGCGCGGGCGAACGGCTCGCTGCACATGGCGACCAGCACCGAACGCTGGTTGTTCCTGGGCTTCTTCTTCGCCTTCGCGGTGAAGGCCCCGCTGTGGCCGCTGCACACCTGGCTGCCCAACGCGATGGGGGAGGCCACCACACCGGTCGCCGTCCTCATCACGGCGGTGGTCGACAAGGTGGGCACCTTCGCGATGCTCCGCTACTGCCTCCAGCTCTTCCCGGAGGCCTCGAAGTGGGCGACGCCCGCCATCCTCGTACTGGCGCTGATCAGCATCATCTACGGGGCGCTGCTCGCCGTCGGACAGCGTGACATCAAGCGGCTGGTGGCGTACGCGTCGATCTCGCACTTCGGGTTCATCATCCTGGGCATCTTCGCGATGACCAGTCAGGGCCAGTCCGGCGCCACGCTCTACATGGTCAACCACGGGATCTCGACGGCCGCGCTGATGCTGGTCGCGGGCTTCCTGATCTCCCGGCGCGGCTCCCGGCTCATCGCCGACTACGGCGGTGTGCAGAAGGTGGCCCCGGTCCTCGCGGGCACCTTCCTGATCGGCGGCCTGGCGACCCTCTCCCTGCCGGGTCTGGCGCCGTTCGTCAGCGAGTTCCTGGTGCTGGTCGGCACGTTCGCGCGCTATCCGGTGGTCGGCATCATCGCCACCTTCGGCATCGTCCTCGCCGCGCTCTACACCCTCGTCCTCTACCAGCGGACGATGACGGGCCCGGTGAAGACGGAGGTCGCGGCGATGCCGGACCTCAGGGCCCGCGAACTCCTGGTCGTGGCGCCGCTGATCGTCCTGCTGATCTTCCTGGGTGTCTACCCGAAGCCCGTCACGGACATCGTCAACCCGGCGGTCAAGCAGACCCTGTCCGACGTCCAGAAGAAGGACCCCCAGCCCGAGGTGGAGGCGGCCAAGTGAGCGCAACAGCCGTCCACAGCCTGTGGACAACCGCGGCAACCGCGGCCGGCCCGATCTCGAAGATCGAAACGCCGAAAATCGAATACGGGCAGCTCTCGCCCACCCTGATCGTCGTGGGCGCCGCGATCATCGGGGTGCTGGTCGAGGCATTCGTGCCCCGCAAGTCCCGTTACCACGCACAGCTGTTCGTGTCGGCGGTGGCGCTCGTCGCCGCGTTCGCCGCGGTGATCGCCCTCGCGGCCGGCGGCTACGGCACCACCAAGGCGCACATCGCGGCGATGGGCGCGATCGCGGTCGACGGACCGGCCTTGTTCCTCCAGGGCACGATCCTGCTGACCGGCCTGGTCGGCCTGTTCACCTTCGCCGAGCGCCGCCTCGACCCGCAGGCGCACGGCAACCGGGTCGACTCGTTCGCGGCACAGGCCGCGTCCGTGCCCGGCAGCGACAGCGAGAAGGCGGCCGTGAAGGCCGGGTTCACCACCACCGAGGTCTTCCCGCTGCTGCTCTTCGCCATCTCCGGCATGCTGGTCTTCCCCGCGGCCAACGACCTGCTGACGCTGTTCGTGGCCCTGGAGGTCTTCTCGCTGCCGCTGTACCTGCTCTGCGCGCTGGCCCGCCGCAAGCGGCTCATGTCGCAGGAGGCCGCCGTCAAGTACTTCCTGCTCGGCGCCTTCGCCTCCGCGTTCACCCTCTTCGGCATCGCTCTGCTGTACGGGTACGCCGGGTCGGTGTCGTACGCCACCATCGCGCAGGTCGTCGAGGGCAGGGTCACCAGCGTCGACCCGGCGCTCGCCGGCACCATGGGCAACGACGCGCTGCTGCTCGTCGGCACCGCGCTGCTCGCCATGGGCCTGCTGTTCAAGGTGGGCGCGGTCCCGTTCCACATGTGGACGCCGGACGTGTACCAGGGCGCCCCGACACCGGTGACCGGATTCATGGCGGCGGCGACCAAGGTCGCGGCCTTCGGCGCGCTGCTGCGGCTGCTCTACGTCATCCTGCCCGGTCTGCGGTGGGACTGGCGGCCGGTCATGTGGGGCGTCGCGATCATCACGATGCTGGGCGGCGCGATCGTCGCGATCACCCAGACCGACATCAAGCGGCTGCTGGCGTACTCGTCGATCGCGCACGCGGGATTCATCCTCGCCGGTGTCATCGCGACCACGCCGGACGGCGTGTCCTCGGTGCTCTTCTACCTGGGCGCGTACTCGTTCGTGACGATCGGCGCGTTCGCGGTCGTCACCCTCGTCCGCGACGCGGGCGGCGAGGCGACGCACCTGTCCAAGTGGGCGGGGCTCGGCCGTAGGTCGCCGCTGGTGGCGGCCGTGTTCGCGGTGTTCCTGCTGGCCTTCGCGGGCATCCCGCTGACCTCCGGCTTCGCCGGGAAGTTCGCCGTGTTCCGGGCGGCGGCGGAGGGCGGGGCGGCCCCGCTGGTCGTGGTCGGTGTGATCTCGTCGGCGATCGCGGCGTTCTTCTACATCCGGGTGATCGTGCTGATGTTCTTCAGCGAACCGAAGCCGGAGGGTCCGACGGTCGCGGTGCCGTCGCCGCTGACGATGACCGCGATCGCGGTCGGTGTCGCGGTGACCCTGGTGCTCGGTGTGGCACCGCAGTACTTCCTGGACCTGGCCAGCCAGGCGGGGGTGTTCGTGCGCTGATTCACGACACCGCGACACACGACTGCCCGGCACCTCGCGAAGGAGTGCCGGGCAGCCGCGCGATCAGGGTCCGTGGTCACTGGCCGCCGTCACGGCGGGCCTTGATCTTCGTCAGGTCCAGCTCCATCGGGAACGGGACGTCGATCTTCAGCCGTTCGCGGAAGATGCCGGTGGAGGTGTAGGTGCCGGTGGTGGGTTCCAGCTCGAAGACGTGCACCGCGGCGCGGCCCTTCTCGTTCTCGACCCGCCAGTAGTGGGGGATCTTGGCACGGGCGTACTTCAGGGGCTTGGTCTCGCGGTCCCGGGAGACGGAGTCCTCGGAGACGACCTCGACGGCCAGGACCACGGACTCGACGGGGAAGCGCGTCTGGTCGGTGTCCTGGACCACGTCCCCGCGTACGACGACCACATCCGGTTCCGGCCTGTTCTGGCTGTCGAGGTCGATGGTGAACTCGCGAAACACCTCGAGGTCCGCAGGTGCCAGTGACTGGAGCTGCCATTTGAGGAAATCGATGGCGCGCTCGTGAAAGATGGTCTGCGGACTCAGGAAGACCAGGCTCCCGTCGATCAATTCCGTGTGCGGAGGAAGATTCGGGAGGCGGTCCAGGTCGTCGGCGGTCCAGCCGCCCTCGGGCGGGATCGGCCAGCTGGACGCGGACGCCTTCGGTGCGACGCTCATCAGTGCTCCCATGGGACGGAGTCTCGCCGGTGCTTTCAGACTATCGACGGAGAACGGGCGGGTCTGCCGCGAACGTGTGAACGGTGATCGTGTCCTTGACGGCCACCGACGGTGCCGGTCTGTGGATAACTCCGAGGCTGTCGGTGCGGACCCCTATCGTGGAAGCAGTGGCCGAGGGACGACGTACGAGAGCAGGGCGATGGGCGCGACGGGCGGGATCAGTGAGATGCCAGACGTGACGGACAGCGAGGCGCTGGCCACGCTGCACCGGGTCTTCGGATACGGGGCGTTCCGCGGCGAGCAGGAAGCGATCGTCGAGCACGTGGTGGCCGGCGGGGACGCCGTCGTGCTGATGCCGACCGGCGGTGGCAAGTCGCTGTGCTACCAGATCCCGTCCCTGGTCAGACCCGGCACGGGCATCGTCGTCTCCCCGCTCATCGCGCTGATGCAGGACCAGGTGGACGCCCTGCGGGCACTGGGTGTGCGTGCGGGCTTCATGAACTCCACGCAGGGCTTCGACGAGCGGCGGACGGTCGAGGCCGAGTTCCTCGCCGGTGAGCTCGACATGCTCTACCTGGCGCCGGAGCGGCTGCGCCTGGACTCCACCCTGGACCTGCTCTCCCGCGGCAAGATCGCGCTCTTCGCGATCGACGAGGCGCACTGTGTGTCCCAGTGGGGCCACGACTTCCGCCCCGACTATCTCGCCCTGTCCCTGCTCGGCGAGCGCTGGCCGGACGTCCCGCGGATCGCCCTCACGGCCACGGCCACCCGCGCGACCCACCAGGAACTCACCCAGCGGCTGAACATGCCGGGGGCCCGGCACTTCGAGGCGAGCTTCGACCGGCCGAACATCCAGTACCGGATCGTGCCCAAGGCCGATCCCAAGAAGCAGCTGCTGGGCTTCCTGCGCGAGGAGCACGCGGGCGACGCGGGCATCGTGTACTGCCTCTCGCGCAACTCGGTCGAGAAGACGGCGGAGTTCCTGACCCGCAACGGTGTCGAGGCGGTGCCCTACCACGCGGGCCTGGACTCGGGCACGCGCGCGGCCCACCAGTCGCGGTTCCTGCGGGAGGACGGGCTGGTCGTGGTGGCGACCATCGCCTTCGGCATGGGCATCGACAAGCCCGACGTGAGGTTCGTCGCCCACCTCGACCTGCCCAAGTCGGTCGAGGGCTACTACCAGGAGACGGGCCGCGCCGGGCGCGACGGACTGCCCTCGACCGCCTGGATGGCGTACGGGCTCAACGACGTCGTCCAGCAGCGCAAGCTGATCCAGTCCGGCGAGGGCGACGAGGCGTTCCGCCGCCGGGCCGCCGCGCACCTGGACTCGATGCTGGCGCTGTGCGAGACCGCCCGCTGCCGCCGCGGACAGCTCCTCGCCTACTTCGGGCAGGAGCCGGACCCGGCGGGCTGCGGCAACTGCGACACCTGCCTGACCCCGCCCGAGACCTGGGACGGCACGGTCGCGGCCCAGAAGGTGCTGTCGACGGTGGTGCGGTTGCAGCGCGAGCGCGGGCAGAAGTTCGGCGCGGTGCAGATCGTCGACATCCTGATGGGCAGGCGCACCGCCAAGGTGATCCAGTTCGACCACGACCAGCTGTCCGTGTTCGGCATCGGCGAGGATCTGGCCGAGGGCGAGTGGCGCGGAGTCGTGCGGCAGCTGCTGGCGCAGGGGCTGCTCGCGGTCGAGGGGGAGTACGGCACGCTGGTGCTGACCGAGGACAGCGGCGCGGTGCTGCGGCGCGAGCGTGAGGTGGCGCTGCGCAAGGAACCGAAGAAGCCCGCGGCCGCGCGGACCGGCTCCTCCGGCCGGGGGGAGCGCAAACCGAAGGCCGCCGCGGCCGAGCTGCCGGAGGAACTGCTGCCCGCCTTCGAGGCACTGCGCGCCTGGCGTGCGGAGCAGGCCCGTGAGCAGGGGGTCCCGGCGTACGTCATCTTCCACGACGCCACGCTCCGGGAGATCGTCACCGTGTGGCCCACGTCCGTCGCACAGCTCGGCGGGGTCGGCGGGGTCGGCGAGAAGAAGCTGGCGACGTACGGGGAGGGCGTGATCGCGGTCCTGGCCGCCCAGGGCGGGACGGTGAAGGCGGAGTCGGCCCCGGCGGGCGACGCCCATCGGGGAGACACCGGTCACGGAGACGACGACTGGCCCGAGATGGACGCCGCACCGGAGCCCGACGACTGGATGTAGTCCGGGGCCCGAGGGGGACGCCGGACGAGGTCAGCTCAGAGCCGTCAGCTCAATGCCATCAGCTTGATGCCGTCAGCTCAGTGTCGTAAGCGCCGGGGCGAAGGTGATCAGCAGCGGGAGGAGCGGGACCAGCGCGGCCACCGTCGTCGTCAGGGCACGGTCCCTGCGGCCCAGGCGCGGCGGCGGCGCGAGCAGGCGGTCGACCCGCTCGCCCAGGAGACGGTGGCTGGAGGCGCAGGAGAGCACTCCGCGGTGCTGGTTCAGTTCGATGAGGGCCAGCGCGGTGGTCAGATGGCCGCAGCGGCGGGAGGCCGTGTCGTCGGCGGCGAGCTCCACCAGCCGGTGGGTCTGTTCGCAGAAGTGGGTGAACAGGGGGACCCGGGGGAAGCCGGTGGCCAGGGCCGTGGACAGATGCAGCAGCCAGTCGTGATGGGCGCGGGCGTGGTCGCGTTCATGGGTGAGGACGGCGTCGAGCTGGTGCGCGGTGAGCCGGTGCAGGGCTCCCGTGGTGACGACCAGCTGGGGCGGGTGACCGGGCAGCCACCAGGCGTCGGGGTACTCGTCCTCCAGCACCAGCAGCGGCCCCCGCGCGCCGGGCAGACCGGGCGGCAGATCGGGGGCGCGTTCGCGCAGCTGGGCGCGGGCCAGGCCGCGGCTGCGCCGGGCCTCGACCAGTTCGCGGGCCAGCATCGCCGTGGTCCAGGCGGCCCCGCAGGCCAGCAGCAGGGTGAGGGCGGTCGCCCAGGGCGGTGTGCCGGACAGGTCGTAGGCCTCGGTCACGGACGGCGGCGCGGGCGCGAAGACCCGGACGCGGACGGTGTGGAAGACGGCGGCGGCGCTCAGCACGAGCGCCGTCAGACAGCACAGCAGCACGGTGGCGACCAGGCACTGCCACACCCACAGTGCGACCACGGGTTCGCGCTCCGGCCATGCCGCGCGGGTCAGCGCACGGGGGATCGGTACGGCGGCGGCCAGGGCGACGGCGCTCAACAGGAGCAGGCAGACGGTCATGCCACGGGCTCCGGATCCTGATCGGAGGGGGTGGATGTCAGGGGCGTACGGGTGGGGCGGGGGCGGTGCGGCGGTGTGGCGGTGGAGTCGGCAAACGGGTCTTCGGGCGGTCCGGGCGACGCGTCGTCCGGCGCGTCGTGCGTCCACCGCCAGTATGGGGCGCCGGGCGCCGGAAGAGGGGTCCTTCGTCCGAGGTCCGGGGGAGGCCGAGGCCGGTCGTACCTCCCCGGCCTCGGCCTCCCCCGGCCCCGGCGCCTCGTGGCGTCGAACGGCGCGCACCCGTGCCGGTCAGTCGCGCGGCACCACGCGTCCGGTCACCTCTCCGAGACCCACCCGCAGGCCGTTCGGACCCGGCGCCCACGCCGTCATCGTCACCACGTCACCGTCCTCCAGGAACGCCCGCTTCCCGTCGGGGAGTTCGAGGGGGTCGCGGCCGTTCCAGGTCAGCTCCAGCAGGGAGCCGCGCTCGCGTTCGGTGGGACCGCTGACCGTGCCCGACCCGTACAGGTCACCCGTGCGCAGCGAGGCGCCATTCACGGTCATGTGGGCGAGCTGCTGGGCGGCGGTCCAGTACATGCCGGAGAACGGCGGCTCGGACACGACATGGCCGTTGATCGCGACGGAGATGCGCAGGTCGTAGCCGCCGGGTTCCTCGCCCGAGTCGTCCAGGTAGGGCAGCAGGGCGTGCGTGCGGGCCGGCGGTGCCACCCGCGCCTCCTCCAGCGCGTCCAGCGGCGTGATCCACGCCGACACGGAGGTGGCGAAGGACTTGCCGAGGAACGGGCCGAGCGGGACGTACTCCCAGGCCTGGATGTCGCGTGCGGACCAGTCGTTCAGCAGGCACAGGCCGAAGACGTGCTCCTGGAAGTCGCCGAGCGCCACCGGCCGGCCCGGCTCCGAGGGCGTCCCCACCACGAAGCCGACCTCGGCCTCGATGTCCAGCCGGACCGACGGGCCAAAGACCGGTGCCTCGTCCGTGGGCGCCTTGCGCTGGCCCGACGGCCGGACGACGTCCGTCCCCGAGACCACGACCGTGCCGGACCGTCCGTGGTAACCGATCGGCAGGTGCTTCCAGTTCGGGGTCAGGGAGTCCGCCGCGTCCGGGCGGAAGATCTGGCCGACGTTGCGGGCGTGGTTCTCCGAGGCGTAGAAGTCCACGTAGTCGGCGACCTCGAACGGCAGATGCAGGGTCACCGACGACAGCGGGTGGAGGAACGGCTCGACGACCTGCCGGTGGGCCGGCACGGTCACCCACCCGGTCAGCGCGCGCCGTACGTCGGACCACACGTTGCGGCCGGCCGCCAGCAGCGGGTTGAGGGTGGGCCGGGCGAGCACGGAGGCGTACGGCGAGCCGAGCGCCCGGGCCGCGGCCCCCGCGTCGAGGACGTGATCGCCGAGCCGGACACCGACCCTGCGTTCGGCGGAGTCCGAACCCGCGGGGGAGAAGACGCCGTACGGCAGGTTGTGCGGCCCGAAGGGATCGCCCTCGGGGACGTCGAAGGGGGGCATGGGTGCTGCCTCACTCTCGGATGCGTGCGGTGCTTTCCGTCTGTTTCATGCCACACGGTGCGTTCCATGTGGCCGCGCCACACGTTACGGCCGAGTTGGCTGTCTTGGGCAGTGTCTAAAGAGTTTGCAATGTCCCTTTTGGGGTTGTCGGAGTGGTCAATTCCGGCTTAGCGTCTTTTTCGGGACACGGACGGGGTGGGTCCGGTCCGTGGAGGGGGACACGTGGGGGGACCCGTGCCCATGGGCGGCGGCAGCGTGCCTTTACAGGCCGACGTCGGCGTGCCGGGCCTGATCGTCAAGTTCGGCGACTATCCGCTGCACCACGGCGGGGTCGGAGCGATCCGCAGTCTGGGCCGCCTGGGCGTCCCGATGTACGCGATAACCGAGGACCGTTACACACCCGCGGCGGCCTCCCGCTATCTGGAGCGGGCGTTCGTCTGGCCGACCACGGGCACCGAGGAACCGGAGTATCTGGTGGAGGGGCTGCTGCGGATCGGCCGCCGGATCGGCCGTCCCGCCGTGCTCGTCCCCACCGACGAGGAGGCCGCGGTCCTGATCGCCGAGCATCAGGAGGCGCTCGGCGACAGCTTCCTCTTCCCGCGGGTCGAGCCGGATCTGCCGCGCCGGCTGGCCAGCAAGCAGGGACTGCACGAACTGTGCGTGGAACACGGCGTCCCGAGCCCGTCGGCGGTCTTCCCGCAGTCCTACGACGACGTCGTCGCCTTCGCCGAGAAGGCCCGCTTCCCGGTCGTGGCCAAGAACCGCGAGGCGTTCGTGCGCCGCGCACGGCCTGCGGTGAACGGGACGACGAGGATCGCCACCCGTGAGGGCCTGCTCGCGCTCGCCCGCGACTGGGCCGGCCGTCCCGGCGACCCCGGGGTGATCCTCCAGGAGTACCTGCCGAGGGAGGAGGCGGAGGACTGGATCGTGCACGCCTACTTCGACCGGGACTCGACCCCACTGGCGATGTTCACCGGGGTGAAGGTCCGCTCCTGGCCGCCGCACGCGGGGATGACGGCGCATGCGTACGTCGTCGACAATCCGGAACTCGCGGACCTCGCCGCACGTTTCATCAAACAGATCGGCTTCACCGGAATCATCGACCTCGACCTGCGCTTCGACCGTCGCGACGGACAGTACAAACTCCTCGACTTCAACCCGCGCATGGGCGCCCAGTTCAGGCTCTTCGAGAGCGGGACGAGGGTGGACGTCGTGCGTGCCATGCATCTGGATCTGACCGGGCGTGCCGTTCCGGAGGGGGAACAGCGGGCCGGTCACCGGTATCTCGTGGAGAACATCGACCTGGCCGCCCTGCTCGCCTACCGCCGCAGCGGCTATACGACGCCGCACGCACCGGCGCGGGCGAGCGGCACGGAGCTGGCCTGGCTGGCGGGTGACGACCTGCGGCCGTTCTTCACGATGCTCGCGCGCTTCGTGCGGCCGGGCGCGAAACACCTGTATCAGCTGTGGCGCACCAACCGCCGCGGCGGCACCACCACGAAGTGACGAAGTGACGTCCTGGGGAGGGACTTCGTGAGCCGACCCGTAGCAGTCATCGGAGCCGGACCTTTCGGCCTTTCGACCGCCGCCCATCTGCGGGCGCGCGGTGTCCCCGTCCGCGTCTTCGGCGATCCCATGGTCAGCTGGCGCGACCACATGCCCGCGGGCATGCTGCTGAAATCGACGCCCGCGGCCTCCAGCATCGACGCGCCGCAGACCGGTCACACGCTCGGCGACTACTGCGACGCGGCCGGCATACGCCGGCTCGTGACGGACGAGGACATCATCCCCGCCGAGACCTTCATCGCCTACGGCGAGTGGTTCCAGCAGCGGCTGGTGCCCCGACTGGAGCGGGTGCGGGTGGTCTCCGTCGACCGCAGGGCCGGGGAACCCCGAGGCTCGGGCTTCGAACTGAAGCTGGACTCGGGGGAGTCGTTCGTCGCCCGCGCCGTCGTCGTGGCCACGGGCCTGGCCGGACTGTCCCACCTGCCGCCCGAGCTGACCGTCGCCGGGGCGGACGGGCCCTCGCCCACCGGCCCGGTCTCCCACAGCTCCCAGCACCACGACCTCGGCCGCTTCTCCGGCAAGGAACTCGTCGTGGTCGGCGCGGGCCAGTCCGCGCTGGAGACGGCGGCGCTGGCGGCGGAGGCGGGCGCGCGGGTGCGCGTGGTCTCGCGCGGCCATGGCCGGGTGGCCTTCGGCGCACCGCCGTGGAAGCAGCCGCGGCTGCGCCCCGAGTCCCCCTTCGGCCGCGCCTGGTCGCTGTGGGCGCTCAGCTACTACCCGCACCCCTACCGGTACCTGCCGGACCGGGCCCGCCACTATCTGGTCCGGCGCGTGCTCGGTCCGCTCGGCGCCTGGTGGCTGCGCGACCGCTTCGAGGGAAAGGTGCAGGTCACCGAGGTCGAGCGGATCGTCGAGGCGAGCACGGCGGACGGCCGGGCGACGCTGACCGTCGCCCCGCACTCGGGCGGCACCCACCGGCTGTCCGCCGACCACGTCATAGCGGCGACCGGCTACCGGGTGGACATGGCGGCGATGGACTTCCTGGGCCACCGGCTGCGTGCCGAGCTCGTGGTCAGCCGAGGCACTCCCGAGCTGGGCGCGGGCTATGTGTCGTCCGTACCGGGGCTGTACTTCACCGGCCTGCCGGCGGCGGCCTCGTACGGCCCGGTCATGCGGTTCGTGTGCGGCACCGAGTTCGCCTCCCCGCGGCTGGCGAAGCACCTGACGGCGGCCCACGGCTGAGCCGGGGACGAAAAAAGTTCCGCCGGTCTGTCACATCGCGCGCCTGCGTTCCGTCAGTGCGGTGAAGCGCGGTGACGGCGACACGTCACCGCGTACCGACACGGAAGACGCCCAGGAGGCACCACCATGCAGGCACGGATGAAGAACCCGGCGTACGTCCTCGCGGGAGCGTTGAAGGGGATCGGCTCCCTGACGCAGGCGATCGGGGAGAGCGGTCTGTCCCAGGAACTGTCGGAGATCGTGGGGCTGCGCGCCAGCCAGGTCAACGGTTGCAGCGCCTGTGTGCACGGGCACACCGTGAATCTGCGCAAGGCCGGCGCGAGCGAGGAACGCATCGCCTCCGTCTCCGCCTGGCGCGAGGCGCCCTGGTTCACCGACGCCGAGCGTGCCGCCCTGCAACTGACGGAGAAGGTCACCCGGCTCGCCGACCGGTCCGAGGAGTCGGTGCCGGACGCGCTGTGGGACGAGGTGGCCGACCACTTCGACGAGAAGGAGCTGTCCGCGCTGATTCTCACCATCGCGCTCACCAACATGTTCAACCGCATCAACACCACAACCAAGGAGCCCGCGGGCGTCACTTGGGGCTGAAACGCGGGTGAGTCGCGAGGGCGCGGGGTCCGTATTCTCTGATCATGGCCGCTCCCCTCGCGTTCTCACTCGTCGCCACCGATCTGGACGGCTCGTTGCTGCGCGGCGACGACACGCTCTCCGACCGGACCCTGGCCGCACTCGCGCGGGTGACCCGGGCCGGTGCCCGGCACCTCGTGGTGACGGGCCGCCCGGCGCCGAGAGTGCGGCCGCTGCTCGACGACATCGGCTGCGCCGGGCTCGCGGTGTGCGGACAGGGCGCGCAGTTGTACGACGCCGGCGCGGACCGGCTGCTGTGGTCGGTCACCCTCGACCGGGAGCTGGCCGAGACGGCCCTCGGCAAGATCGAGGCCGAGGTGGGGCAGGTGTACGCGGCCGTCGACCAGGACGGGGTCGACGGCCTCACGCTCATCGAGCCGGGCTATCTCATGCCGCACCCGACCCTGCCCGCGCTACGGGTCGGGCGGCGCGACGATCTGTGGTGCGAGCCCATCAGCAAGGTCCTGCTGCGCCATCCCACCCTGTCCGACGACGAGTTGGCGGCGACGGCCCGTTCGGTGGTGGGCTCGCTGGCGACGGTCACCATGTCGGGGCCGGGGACCGTCGAGCTCCAGCCGTGCGGCATCACCAAGGCGACCGGCCTGGCGCTGGCCGCCGAGCATCTCGGCCTGCGCGCCGAACACGCCCTGGCCTTCGGTGACATGCCCAACGACATCCCCATGTTCGACTGGGCCGCCCACGGCGTGGCGATGGCCAACGCCCATCCCGAACTCAAGTCCGTGGCCGACGAGATCACCTTGTCGAACGAGGACGACGGCATCGCCGTCGTCCTCGAAAGACTCTTTCCCGGAGAGATCTGACCGTCCCGGGCGGGGCCGGTCAGTAGGCGCCGAACACGTTGTCGATCGAGCCGTAGCGCTTGGCGGCGTAGTTGCAGGCGGCCGTGATGTTCGCGACCGGGTCGTAGATGTCGAACGACGTGCCGCCGACGTGGTAGGCGGCGAAGGTCGGGTCGATGACCTGGAGCAGGCCCTTGGACGGTATGCCCTTGGCCGCGTTGGAGTCCCAGAGGTTGATGGCGCGCGGGTTGCCGGAGGACTCCCGCATCACGTTGCGGTGGATCGCGTTGTAGCTGCCCGGGATGTGGTGCTGGGCCATGACCGAGAGCGACTGCCGGATCCAGCCGTCGAGGTTGTTGGTGTACTTCGGGGCCGCGGTCACGGACGCGGTGGTGGCCGCGGAGGCGCTGGTGGCGCCGAGGAGCGGCAGGGCGAGCACGGCGGCGCCGGTACCGGCGACGGCGAGGGTGCGGACGAATCGGGCGCGACGGCTCTTGCCGGCAGCGTGCATGGCGTGTTTCCTCTCCGGTGCCTGCGAGGTGAGCTGTCGGGTTCGGGCCGGGAGGTGCCCGTCCGCGTCGCCCTGCGGCGACACGGTTCAACCCCGAGCCGTTCCGGGCGCGATGCCCGGTCCGGCGGCTTACCTGGTTCCCCCGCTCCTGCCGTACGAGTGTGTTCGTCGGTGGTGTTGAAGGGCGGCGGCAGGATTAGGCGTCCGCCCGACTCGCCGGGAACGTATGCGAGAGCACATGTCCGAAACAAGCGACTGGTTCACACCTCGCCCTATTTGACCTTGGTCTGATGCATTTGGGGCACTTGATCCTTTGCGATCGCCAAGGCTCAACTCGCTTGCCGCGGAAGGGTGGCGGGGGTGGATGGTGGGTGCACCTATTTGTGGGCCAGAGTGAGCCAATTCACTGTTTACGCAGTCGATCGCATTTACCGCCAAGCGGAATTCCGTGATTAATGTCAGCGAATCGGACATAGAGGTAAAGAAGTAGCATTCTGGTTATGTCTGACGGGGTGTCGTCGGATCGCGCGGCGGGGGCGTGGGGTCGGTCGGGTGCTTCCGGTCGGCTTCCGCGGTGTGTCGACGGGCGTGGCCATGTGCGTAGAAAAGGGGTGAATGTCTGCCTTGTCGCCCATTCGGCAACATCTCGGGCATGAGCCGGTACCGTCTGGCCGGTAACCGTGGGGGCTATCGGTGATCGAAACGTGACCGGATACGCTGACTTGAGGTGGTGGCAGCGACCTATCGACAAACCGCGCAAGCGCCAGTGGACACCAGCAGACAGGAGACCCCTCGTGACCGTCGTCGGGCCGTTCGGGCTGAGCGTGCGGGACCAGGCTCTGGAAGCCGATGTCCAGGCCGGATTGGCGGCTGTCGAGGAAGGCTTGCTCGAGGCCACCAAGAGCGAGGTCCCCTTCATCACGGAGGCCGCGCAGCATCTGGTGCGGGCGGGCGGGAAGCGTTTCCGGCCACTGCTCGTGATGCTCGCGGCGCAGTTCGGGGACCGGTACGCGCCGGGGATCGTGCCGTCGGCGGTGGTCGTGGAACTGACGCACCTCGCCACGCTGTACCACGACGACGTCATGGACGAGGCCGAGGTGCGGCGCGGGGTGGACAGCGCGAACACCCGCTGGGGCAACGCCGTCGCGGTCCTCACCGGTGACTTCCTGTTCGCGCGGGCGTCGCACATCCTGGCCGACCTCGGGCCCGAGGCGGTGCGGGTGCAGGCGGAGGCGTTCGAGCGGCTCGTGACCGGGCAGATCCTGGAGACGGCGGGGCCGCAGGACGGGCGGGACCCGGTCGAGCACTACCTGGACGTACTGGGGGGCAAGACCGGATCGCTGGTGGCGGTGTCGTGCCGGTTCGGGGCGATGATGTCCGGGGCGGACGAGACGGTCGTGGACGTGCTGACGCAGTACGGGGAGCGGCTGGGAGTCGCCTTCCAGCTCGCCGACGACGTGCTGGACATCGCGTCGGACTCCCGCGAGTCGGGCAAGACCCCCGGCACGGACCTGCGGGAGGGCATCCCCACGCTCCCGGTGCTGCGGCTGCGGGAGCGGGCCGCACGGCTGGGGCTGGCGGAGGACATCGCTCTGTGCGAGCTGCTGGACTCCGACCTGAGTGACGACGCGAAGCTGACGGAGGCGCTGGCGGCACTGCGCGGACACCCCGCGCTGGAGCAGGCGCGCAAGGACACCGTGCGGTACGCGCAGGACGCGCGCGCCGCGCTGGCGCCCCTGCGGGAGTGCGACGCGAAGCGGGCGCTGGTGGAGCTGTGCGACGCCGTGGTGCACCGGGCCGGCTAGGCCCCGCCGGGCCGGCCCTGTCGTTCGGTCCCTGTTGTCCGGAGTCGTTCGGAGTTATTCCGAGTTGTTACGAGTTGTTCCGAGTTATTTGGAGTAGTTCGGATTGCGGTGTCGGGCGCGACCCCTACGGGTCGGGCGCGGCACCGCCTCTTCGTGTCATACCCCAGCAGTACGCGGAGTTGATCCCGCGGTCTGACGCTTCGACAGCCCCGATTTGGTGAGATGGACACAACGGAAAACACCACTCCTCACCGATTCGGGTGAGAATGGCGGCTCAGGGTGGGACCACGAGTGCGAGGACGCGCCGAGACGGACAGCCGCCGCCGACCACGGAGGTAGGGCACACATGGCACCGTACGAATCCGACGACAGCACGACCGGTGCGACCGGCACGACCGCCGGGGAGGCCGACGACCTGCGCTCCGGGCGTCGTACGGCCGCTCGGTACGTCGTTCCGGTCGCGGTGGTGGGGGTGGCCGCGGCGACCATCGGGCTCGTCCCGGCGCTCGCCTCCTCCGGGGACCCCGACCTTCCGAAGATCACCGCGCAGCAACTCATCGACAGGATCGCCCAGTCGGACGTGGAGCAGCTGTCCGGCACGGTGAAGATCACCACTGACCTGGGGCTCCCCGATCTCGGCGGGCTGGAGAGCGGCCTGCTTTCGGGCGCCACGGGCTCCGCCGGCGACGGGTCGAGCGCGGACCCGTCCGCCAAGCTGACCGAGCTCGCCTCCGGTACGCACACCCTGCGGGTCGCGACCGACGGCCCGGACCGGCAGAAGCTCTCACTGCTGGAGAGCGCCGCCGAGTACAGCGTCATCCACGACGGCAAGGACGTCTGGGGCTACGACAGCAAGTCCAACGAGGTCTACCACTCGACCGCGGACGACAGCGCGGCCAAGGGCGACAGCCGTGAGGAGCCGGTCCCGGCCACCCCCAAGGGCCTCACCGAGGAGGCCTTGAAGTCGGTCGACGACACCACGTCCGTGACCGTCGACGGCACCATGCAGGTCGCCGGGCGGGACGCGTACAAGCTGCTCGTCAAGCCCAAGCAGTCCGGCAGCACGGTCGGCGCGATCAGCGTGGCCGTGGACGCGAAGACCGGCCTGCCGCTGAAGTTCACGCTGACCCCGGCCGGTGGCGGTGCGGCGGTCGTGGACGCGGGCTTCACCCGGATCAGCTTCGCCGAGCCCGCCGCGTCGACCTTCGACTTCACCCCGCCCAAGGGGGCCAAGGTCACCGAGGGCGACGACCACGGACAGGGCCGGGAGAGCGGGAAGTCCCGCGACGACAGCGCGAAGGGCGACAACGGCGACAAGGGAGCCAAGGGCGACAAGGGCGCGCAGGGCCTCGAAGGCTTCCCGGGCCTCTCGGGTCTCACGGGCTCCGACGGTCCCGGTGAGACCAAGGTCATCGGCGAGGGCTGGACCTCCATCGCCACCTTCGACTCCGGCAGCAAGGGCGGTCTGCCCACCGGTTCCGCCGACGGCGCCGCCGGTGCGGCCGGCGACCTCGGCGGCTTCCTCGGCTCGCTCGGCGACAAGGTCACCGGCAAGTTCGGTTCGGGCACGGTCTTCTCCACCCGTCTGGTGAACGCCCTGATCACGGACGACGGCAAGGTCTACGTCGGCGCTGTCACCAAGGGCGCGCTGGTCAAGGCGGCCGACGCCGGCCACTGAGGCGGGTACGACGAAACGAGGGAGCCGATGGACGAGCCGTCCGCCACGCAACCGCCGCCACGGGACGCGGATGCCGACGCGCATGCCGGTGCCGTGGTCATCGACACCCGCGGCCTGACCAAGCGCTACCGCGGCGGACAGCTCGCCGTGGACGGTCTCGACCTGACCGTCCCGGCGGGCAGCGTCTTCGGCTTCCTCGGCCCGAACGGCTCAGGCAAGACCACCACCATCCGCATGCTGATGGGGCTGATCGCGCCCACCTCGGGCACGGCGCGGGTGCTGGGCCGGCCCATGCCCAGCGCCTCGCGCGTCGTGCTGCCGCAGGTCGGCGCGCTCATCGAGGGCCCCGCCCTCTACGGCTTCCTCTCCGGTCGCGACAACCTGACCAGGTACGACGCCGCCGACCCGACGGCCGACCCGCGCACCCGGCGTACCCGTGTCGCGCAGGCGCTGGACCGGGTGGGCCTGTCGGCCGCGGCGGGCAAGAAGGCGAGGGCGTACTCCCTCGGCATGAAACAGCGGCTCGGTCTGGCGGCGGCGCTCCTCCAGCCGCGCCGGCTGCTCGTCCTGGACGAGCCGACCAACGGTCTCGACCCGCAGGGCATGCGGGAGATCCGGACCCTGGTGCGGGAACTGGCCTCCGACGGCACGACCGTCTTCCTCTCCTCGCACCTGCTCGACGAGATCGAGCAGGTATGCACCCATGCCGCGGTGATGGCGCAGGGGCGCCTCGTCACCCAGGGGGCGGTCTCCGACCTGGCCGCGGGGGCGCGCGGCCGACTGGTGGTGACCACGCCCGACCCGGGCGACGCGGCCCGGGTGCTGAAGGAGCAGGGCGTCGGCGACATCGTCGTGGCCGAGGACCGGGTGACCGGCGAACCGCCGGAGAGGGATCTCGCCGAGGTGAACGCGGCACTGGTGACCGCCGGTGTCCGGGTACGTGGCTTCGGGGTCGAGCGGGCCTCGCTGGAGGACGCGTTCGTGGCCCTGACGGGGGAGGGGTTCGATGTCGCGGGTTGAGGCGGCCGTCCCGGCCGGAGCGGTGGACGTCCCCCGCAGGCCCGGCCCGTTGTGGACCTTCGGCCTGCTGGGCAGCGAACTGGTGACCACCTTCCGGCGCTGGCGCACGCTCGCCCTGCTGGGTGTGCTGGCGGCGGTGCCGGTCCTGGTCGGGATCGCGGTCAGGATCGAGACCGGCGACGGGTCCCCGGCCGGCCGCGGAGGCGGCGGCGGGCCGGCGTTCATCTCGCAGATCACCAACAACGGGCTGTTCCTGGTGTTCACGGCGCTGGCCGCGACGCTGCCGTTCTTCCTGCCGATGGCGATCGGGGTCGTCGCGGGCGACGCGATCGCGGGCGAGGCCAACGCCGGGACGCTCCGCTACCTGCTGGTGGCGCCCGCCGGCCGCACCCGCCTGCTGCTCACCAAGTACGCGACCACGATCGCCTTCTGCCTGGTGGCCACGCTCGTCGTCGCCACCTCGGCGATGGTGGTCGGGGCGCTGCTCTTCCCGCTCGGTGACCTGACGACGATCTCCGGCACCCGGATCACGTTCGCCGAGGGCCTGGGCCGGGCGGCGCTGATCGCCTTGGCCGTCGCCGCCTCACTGGTCGGGGTCGCGGCGCTCGGCCTGTTCGTCTCGACCCTGACCGGCAGCGGCATCGCGGCCATGGCGACGACCGTGGGCCTGCTGATCACCGTCCAGATCCTCGACCAGATCCCGCAGCTGCACGCGATCCAGCCGTACCTGTTCTCGCACTACTGGCTGTCCTTCGCCGACCTGATGCGTGAACCGGTCTACTGGGACGACCTGGTGAGGAACCTCGGCCTCCAGGGGCTGTACGCGGCGGTGTTCGGCACCGCCGCGTGGGCCCGCTTCACGACGAAGGACATCAGCACCTAGCTCACCGGGGCGCAGGTCACGCGCCCTCGAACGGGAAGCGGGCGGGGGGCGCCCCGTGCGCGAAGAACGTCTTCGCGCGGGTCAGCGCCGCCGTGTCCTTCAGGACGTCGCCGCGGTCGCTGCCGTTGCCGAGCAGGACCCCGCCGAACCGCATCTTCAGGTACGCGGCCGTGTTGTTGAGCGTGCCGATCAGCGGGTCGGCGACGGCCGGCTCGTGGTCCGCGAGCGCGGTGACACCCCAGAGGGTGCGTCCGGCCAGGGTCGCCCGGAAGTCGATGCCGGGGGTGCGCAGCCAGCCCGTCCAGTGGTCCAGGTAGCGCTTGGTGGGGCCGGACACCGTGTACCAGTACAGCGGCGAGGCGATCACGATGTCCGTCGCGGCGAGCGTGGCGTCCAGCAGCGCCGCCGCGTTGTCCGGGGTCCCCGCGTCGGCCGGGGCGGCGTCGGCGTCGGGACGGGGGCGGCCGCCGGAGTACCGCCGGTCCTCGAACTCCGGCAGCGGCCGTTCGAGGAGGCTGATCCACTCCTGCTCCACGTCCGCGGGCAGTTGTTCGGCGGCCCGGCGGGCCAGCAGTTCGGTGTTGCCCTCGGTGCGGCTGCTGCCCAGTACGAACAGGAAACGGCGGCCCATTGCTCCCCCAGGAGAGTCGGCTGACGACAAGTGACTGACGACAAGTGCATGCGCGCAATGAATGCGCCTGCATTACATGCACGTGCAACTGTACTCCGTCAGTCGGATCAGTGTCCGGGTCTCCCGCGGCGGCTCCCCGCCCAGGTCGCCGACGCGCCAGGCGGACACCCAGGGCACCCGGTGCACGTCGACGGCCGACTCGATGCGCGCGACCCGCTGGGCGAGGGGCCGCGGCAGCCGGCCCGGCGCGTCCGCGACGAGCACGACGGAGTCCAGGTCGAGCCCCACGGGAGCCTCCCCGAGCCGGAAGACCTCCAGGGTGCGCAGTACGGCGTCCAGCCCCGCCGCATGGGTCCGGGCGACCAGCAGGACGGACGACGGATCGTCCGGCCCGGGCCAGTCGCGCCCGCAGTCCCGGCCGCCGTAGACGGCGGCGAGCGTGGAGGTGCCCGCGCCGCCGTGCGTGGCCACCCAGGAGAAGCGCCGGTGGGTGCCGTGGACGTGTGCGGGCCCGTACCCCTCCTGTGGGTCCCGCGCGCTCCGCGAGTCCTGCACGTTCCCCTCCGGCGGGCTCACCGGACCCCGGATCCAGATCTCCGGCCCCTGCCGTGCGCCGCCGTTCGGCATTCCCGTACTCCTCGCTCGTCGGTCCCGGTCGCTCGTCGGTCTCGGTCGTCGTGGCTCCGCCCGTGACGCGTCCGGCACCGCGGGCAAAGTGCTGGGACGAGTCTGTGACGTCGTGGTGACGCGTGCACCGTAAGTGGGCGGAGAGACTCGACAGTATGTGCACGACCGGATTCTGCCGCCGGGGGAGCGGTGGCCCGGCGTCGGGAAGGAGCACCATGGAAGCTGCGGAACCCACGGCACCGGCCCGCGCCGACCGCCGACTCCCCGACGCATCCGAGTGAGGGAAGCGATGTCTCGACTCAGCCGCGAGAAGAAGCGCGAAGAGAAGCGCTCCGCGCGCTCCGCGGACCCGGCGTCGCCCGTGGTGGCGCCCCTGGACGTCCGGGTTCCGGTGTCCGGACCGGGCCTGGGCGGTGCGTCGATCGGTGGCGTGCCGGTTCTCCCGGCGCCCGGCGAGGAGGTCCAGCACGCCGTGCTGAGTCATCTCCACCGCATCGCCCTCGCCACTGGACATCCGGTCGTCGCCATGGTCCAGGACGATCGCATCGGTTACGTCGTCCCCCTTCGAGTGGATCTGGACGGCGCCAGCCACTTCGCGGGGGAGCCCGCCCGGACCGCGCCGCCGAAGGACGCCCCCGCGCCCGCCGCGGCCCCCGTGCCGGCCCCTGCTTCCGCGCTTCCGGCCGCCCCGGCGGCCCCGGCGGCCCCGGCGGCCCCGGCGGCTCCGGCCTGGCAGCCGGAGGACGCCGTGCCGGTCCGTCAGGAGCAGCCGACCCATCTGCTGCGCGCGCTTCCGGACCGCGCACCGCAGGCAGGTCCGCCGCAGGCAGGCCCGCCGCAGTCGGAGCACCCGCAGCCCCGCCCGCACCCGCAGTCGCCGCAGGGACTGGACGACCCGGCCCCCACCTTCCGCCTGCGCGTGGTGTCGGAGCCGTCTCCGGAGACGCCCTACGGCACGGCCGTGGCCCCGAGGGGCGAGTTCGGCCCGCCGCCCGCCATGGACGGCCCCCCGGCCCCCGCACCCGCGCAGGGTCCCTCGCCCGTCTCCGGGCCGCTGACCCCCTTGCCGGCGCCCGCACCCGCGGCCCTCCCGCCCGCCGCCGAACCCCCGAGCCCCGCCCCCGCCCCCGCATCCGCTTTCGGGGCGCCCCGCGGCGGCACGCCGGAACCGCACCTCGACCCCTACGCCGTCCTCGACCCCGACCCCAAACCGACCCCCGCGCGGGGTTTCGACGCGGTCGCCGAGGCCGTACTCGGGGACGAGCCGCAGGCCGGCTCCGCGGACACCGACGCCCCCGCTCTCCTCGCCGAGCCGATCGCGCGGATCAGCGGGGCCGTGAAGGCGGGGCAGATCGATGTGGCGGCGGCGCTGGCCGAGCGGACCGTGGCCGAGGCGTCGGGAACGCTCGGACCGGAACACCCCGAGGTGCTCCGACTGCTCGAGCTCACGGCGTACATCGCCTACCTCGCGGGCGACCCGCTGCGCGCCTTCCACCTCTCCCTCGACCTGTCCCGGGTGCATCGCCGCGCCGGGGACGCGGAGGCCGCCTACGGCAACGTCCAGAGCGCGGCCGCGGCCTGGCGCGCGGTGCGTGAGCCCGTACAGGGCCTGCAGTTGGGGCAGGAGCTCCTCGGGCTGTGGACCGAGCTCACGTTCGAGGACGGGCCCGCCGCCGAGGACCTCGGTCCGCTGGAGTCCGCCCGCACCCGGATGAACCGCCTCGCCGAACGGGCGGCCCGCAACCCCGACGCCCGCTGAAGGGTGTTGCACAACGGTCCGGAAGATCGGGCAGCAGCTCGCAAGCAAGATCGATGTGCGCTGCCAGTCGGCGGGAAACCGGACCAGACGACGAGTCCGGCAGGCCGGATCATGGCGGAAATTCAGCGCTCACGCCGTTGTGCAGCACCCTTTGGGCGGACGACCGCCCGCCACGAAGCCCGGGCCCGTCACGACGGGCACGCCTCCCGTCGTGACGGGAGGCGTGCCGGTGTCACTGCACGCAGAACTCGTTGCCCTCCGGGTCCGCCATGACCACCCAGCTGCCGCCCGGCTCGTCGACCTCGCGCACCACACTCGCCCCCAGCTTCAGCAGCCGTTCGACCTCCTCCGCCCGCCGGTCCCGGCCCGGGTGCAGATCCAGGTGCAGCCGGTTCTTGCCGGACTTGGACTCGGGGACGCGCTGGAACAGCAGTCGCCGCCCGTGCCCGGTCCCGCTGTCCTCGTCGTACGGGTCGTCGGGATGGCGTACGGCGATCAGGTCCCGGAAGGCGGGACGGCCGTGGAACTCGACGGTGGCCGCGCCCGGCAGGGCGCCGGCCTCCAGCAGCCGTTCGACGAGGGCGCTGTTGTCCTCGACCGTGTAGTGCAGCGCGCCGGACCAGAAGTCGGCCTGGGTGTGCGGATCGACGGCGTCGATGACGAGTTTCCAGTGCAGCGGGGCGGGATCGGTCGTCTGCGTCATGGTTACCACTTATAACGGCACCCGCGGCCGGGCGCCCGGTGCCTCCACGAGCGCGGCGCCCGCGAGCCGTCCGGGTGGACGGCTCGCGGGCGCCGGATGACAGTCCGATCGCCGAGGGGTCCTCCGCTCAGGCGTCCACAGGCGCGGAACTGGAGGCGGCAGCTCCGCGCACACCGGTCCCTGCCTCGGCCCCGGCTTCGGCGGCGACTCCGCCTCCGGCTGCGGCTTCGGTGACGGTTCCGGAACCTGCCACGACGACGGCCGCTCCGGCCGCCGTCTGCGCCGGGATCCCGGCCCTGAGCCGCGCGGTGCGGCGCGCGGTGCGCAGCGCGTTCCAGGTGAGCAGGGCCAGGGCCAGCCAGACCAGCGCGAAACCGGCCCAGCGCTCGGGCGGCATGGCCTCGCCGAAGTACAGGACGCCGAGCAGGAACTGGAAGACCGGGGCCATGTACTGGAGCAGGCCCAGCGTGGACAGGGGCACCCGGATCGCGGCCGCGCCGAAGCACACGAGGGGCAGCGCGGTGACGATGCCGGTCGAGGCGAGCAGGGCGGAGTGCCCCGCGCCCTCGCTCGTGAAGGTGGACCCGCCGTGCGCCGACAGCCACAGCAGATAGCCGAGCGCGGGCAGGAACTGGATCGCGGTCTCGGCGGCCAGCGACTCGAAACCGCCGAGGTTGACCTTCTTCTTCATCAGCCCGTAGGTGGCGAAGGAGAAGGCGAGAGTGAGGGAGATCCAGGGCGGACGGCCGTAGCCGACGGTGAGGACCAGGACGGCGGCGGCGCCGATGCCGACGGCCGCCCACTGCACGGGCCGCAGCCGCTCCTTCAGCAGCAGCACGCCCATCGCGATGGTGACCAGCGGGTTGATGAAGTAGCCGAGCGAGGCCTCGACCACGTGCCCGCTGTTCACGGCCCAGATGTAGATGCCCCAGTTCACGGTGATGACCGCGGCGGCCAGGACGACCAGCGCCAGCCTGCGCGGCTGCCGCAGCAGCTCGCCCGCCCAGGCCCAGCGCCGTACGAAGACCAGTGCGACGGCGACGAAGACCAGGGACCAGGCCATCCGGTGGGCGAGTATCTCCGCCGGGGCGGCGGGCTTCAGCAGGGGCCAGAAGAGCGGGACGAGACCCCACATCCCGTAGGCCGCGAAGCCGTTCAGCAGACCTGTCCGCTGCTCGCCCCTCGATTGTTCGGCCACCGGTCGCTCCTTCTCGCTCGTACACGCGAGCGCGTGTACGCAGAAGGTAACGCCGACCGCCTCCGCCTGTCATGCCCGTATCGCCATACGGTCATGACGGGGGCGGAGGAGCGGTCGGGGGCGCGGTGTCGCGGTCAGCCCTTGAGCGCGGCGGCGACGGCCTCGGCCAGCGGGGTGGTCGGACGGCCGATCAGCCGGGAGAGGTCGCCGGAGGTGACGGCCAGCTCGCCCTTCTCGATGGACGCGTCCACCCCGGCCAGGATCGCGACGAACGGCCCGGGGAGCCCGGCGCCGGCCAGGATCTCGCTGAAGGCCTCGACGGAGACGGGGGTGTAGCCGATCTCCTTGCCGGTCTGCCGGCTCAGCTCCGCCGCGTACTCGGCGAAGCCCCAGGGCTCGTCGCCGCCCAGCTCGTACGTCGTGTTCTCGTGGCCCTCGCCGGTCAGCACGGCGACGGCGGCCGCCGCGTAGTCGGCGCGCGACGCGGAGGTCAGCCGGCCCTCGCCGGCCGCCTGGACGACGGCGGAGTGCGCCAGCACCGGGGCCAGGTTCTCGGTGTAGTTCTCGTGGTACCAGCCGTTGCGCAGCAGGACGTACGGCAGGCCGGAGGCGAGCAGCACCTCCTCGGTGGCGCGGTGGTCGTCGGCGAGTGCCGCGGTCAGGCTGCCGGGGGCGCTGGTGTAGGCGAGCAGGGCGACACCGGCCGCGGCGGCCGCGTCGATGACGACCTGGTGCTGCCGCACCCGGCCCTTGTCGAACTCGTTGCCGGAGATCAGCAGCACCTTGTCGCCGGCCGCGAAGAGGCCGTCGAAGGTCTCGGGGGCGTTGTAGTCGGCGACCGCGAGCCGTACGCCGCGGGCGGCGAGGTCGGCGCCCTTCGCCTCGTCGCGCACGACGGCGGTGATCTGTTCGGCCGGAACCTTCTCCAGCAACTGCTCCACGACGTGGCGGCCGAGGTGTCCGGTGGCTCCGGTGACGACGATGCTCATGATCTGGATCTCCTTGTGGGGTGCGATGTCGTCAACCCTAGAAGGAGCGCTAACTCTGCGAAAGTACCCACTTTGAAGTAAGGTACAGACATGGCAGTAAGTGCAGTGAACGCAGTGGGCGCGACAGGCACGCCGGGCGCCCCGGGGAGCGGCAAGTACACCGTCACCGAGGACATGTGCCCCTACCGGCTGGTCCTGGAGCACGTCACCAGCCGCTGGGGTGTGCTCGTCCTGATCGAGCTGCTGGACCGCCCGTACCGCTTCAGCGAGCTGCGCCGGGCGATCGGCCGGGTCAGCGAGAAGATGCTGACGCAGACCTTGCAGACCCTGGAGCGCGACGGCCTGGTGCACCGGGACGCCAAGCCGGTCATTCCGCCGCGCGTCGACTACTCCCTGACCGAGCTGGGGCGCGAGGCCGCGGAGCAGGTCCGCTCGCTGGCGATGTGGACCCATCGGCGGATGGACGACGTGGAGCAGGCGCGCCGCGCCTACGACGAGGCCCGGGCCTGAAGGTTCACGCCGCGCCTGCGACCAGGCCGGGCCTGAAGGTTCACGCCGCGCCTGCGACCAGGCCGGGCCTGAAGGTTCGCGCCGCGCTCACGACGAGGCCCGGACCGAGAGGCCCGGGCCCGGTCGGGAACCTCGGATCCGGTCAGCCGACGACGGTCCAGGTGTCGCCGCCCGCGAGCAGCGCCGCCAGGTCCCCCTTGCCGTTCTGCTCGATCGCCGTGTCGAGCTGGTCGGCCATCTGCGTGTCGTAGACCGGCCGCTCCACCGAGCGCAGCACCCCGATCGGGGTGTGGTGCAGTGTGTCCGGGTCGGCCAGCCGGGAGAGGGCGAAGGCGGTGGTCGGGGACGCGCAGTGGGCGTCGTGGACCAGGATCTGTGCCTCGTTCTCCGGGGTCACGGTGACCACCCGCAGATCGCCGGTGTGCTGGTCGCGCACGACACCGCGCGAACCGTCCGCGCCGAAGCGGATCGGCTGCCCGTGTTCGAGGCGGATCAGCGCCTCCTGGGACGACTGCCGGTCCTTCAGGGCCTCGAAGGCGCCGTCGTTGAAGATGTTGCAGTTCTGGTAGATCTCCACCAGCGCCGTGCCGGGGTGTGCGGCGGCCTGCCGCAGCACCTCCGTCAGGTGCTTGCGGTCGGAGTCGATCGTGCGGGCCACGAACGACGCCTCCGCGCCCAGCGCCAGGGACACCGGGTTGAAGGGGGCGTCCAGGGAGCCCATCGGCGTCGACTTGGTGATCTTGCCGACCTCCGACGTCGGGCTGTACTGGCCCTTCGTCAGGCCGTAGATCCGGTTGTTGAAGAGCAGGATCTTGAGGTTGACGTTGCGGCGCAGCGCGTGGATCAGGTGGTTGCCGCCGATCGACAGCGCGTCGCCGTCACCCGTGACCACCCACACGCTCAGGTCGCGCCTGCTGGAGGCGAGTCCCGTCGCGATCGCGGGCGCGCGGCCGTGGATGGAGTGCATGCCGTACGTGTTCATGTAGTACGGGAAGCGCGACGAGCAACCGATGCCCGAGACGAAGACGATGTTCTCCTTGGCCAGACCGAGCTCGGGCATGAAGCCCTGCACGGCGGCCAGGATCGCGTAGTCACCGCAGCCGGGGCACCAGCGCACTTCCTGATCGGACTTGAAGTCCCTCATGGACTGCCTGGCCTCGGCCTTGGGGACGAGCGAGAGTGCCTCGATCGTGCCCGTGCCTTCCGTGGACGTCTCAGCCATCGATGGCCTCCTTGAGCGCCGTGGCGAGCTGCTCCGCCTTGAACGGCATGCCGTTGACCTGGTTGTACGAATGGGCGTCGACCAGGTACTTCGCCCGCACGAGCGTGGTGAGCTGCCCGAGGTTCATCTCGGGGATCACCACCTTCTCGTAGTGTCTGAGCACCGTGCCGAGGTTGCTCGGGAAGGGGTTGAGGTGACGCAGGTGCGCCTGGGCGACCGACTCGCCGGCCGCGCGCAGCCGGCGGACCGCCGCCGTGATCGGGCCGTACGTCGATCCCCAGCCCAGCACCAGCGTGCTCGCGCCGTGCGGGTCGTCGACCTCGAGGTCGGGGACGTCGATGCCGTCGACCTTGGCCTGCCGGGTGCGGACCATGAAGTCGTGGTTGGCGGGGTCGTAGGAGATGTTGCCGGTGCCGTCCTGCTTCTCGATGCCGCCGATCCGGTGCTCCAGGCCCGGCGTGCCCGGGATCGCCCAGGGGCGGGCGAGGGTCTGCGGGTCGCGCTTGTACGGCCAGAAGACCTCGGTGCCGTCGTCCAGGGTGTGGTTGGGGCCCTGGGCGAACTGCACCCGCAGGTCGGGCAGCTCGTCGAGTTCGGGGATCCGCCAGGGCTCGGAGCCGTTGGCGAGATAGCCGTCGGAGAGCAGGAAGACGGGGGTGCGGTACGTCAGCGCCATCCCGGCCGCCTCCAGCGCGGCGTCGAAGCAGTCGGCCGGGGTGCGCGGCGCGACCACCGGGACCGGGGCCTCGCCGTTGCGGCCGTGCATGGCCTGGAGCAGGTCGGCCTGTTCGGTCTTGGTCGGCAGACCGGTGGAGGGGCCGCCGCGCTGGATGTCGATCACCAGCAGCGGAAGTTCGAGGGAGACCGCGAGACCGATCGTCTCGCTCTTGAGCGCCACGCCGGGACCGGACGTCGTGGTGACCGCGAGGGAGCCGCCGAAGGCCGCCCCGAGCGCCGCCCCGATGCCCGCGATCTCGTCCTCGGCCTGGAAGGTCCGTACGCCGAAGTTCTTGTGTCGGCTCAGCTCGTGCAGGATGTCCGAGGCCGGGGTGATCGGGTACGAGCCCAGGAACAGCGGCAGGTCCGCCTGGCGGGACGCGGCGACGAGCCCGTAGGACAGCGCCAGGTTCCCCGAGATGTTGCGGTAGGTGCCGGTGGGGAACGCCTTGGCCGCCGGGGCGACCTCGTAGGAGACCGCGAAGTCCTCGGTCGTCTCGCCGAAGTTCCAGCCCGCGCGGAACGCGGCGATGTTGGCCGCCGCGATGTCGGGCCTCTTCGCGAACTTCGACGTCAGGAACTTCTCGGTGCCCTCGGTCGGCCGGTGGTACATCCACGACAAGAGGCCGAGCGCGAACATGTTCTTGCTGCGCTCGGCTTCCTTGCGACTGAGGTCGAAATCCTTCAGGGCCTCGACGGTCAGTGTCGTCAGCGGCACCGGATGGAGCTGGTAGCCGTCGAGCGATCCGTCCTCCAGCGGTGAGGCCTCGTACCCCACCTTCTGCATCGCCCGCTTGGTGAATTCGTCCGTGTTGACGATGATCTCCGCGCCACGCGGCACGTCCCCGATGTTCGCCTTCAGCGCCGCCGGGTTCATCGCGACCAGGACGTTGGGCGCGTCCCCCGGAGTGAGGATGTCGTGGTCGGCGAAGTGCAGCTGGAAGGAGGAGACACCGGGCAGGGTGCCGGCGGGGGCCCGGATCTCGGCAGGGAAGTTCGGCAGCGTCGACAGGTCGTTCCCGAACGACGCGGTCTCGGAGGTGAAGCGGTCACCGGTGAGCTGCATGCCGTCACCGGAGTCCCCCGCGAACCTGATGATCACCCGGTCGAGGCGTTGTACGTCCTTCGCCCCGCCCGGTCTGCGCTGCTCTCCTACGACGGCTCCGTCGGCCTGTTCCGCTGCGCTGCTGACCTTGCTGGTCACTGAACTGGACCTCCCTCGAGGCGGCTGGCCGGGAGTGGCCTTTGCGAAGGCCCTCCCGAAATCAACCCTACGTCCGCAAGGGGCGCCTTCCCCGGGTCATCCGGGCGACGGTCACCGCTTCGGGGCGCTCGCGCGCCCGGAGGTGACAGCCTCCTCGACGGCCCGGCTCGACACGGTTCACCCGACCCCGGCGCTTGCCTTGAGGACGTTCTGCGATCGTTGTCTGTTTCGGTGCTTCGACGATTCGGTGCTTCGAATATTCGGTGGTTCGGTGGTGCAACGGTTCGCTCGGTGCGTGTGATGCGCTCGGCATGTGTGGTGTGCGTGGTGCGTGGTGCGTGTGGTGCATTTCCGTACGTGTGGTGGTTCATGCGGCCGTTCGACTGAAACAGGTGCCGGCCGCAGTGTCAGTACGTCACGGGTTCGGATACGTCACGAGTTCAGATAGGTGAGCACCGCGAGTACGCGGCGGTGGTCCCCGTCGCTCGGGGACAGCCCGAGCTTCAGGAAGATGTTGCTGACGTGCTTCTCCACCGCCCCGTCGCTCACCACCAGCTGCCGGGCGATCGCGGAGTTCGTCCGTCCCTCCGCCATCAGCCCGAGGACCTCCCGCTCCCGTGGGGTGAGCCCGGTGAGTACGTCCTGCTTGCGGCTGCGCCCGAGGAGCTGCGCGACCACCTCGGGGTCGAGCGCCGTACCCCCCTGGGCCACGCGCACCACCGCGTCCACGAACTCGCGCACCTCGGCCACCCGGTCCTTGAGCAGATAGCCCACACCGCGGCTGGAACCGGCCAGCAGTTCGGTGGCGTAACGCTCCTCCACGTACTGCGACAGCACCAGCACCCCCAGCCCGGGGTGCGACTTGCGCAGCTGTACGGCGGCCCGTACCCCTTCGTCGGTGTGCGTCGGCGGCATCCGCACATCGGCCACCACGACGTCCGGCAGCGCGCCCTCGGCGTCCAGCTCCGTGATGGTCTTCACCAGGGCCTGCGCGTCGCCGACCCCGGCGACGACGTCGTGCCCGCGGTCGGTCAGCAACCGGGTCAGCCCCTCCCGCAGCAGCACCGAATCCTCGGCGATGACCACCCGCACCCTGTCCTCCACGATCTTCGGCCCCCCACAGCCCGGTGTCGCCCGACGGCTTCCGCACGGTTCGCCGTACCCCCACCGGGTACCTGCCCGTACGTATACGTCCAGCATTCCAGCAATCGGATCCGACCGTGGCGCAGGCGGCGGGAAAACGCGCACGGCATGCCGACTTTCGGCCGCCGGGGGCGTACGGGGGCCAGCCGGAGTCTGTGGGGTCGTGACGATGGCCTGCCCCGGGGCGGGTCAGCCCCGCCAGGGCAGTTCCGCCGTCACCAGGGTCGGCCCCCCGGGCGGCGAGTCCACCACCAGCAGCCCGTCCACCGCGTCGAGCCGCCCGGCCAGCCCCGCCAGCCCGGAGCCCGCGGACGCGTCCGCGCCACCGACCCCGTCGTCGAGGACCTGGAGCATCAGCCGGTCCTCCGCCTGCCACACGTCCACCGTCGCGCTCGTGGCCCGCGCGTGCTTGCTGATGTTCTGGAGCAGCTCGGAGACCGTGAAGTAGGCGATCCCCTCGATCGCCTGCGCCGGCCGCTCCGTCAGGTCCACGTGCACCCGCACCGGCACCGTGCAGCGCGAGGCGACCGACGACAGCGCGGCGTCGAGTCCGCGGTCGGTGAGGACGGCCGGGTGGATGCCCCGGGCGAGGTCGCGCAGCTCCTGGAGCGCCGTCTTCACCTCGCCGTGCGCGTCGTCCACCATCCGTGCCGCCGCCTGCGGGTCCTCGGTCAGCTTCTCCTTCGCCAGCCCGAGATCCATGGCCAGCGCCACCAGCCGCGCCTGCGCCCCGTCGTGCAGGTCCCGTTCGATGCGCCGCAGGTCGGCGGCGGCCGTGTCGACGACGACACCCCGGTCCGACTCCAGCTCCACCACCCGGGACGCCAGCCGCGACGGCCCCAGCAGCCCGTGCACCATCAGCCGGTCCACCTGCGTCAGCGCCCGTACGATCCACGGCGTGGCCAGCGTGAACAGCAGGCCGACCAGGGCGGTCACGGTGATCTCGAACGGGTTGTCGAGGTAGACCCGGTGGTGCTCGTCGCCGTACAGCTGGAGCCCGTCCTGACCGCCGTACATCGGGAAGACCCAGAACCACAGCGGATACGTCAGCGTCGCCCAGCCGTACACCCAGAAGGTCACCGCGACGCAGAACGAGAACACCGCCCATGGGAAGTGCAGCACCGCGTACAGCAGCTGCCGCCACGACGCGCCGCTCTTCAGGACCGCGCCCATCCACGCCCACGCGCCCCGCGTACGCATGCGCAGCGGCTCGGGTTCGGCCACCTCCAGGCCGAGCAGGCCGCGCGCCCGCGCCCGCTCCAGCGCCCCGAAGCCCCGGCAGCCGGCCAGCCCCGCCGCCAGCACCGGGATGCCGAGGAAGGTCACCAGCAGCCCCGCGCCGAGCGAGACCATCGTGACGGCGTACGTGAACAGCAGAACGCTGATCGGCAGGCTCAGCAGGACGTACCCGAACTCGCGCCAGGCGCGCGCCTCGAACGGGGCCCGCAGCACGGCCGGCAGCCGGTGGTGCCGCTCGCCGCCGCCGTGGCCCTGCCGGTGCTCCTGCCCGTAGGACATCCCGTACTCCTGCCCGTAGCGCGGTCCGTACTCGCTGGCCATCGGTGTCGTCCGTTCTGCTCGTCGGCGGGCCTGCTCCCGTATCTCCAACCCTGCTCGATCGCAGGTCAGCGCGACATGGAGGCCGTCGGCGTCTTGGGCGGGGGGTTTTCCCCACCCCCGCGGGCCCGGCTCACCTCTGCGGGGAGTCCTCCGCGCGCTCCCGCCAGGGCAGCTCCGCGGTCACCGTCGTCGGACCGCCCGGCGGCGAGTCGACGACGAACAGCCCGTCGACCGCGCCGAGGCGCTCGGCCAGGCCCCGCATACCGCTGCCGCCGTCGAGCCGCGCGCCACCGCCGCCGTCGTCCGCGACCTGGATGAGCAGCCGGTCGTCCACCCGCCACACCTCGACCGACGCCGACTTCGCCCCGCTGTGCTTGCTGACGTTCTGGAGCAGCTCCGAGACGGTGAAGTAGGCGATGCCCTCGATGGCCGCGGCGGGTCTCGACGGCAGCTCGGCCGTCACCTTCACCGGCACCGTGCAGCGCGAGGCGACCGACGACAGCGCGGCGTCGAGTCCGCGGTCGGTGAGGACGGCCGGGTGGATGCCCCGGGCGAGGTCGCGCAGTTCCTGGAGCGCCAGCTTCACCTCGCCGTGCGCCTCCTCCACCATCGCCGCCACGTGTTCGTCGGCCCGGCCCTCCAGCAGCTTCTCCTTGGCCAGGCCGAGCCCCATCGCCAGATTGACCAGCCGGGCCTGCGCCCCGTCGTGCAGATCGCGTTCGATGCGCCGCAGGTCGGCCGCGGCCGTGTCGACCACGACCCCGCGGTCGGACTCCAGCTCGGCGATGCGCCGCTCCAGCTCGTCGGAGGGCGACAGCAGCGCGCGCGCCATCGCGCGGTCCGCGTTGGCGAGCCCGCGCGCCAGGAAGGGCAGCACAGGCCACAGCACGAAGAGCGAGGTCAGCGTGATGGTGAAGGTGAGGATGCCCCAGGGCAGCCGGATGACGTCGTACAGCGCCGCCCGCCAGCCCACCGGATCCTTCACCATCATCCAGATCCGCTGGAAGAACCCCTCCGTCCGCTTCAGCGGCAGCGGGCTCGGCTCGTCGATCCGTATCCCGAGCAGCATCCGCGCCCGGCCCCGCTCGAACCGGCCCAGCAGCCGCGACCCCATCAGGCCCAGCGCCAGCAGCGGCAGCCCGACCACGGTGAAGGTGAGCACGCTGCTGACGAGCAGCGCCGTGGTCACGTAGACGAAGCCGAGCAGTGCCATCGGGAGGTTCGCCAGGAGATGCGCGATCTCCTTCCACGTCTGCGGGGCGAAGGCCATGCGGGCCGGAGGCAGGCGGTCGTCGCCGCCGTCGTCGCGGTCGGTGAGCTGCGCGCTCAGGGTGGCACGGGTGCCCTGAGGGCCTCGGAGGTCTCGCGTGTCCCGGGCGTTGCGGGGGCCGTGGACGTGATGGGTGTCTCCGGCGACGTCTCCGCCGTCGGAAGGCATGGCTGGGGTCATACCGGCCAGGGTGCCCGGCGCGGCGCCGCGACGCCATGAGGTCGGCCACCGCGATCGACGGGGGAAAACCCCACCCTCGGCCCCACCTCCGGCCCCACCGGCGGCCCCGCCGTGGGATCTCAAGGCGTGACGGGCTGCTTACCGCTTCTTTATCAGGGCCTAGACTCCCGTGCGTACAGATCGTCGAACGCAGGGTTCACGAGGGTCACGAGTTCAGGGAGCGAGGCGGACGTTGCCGGACACGTTGCGGGACACGCTGCGGGACCCGTCCGTCGTCGTCGCGGCGGACTACTTCCACTCCTATTCGGTCGTCGGACTGCTCGCCGTCGTCGGTGTGCTGTTCGTCGCCGTCGCCTTCGGGGCGGGCCGCCTGCTGCGCCCGGTGGTCCCCACCCCCGAGAAGCTCCTCACCTACGAGTGCGGCGTCGACCCCGTGGGCGAGGGCTGGGCACACACCCAGGTCCGCTACTACGTCTACGCGTTCCTGTACGTCATCTTCGCCGTCGACTCGATCTTCCTGTTCCCGTGGGCGACGGTCTTCGCCGACCATGGATACGGCGCGACGACGCTGGTGGAGATGTTCATCTTCCTCGGCTTCCTGACCGTGGGCCTGCTGTACGCATACAAGAAGGGCGTCCTGACATGGACGTGACCCCCGCCTCCCCCGAGCCCGTGCCGCTTCCCGAGCCGAAGCGGCTGGGCGCCCTCGCCCGGCTGGCTCCCGAGCCGATGAAGGTGGTCCTGAACTGGGGCCGCCGCTACTCGCTGTGGGTCTTCAACTTCGGCCTCGCCTGCTGCGCGATCGAGTTCATCGCCGCGTCCATGGCCCGCCACGACTTCATCCGCCTGGGCGTCATCCCCTTCGCGCCGGGGCCGCGCCAGGCCGACCTGATGGTCGTCTCGGGCACGGTCACGGACAAGATGGCACCGGCCGTCAAGCGCCTGTACGAGCAGATGCCCGAGCCGAAGTACGTCATCTCCTTCGGCGCCTGCTCCAACTGCGGCGGCCCGTACTGGGACTCCTACTCGGTCACGAAGGGCGTCGACCAGATCATCCCGGTGGACGTCTACGTCCCGGGCTGCCCGCCCCGCCCCGAGGCCCTGCTCCAGGGAATCCTGAAACTCCAGGAGAAGATCGCCCGGGAGTCGCTGGCCGAGCGCTACGGGACCAGGCGGCCCTCCGCGGCCGCCCTCCAGAGCGGGCTGGTGCAGCCGCCGCCGGCCCCCGCCGCAGCGGGTGAGAGCCGATGACCGCAGTCGGCTGGCTGCCCGCACCCGCCGAGGAACTCTTCGGCGCCCAGGCCACGGCCGAGGAGTCGTACGACGTCCTGACGGTCGACGTGCCGCCGGAGTCCTGGACCGCGGCGCTGCGCGTCGCCCGCGACGAACTGGGCTGCACCTACTTCGACTGGCTGAGCGCGGTCGACGAGCCGGGCACCGGTTTCCGCGTCTCCGCCCACGTGGCCGCGCTGGGGCCGGTGCGCCGGCTGCTGGTGCGCACGACCGTCCCGCACGAGTCGCCGGTCCTGCCGTCCGCCGTGGACGTCTACGCGGGTGCCGCCTGGCACGAGCGCGAGACCCACGAGATGTTCGGCGTCGCCTTCCAGGGCCACCCGGCCCTGGACCACCTCCTTCTCCCCGAGGGCTTCGAAGGTCATCCGCTGCGCAAGGACTTCGTCCTGGCGGCGCGGGTCGCCAAGGCCTGGCCCGGCGCCAAGGAGCCGGGGGAGTCCGAGCACGGCGGCCCCAAGCGCCGCCAGATGCTTCCCCCGGGAGTCCCCGACCCGAACGAGTGGGGCCCGCTCAAGGGCCGGCTCCCCGCCGCCCCGGCCCGTCCGGCCCGCGCGGCGGGCCGCGCCCCCGGCGAACGCCCGGTGCGCCGTGCCCGTACGGCCTCGGAGGGCTCGGCCAGCCAGACCGGCACGCCGACGCCAGCGCCAGCGCCTGCGGACGCCGGTGCGGGTGCGAGCGCGGGTGCCGGTGCGCGTGCCGATGCGCGTGCGACGGCGGATACGACGCCTGGCACGGTCACCGGCCCCGGCACCGGCGCGGGCGCGGGCCCGGCGGATCAGCCGCCCGCCGCCGCTCCGGCTCCCGCGCCCGGCACCGCCCGTCGGTCCCGCAGCGCGACCGGCGGGTCCGCCTCGCAGCGAACGGGAGCGGCGGGAGCAGCAGGGGCAACGGGAGCAGCAGAGGCAGCGGGAACAGCGACGGGACCGACGGGAACCGCGGGACCGCGTCGTGCCCGCTCGGCCACGCAGGGGTCCGCATCCCAGCGCGCCGAAACCCCCGCGGCCCCCGGCCCGGCCACGCCTGCCCGGCCCTCCGCCACCGGCCCCCGCAGCTCGGACGCCCCGTGGCACCACGCCCGCCCGGCCTTCGAGAAACCGGAACCGAAGCCGGAGCAGGAACCGGAGCGGAAGCCGAAGTCGGGGTCCGAACCGAAGCCCGAACCAGAGCCGAAGCCCGACCCGGAACCGGGGCCCGAGCCAGAGCCGAAGCCCGACCCGGAACCGGGGCCCGAGCCGGAACCGACACGGAAGCCGGAACCGGCACCGGCACTGGCACCGGGTCCGAAGTCGGCGCCTGCGCCTGGGCCTGCGCCTGAGCCGACTCCTGAGCCCGAGCCTGCGCCCGCGCCGAAGTCGGACTCGGAGCCGGCTCCGGAGCCTGTGCCTGAGTCGACTCCCGAGCCCGAGTCGGCTCCCGAGTCTGCGCCTGAGTCGACTCCCGAGCCTGCGCCCGCGCCGAAGTCGGACTCGGAGCCGGCTCCGGAGCCTGCGCCTGAGTCGACTCCCGAGCCCGAGTCGGCTCCCGAGTCTGCGCCTGAGTCGACTCCCGAGCCCGAGCCTGAGCCTGCGCCGAAGTCGGACTCGGAGCCGGCGCCCGAAAGGGCCCCCGCGTCCGACGAACCGACCCCCGATGCCCGCACCGACCCCCAAGGAGGCCCGCAGTGAACGACGCGCTGGATGTCGCCCTGCGACTCCTCGTCGTCTTCGGCGTCTTCCTCACCTTCCCGCTGATCGTCGGTCAGACCGAGCACAAGGTGATGGCCCACATGCAGGGCCGCCTCGGCCCGATGTACGCCGGTGGCTTCCACGGCTGGGCCCAGCTCGTCGCGGACGGTGTGAAGTTCGCGCAGAAGGAGGACGTGGTCCCGGCGGGCGCGGACCGCCGTGTCTTCCAGCTGGCCCCCGCCGTGGCCCTGCTGCCCTACCTCCTGGTCCTGCTCGCCGTCCCCATCGGCCCGGGGGAGGGCGCGGTCGGTCAGGTCGTCGACGCGGGCATCTTCTTCGTACTCGCCGTGATGGGTGTGGGCGTCCTCGGCTCCCTCATGGCCGGCTGGGCCTCCGCCAACAAGTTCTCCCTCCTCGGCGGCCTGCGCACCGCCGCCCAGCTCCTCGCCTACGAACTGCCGATGCTGCTCGCCGCCGCCTCGGTGGCGATGGCGGCCGGCACGGTCTCCCTGCCCGGCATCGTGGCCGCCTTCAACTGGTGGTGGCTGCCCTGGCAGCTCACCGGCGCGTTCGTCTTCTTCGTCGCCGGCCTCGCCGAACTCCAGCGCCCGCCCTTCGACATGCCCGTCGCCGACTCGGAGATCATCTTCGGCGCGTACACCGAGTACACCGGTCTGCGGTTCGCCCTCTTCCTCCTCGCCGAGTACGCCGGGATCGTCGTCCTGTGCGCGCTGACCACCGTGCTCTTCCTGGGCGGCTGGCACGGCCCGTGGGGCGCCGACGGCCTCGGCTGGGTCTGGACCCTGCTGAAGACCGCGCTGCTCGCCTTCGTCGTGATCTGGCTCCGCGTCACCTACCCCCGGCTGCGCGAGGACCAGCTCCAGAGGTTCTCCTGGACCCTCCTCGTCCCGCTCTCCCTCGCCCAGATCGCCTTCACCGGCATCGTCAAGGTGGTGATCTCCTAATGGCCCCCTTCCCCGGCTCCGGACTGGCCAAGGGCCTGGCCGTCACCCTGCGCACGATGACGAGGAAGACGGTCACCGCGCAGTACCCGGACGTCCAGCCCGACCTCCCGCCCCGCACCCGCGGTGTGATCGGCCTGTTCGAGGAGAACTGCACGGTCTGCATGCTGTGCGCCCGTGAGTGCCCCGACTGGTGCATCTACATCGACTCCCACAAGGAGACGGTCCCGCCCGCGGCCCCCGGCGGCCGCGAGCGCAGCCGCAACGTCCTCGACCGCTTCGCCATCGACTTCTCCCTGTGCATGTACTGCGGTATCTGCATCGAGGTGTGTCCTTTCGACGCCCTGTTCTGGTCCCCGGAGTTCGAGTACGCCGAGACCGACATCCACGAACTCACCCACGAACGCGACAAGCTCCGTGAGTGGATGTGGACGGTCCCGGCCCCGCCGGCCCTCGACCCGGCGGCGGAGGAACCCAAGGAGATCGCCGCCGCCCGCAAGACCGCCGAGAAACTGGCCGCCGCTCAGGATCGGCCGGACGAGCGGCAGGGGGAGCAGTCGTGACCCTCGCCGCCGCCGTCCCGCACGGCTTCCTCTCCCCGACGGGTGTGGAGATCGCCTTCCTCCTCGTCGGCCTGGTCACCTTCGGCGCCGCGCTCGTCACCGTCACCACCCGGCAACTGGTGCACGCCGCCCTGTGGCTCGTGGTGACCCTCGGCGGCCTGGCCGTCGAGTACCTCCTGCTGACCGCCGAGTTCATCGCCTGGGTGCAGGTCCTCATCTACGTCGGTTCCGTCGTCGTCCTCCTGCTGTTCGGTCTGATGCTCACCAGGGCGCCGATCGGCCGCTCCCCGGACGCCGACTCCGGCAACCGCTGGGCCGCCCTCACGGTGGCCGTCGCCGCGGCGGCCGCCCTGGTCTGGGTCGTCGTCGACGCCTTCCGCGCCACCTGGATCGACCTGGACGGAGAGCCCGCCGGCACCACCCGTGTCACCGGCGAGAGCCTCTTCCAGAACTGGGTCCTCCCCTTCGAGGCCCTCTCCGTCCTCCTCCTCGCCGCCCTGGTCGGCGCGATCGTCCTGTCCCGCAAGGCGAAGGCGGACGCGACGGCGACCGCTTCCCCGCGCACCCCCGGCCCGCGCCCGGACGGTGGCGGCAGCCCGGACCGGGCCCGCAGGGCCGCCGGAGCCGACCAGGAAGGCGTCCGCTGATGCACCTCGTCTATCCCGCCGTGCTCTCCGCCCTCCTCTTCTGCACCGGCCTCTACGGCGTCCTCGCCCGCCGCAACGCGATCCTGGTCCTGATGTCGGTCGAGCTGATGCTCAACGCCGTCAACCTCAACCTGGTCGCCTTCGACGTCTGGCTCAGCAGGACCGCCGAGGAGACCCTGCACTCCGGCCAGGCCCTGACCCTGTTCACCATCGCCATCGCCGCCGCCGAGATCGGTATCGGCCTGGCGATCGTCCTGGCCGTCCACCGCAACCGCGGCACCTCGGACATCGACAAGCTCCGCGACACCGCCGAGGGACCCGACAAGGACGGCCCCGACAGCGGCGCCCTCGCGGCGCAGAAGGCCGACGACCGGGCCGGCGAGAAGGCTGAGGCCACCACGTGACCACGACGACCCTCGCCGCGCTCGTCCCCCTCCTTCCCTTCCTGGGCGCCGCGGCCGGACTGCTCCTGGGCCGCACGGCCCCCGGCCTCGTCCGCCCGCTCGCCGTGCTGCCGACGCTCGCGACGCTCGTCCTCGCCGTACTGGTCGCGGTGCGCCAGGGCGGCGGCCCGGCGATCGACGCCGCCACCGAACTCACGCCCACCGGTTCGGTGCCCGTCGAACTCGCCCTGCACATCGACGGCTTCGCCGCCCTCGTCGCCATCCTGGTCGGCGTCGTCGCCACCTGCGTGCAGATCTATTCGACGGGCTACCTGCACAACGACCCGCGCTACCCCTCCTACGCCGCCCTCGTCTCCCTGTTCACCTCCGCGATGCTCCTGGTCGTCTACTCCGGCGACCTGATGGTGCTGCTGGTCGGCTGGGAGGTCATGGGCATCTGCTCCTACTTCCTGGTCGGCCACTACTGGGAGACACCGGAGGCCCGCGCCGCCTCCCTGAAGGCCTTCCTGGTCACCAAGCTCGGCGACGTCCCCTTCCTGATCGGTCTGTTCGCCCTCGCCACCGACGCCGGCTCCTTCCGGATCACCAAGGTCCTCGGCGCCGTCGCGAGCGGCGGCATCCACCACGTGACGCTGGTCGCCCTGCTGCTCCTGGCGGGCGTGGCGGGCAAGTCGGCGCAGTTCCCGCTGCACACCTGGCTCCCCGACGCGATGGCGGGCCCCACGCCCGTCTCGGCGCTGATCCACGCCGCGACCATGGTGGCCGCCGGTGTCTACTTCGTCGCCCGGCTCCTCCCGCTCTTCCAGGCCTCCACGGCGGCCATGGTCGTCCTCGCCGTGATGGCCGCCGTCACCATGACGGGGGCGGCGCTCGCGGCGCTCGCCCAGGACGACATCAAACGCGTCCTCGCCTACTCGACGATCAGTCAGCTCGGCTACATGACCGGCGCCCTCGCCGTCGGCGACCGCGGTGCCGCCGTCTTCCACCTCCTCTCGCACGGCGCCTTCAAGGCGCTGCTGTTCCTCGCCGCCGGCGTGGTCATCCACGCCACCGGCACCAACTCGCTCGCCGCCATGTCCCGGATGACGGGCCTTCGGGACCGCGTCCCGGACGCCTACTGGACGATGACCGTGGCACTGCTCTCCCTGGCCGCGATCCCGCCGTTCAGCGGCTTCTTCTCCAAGGAGTCCGTCCTCGGCGCCGCCGAACACGTCATCACGGGCCACACCGAGCACGCCCCCGCCGCCGCGGGCTGGACGGTCCTCGTCGCCGGCCTGGTCACGGCCCTGCTCACCGCCGGGTACGCGACCCGGCTGTGGCTGCTCGCCTTCCGCGGACAGGGCGCCGAGGTGCCGGGCCTCGCCCCGAGCGCCGAGCCCGGCCGGGCCGAGGAGCACCGGGTCCGTGAGCCCCTCACCATGACCGTCGTGCTGTGGGTGCTCGCCGTCCCCTCCCTCGCCTTCGGCGGGTTCGCCTACGGGGTACTGCCCGCCTGGTTCGACGGCCGCAGCCTGACCCCGACGCTCACCACCTCCATCCTCGGCACGGGCCTCGCCCTGGTCGGCGGACTGGTCACCTACGGCGCCTGGCAGCACGTCACCGCCCTCGCTCCCCGGGCACCGCTCGGAGCGGTCGCCGCGCACCCCGGCGCCGACGCCGGACTCGTCGAGGCGGAGGCCATCGCCACCCACGAGCCGGCCTACGGGGACATCGCCCTGGCCCCCGACCCGGCCGACCCCGGCCGCCTCCTGCTCGGCCCGCTGCACCGTCACGCGGCCGCCGGCTTCCACCTGGACGCCCTGTACGGCGTGCTGTTCGTCCGCCCGGTCCAGGCCGGAGCGAGCCTCGTGCGGTTCCTCGACCGCGAGGTCGTCGAGACCTACGTACGCGGTGCGGGCGCCCTACCCCGCTGGCTCGGTGCCGCCGTACGGCGGGCCCAGACCGGCAATGTGCAGACCTATGTGAGCGCGCTGCTCGCCGGCGCCGTCGTCCTGACGGTCGCCGCCGTCCTCGTCGCCACGGGAGCGTGAGCAGGCGTGATCGATATCAACGAGTCCGTGATGCAGTTCCTTCTGGCGTTCGTCGTCGTCGGCCCGCTCCTCGGTGCCGTCGCCGCTCTGCTGCCGGCCCCGCCCGGACTGAAGGGGAAGTCGCCCGAGCAGGCCGTGCTGCGGCACGGCGTGACCGTCACCGGCGTCGTCCTGCTGGCCGCGATCGTCCTGGCGCTCGGCTTCGACCACGACCACCCGTCGAAGATGCAGGCCAGTACGGACATCAGCTGGATCCCCGCACTCGGCGTGCGGATCCACCTAGGCGTCGACGGCATCTCCCTCCCCCTCCTGGTCCTGACCGCGCTGCTGACCTTCCTGTGCGCGCTGTACTCCTACTTCAAGCCGCCCGCGGGCCCGGCCCCGAAGGCGTTCGTCGCACTGCTGCTCGTCCTGGAGGCCGGCACCCTCGCCACCTTCGCCGTCCTCGACCTGCTGCTGTTCTTCCTCGCCTTCGAGACGGTCCTGATCCCGATGTACTTCCTCATCGCCCGCTGGGGCGGCGCCGAGCGAGCCCAGGCGGCCTGGAAGTTCATCCTCTTCACACTGCTCGGTTCGGTCGTCATGCTGCTCGGCCTGCTCCTGATCGGAATCAAGGCGGGCACATTCGACATGGTGGCACTCGCCACTGACAACGGCCGGTCGCTGACCACGTCCGTGCAGGTCATCGCCGCTCTGGCGATCGGGATCGGACTCGCGGTGAAGACGCCGATGTGGCCGCTGCACAGCTGGCTGCCCGACGCCCACACCGCCGCGCCGACCGTCGGCTCGGTCCTGCTGGCCGGCGTGCTGCTGAAGATGGGCACCTACGGGTTCGTACGCATCCTCCTGCCGATCACACCCGACGGCCTGGGCACCTTCGCGCCCTACCTCGCCGCCTTCGCCGTCGTCGGGATCGTCTACGGGTCCCTGGCCTGCCTCGCCCTCGCCAAACAGGGCGCGAAGGGCGACCTCAAGCGTCTGATCGCCTACTCCTCCGTCGGCCACATGGGCTTCGTCCTGCTCGGCATCGCGACCATGACCCCGACCGGCGTGAACGGCGCCCTGTTCGCCAACATCGCCCACGGCCTCATCACCGGCCTGCTCTTCTTCCTGGTCGGCGCCCTGAAGGAGCGCACCGGCAGCACCGACCTCGACACCCTCGCCGAGGGCACCGGCGCCGCGCTCTACGGCAGGGCCCCGCGCCTCGGCGGCCTGCTCGCCTTCGCCGCGGTCGCCTCGCTCGGCCTGCCCGGCCTCGCCGGGTTCTGGGGCGAGATGCTGGCGCTGTTCGGCGCGTTCGACCCCGCCCCGGCCCTCAGCCGCCCCGCCTTCCTCACCTTCATGGCGATCGCCGCGTTCGGCACGCTGCTCACGGCCGCGTACATGCTGATCGTGGTCCGGCGCGTCTGCATGGGCGCCGTCCCGTCGGACCCGCAGCCGACCTGGCGGCTCGCCGACGTCCAGAGCTACGAGTTCGCGGCCTGGACCCCGCTCGTCGCCCTCACCGTCGTGGCCGGACTGTGGCCGAGGGCCCTCCTCGGCCTGACCGACCCGGCCGTGCAGCAACTCCTCGCAGGAGGCACCCGATGAGCGTCCTGGCCCTGCCCGCGGCCCACCCCCTGGCCGAGTCCACGGCACAGACCGCCGCCCAGTCCGTGGTCCAGTCCGTCGACTGGCTCGCCATCGCGCCGCCCACCCTCGCGGCCGTGGTGGGACTCGCCGTACTCGTCGCCGACCTGTTCCTGCCCGAGGCCAGGAAGGCCGTGCTCGGCTGGACCTCGGTCGCGGGACTCGCCGCGGCCGCGCTCCTGCTGCTGCCCCTCCTCGACGGCGACCGCTCCACCTTCTGCCTCAGCGGCGACCCGGCGGTGTGCAGCTACACCGTGGACCGCTTCACCCTCGTGGTGCAGTTCCTGGTCCTCGGCGGCGCCCTCCTCGCGGCCCTCCTGTCCGTCACCACCCTGAAGGACGCCGACAAGGGACTGCCCGAGGGGGAGTACTGGTTCCTGCTGCTCTCCTCCGCCGCGGGCGCCGCCCTGCTGCCCGCCTCCCGCGACCTCGCCACCCTCGTCGTCGCCCTCGAGGTCGCCTCCCTGCCCGCGTTCGCCCTGGTCGGCATCCAGCACGGCGACCGGAAGTCCTCCGAGGCGGCGCTGAAGTTCTTCCTGTCCTCGGTGATCGCGACCGCGGTCAGCCTGATGGGCATCAGCTTCGTCTACGCCTGCACCGGCAGCCTCTACCTCACCCAGGTCGCCGACCGCATCCAGCACGTCGACGGCCGCCTGCACACCCTCGCCGCGGCCGGCGTCGTCCTCACCCTCGTCGGGTTCGCCTTCAAGACGGCCGCCGTCCCCTTCCACTTCTGGGTGCCCGACACCTACGTGGGAGCACCCCTGCCCGTCGCCGCCTACCTGTCGGTGGTCGGCAAGGCGGTCGGCTTCTCCGGGCTGATCCTCGTCACGGTCGTCGCCCTCCCGTCGTACGCCCACGCCTGGGGCCCGGCGCTGGCCGCGCTGGCCGCGCTCACGATGACCGTCGGCAACGTCGGCGCGCTGCGCCAGCAGGCCACGCGCGCGTACAGCGCGGTACGGCTGCTCGCGTGGTCGTCGGTCGGCCAGGCCGGCTACCTCCTCGTACCGATCGCCGCTGCCGCGTACTCCGACGACCCCCAGAAGTCGGTCGGCTCCACGCTCGCGTACGCCCTCATGTACGCGGCCGTGAACCTGGGCGCCTTCGCGGTGGCCGCCATGGTCGGCCGCAGGAGCCCCCTGAACCGCCTCACGGACTACCGCGGCCTCTACGCCTCGAACCCCCTGGCCGCCCTGCTCCTGGCCTTCTTCCTGCTCTGCCTCGCCGGACTGCCGCCGGGCGTCATCGGACTCTTCGCGAAGGTCACCGTCTTCTCGGCGGCCGTCGACGCGGGCCTGGGCTGGCTCGCGGTGGTGATGGCCGTCAACGTGGTCATCGCGCTCTTCTACTACCTCCAGTGGACGACGCTGCTGTTCCGCGCGCCCGAGGGCGAGCCCGAGCGGCATCGCGTCCCGGCTCCCCTCACCGCCGCCATCGCCCTGACCGGCGTCCTGGGCGTCGTCCTGTCCGGCGCGCCGCAGCTGGTCCTGCGCTTCGCCACCACCGGGCTGTTCTGAGACCGGCGCGGCGGTAGGCGGACCCGTCACCCGGACGGCGGACGCGCGCGCTCGCGGGCACAAGGGAACTCGGCGCTCCCGCCTGGCGTTGTCGAGAGCGGGAGGGTCCACTGGACGTGACACGACACCAGTGGCATCGGAGACAGCAAGCAAAGGGTTCCCCTGCTGCACCACTTGGAGGGCGTACCGTGCACCGCCGGCACAACGGGCTCAGGACCGCAGTCCTCCTCGGGGGACTGTCCGCACTCATCATCCTGATCGGCAGCTTCTTCGGCCGTACGGGCCTGATCGTCGCGGTCGTCGTCGCACTCGGCACCAACGCGTACGCGTACTGGAACAGCGACAAACTGGCGCTACGCGCGATGCGTGCCCGCCCGGTGAGCGAGTTCGAGGCCCCGGCGCTCTACCGCATGGTCCGTGAGCTCTCCACCCAGGCCCGCCAGCCCATGCCGCGCCTGTACATCTCCCCGACGGAGGCCCCGAACGCCTTCGCGACCGGCCGCAACCCGCGCAACGCCGCCGTGTGCTGCACCGAGGGCATCCTGAGGATCCTGGACGAGCGCGAACTGCGCGGAGTCATCGGCCATGAGCTCAGCCACGTCTACAACCGCGACATCCTGATCTCGTCCGTCGCCGGCGCCCTCGCGTCGGTGATCATGTTCCTGGTGAACTTCGCCTGGCTCATCCCGGTCGGCCGCTCGGACGACGACGACGGCCCCGGCTTCCTGGGTCTGTTGCTGATCATGATCCTGGGCCCGCTCGCGGCCTCCGTCATCCAACTGGCCATCAGCCGCTCCCGGGAGTACGAGGCGGACGCCTCCGGCGCCCAGCTCACCGGCGATCCGATAGCGCTCGCCGGCGCCCTGCGCAAGCTCGACGCCGGCACCAAGCAACTGCCGCTGCCGCCCGAGCCGCGCATCGAGACCGCGAGCCACATGATGATCGCGAACCCGTTCCGGCCCGGCCAGGGGCTGTCGAAGATGTTCTCCACCCACCCGCCGATGGCGGAGCGCATCGCCCGCCTGGAGCGGATGGCGGGCCGCCGGTCCTAAGGCCTGGCCAAGGGCCTGGCCAAGGGCCTGGCCAAGGGTCCGGTCCAAGGCCGGTCAGGATCGGCCGGGTCCGGTCCTGAGTCCTTGTCAGCGGCCGCCGAACCGCTCGTCCGTCGAGACCACTTCGCGCCCCAGCGGCATCAGGGAGATCGGGATCAGCTTCAGGTTGGCCCAGCCGAACGGGATGCCGATGATCGACACGAACAGCGGGATGCTGGTGACCAGGTGAGCCAGGGCCAGCCACCAGCCCGCGCAGATCACCCAGATCACGTTGCCGATGAACGACGCGGCTCCGGCGCCCGGTCGTTCCACCGTGGTCCGGCCGAACGGCCACAGCACGAAACCGGCGATGCGCAGCGACGCGATCCCGAACGGGATCGTGATGATCAGTACAAAACAGATCAGGGCGGCGATCGTGTACGCGATGGCCATCCAGATGCCGCAGAAGACCAGCCACACGATGTTCAGCAACAGGTTGAACAGCTTCATGATCAGTACCTCTCCCCAGGTGGCTGCGCGGACACCGTCCGTCCCGGACAAGTATGAGCGGGCGGAGCGCCCGACTGTGAGCTGCGGCAACCCTGTGGCGTGATCGGGAACATCCGGAGACGAACATCCCCGGAATCCACGTCGCGCCACACCTCACCTCACCTCACCTCACCGCCACACGGTCGTCGTCACCCTCGCAGCCACTGCCGTACGCCGTACAGAACGACCCCCACGGCCAGCACCCCCGCGCCCACCGCCACCGATCCCCAGGGCAGCGCGAACGCCAGCACCACGCACCCCAGCAGCCCCGCCACGGGCACCACCCGTGCCGCCGGGCGCGGGTCCAGGGTCCAGGCCGAGGCGTTGGCGACCGCGTAGTACGTCAGCACGCCGAAGGAGGAGAAGCCGATCGCGCCGCGCAGGTCCACCGTGGCGGCGAGCACCGCGACCACCGCCCCCACGGCCAGCTCGGCCCGGTGCGGTACCCGGAACCGTGGATGCACGGCGGCCAGCGCGCCCGGCAGATGCCGGTCCCGGGCCATGGCCAGCGTGGTCCGCGAGACACCGAGGATCAGCGCGAGCAGCGACCCCAGAGCGGCCAGGGCCGCCCCGGCCCGGACCACCGGCACCAGCGCCGGCACCCCGGCCGCCCGTACCGCGTCCGCCAGCGGAGCCGTGGCGCGCGCGAGACCGTCCGGCCCCAGCACGGACAGGGCGGCCACCGCCACGCACGCGTACACCACCAGCGTGATGCCGAGGGCCAGCGGGACCGCCCGCGGAATGGTGCGCGCCGGATCCCGCACCTCCTCGCCGAGGGTCGCGATGCGCGCGTACCCGGCGAACGCGAAGAACAGCAGCCCGGCGGCCTGGAGCACCCCGCCCACGCCCCCGGAGGCACCGGCACCCAGCCGTCCGGCACCGGACGCCCCGGATCCCAGGCACACGACCACCACGGCGGCGAGCACGGCCAGCACCGCCGCCACGATCGACCGCGTCAGCCAGGCCGACTTCTGGACGCCGCCGTAGTTCACCGCGGTCAGCGCCACCACGGCCGCCATCGCCACCGCGTGCGACTGCCCCGGCCAGAGGTACGTGCCCACCGTCAGCGCCATCGCCGCGCACGAGGCGGTCTTGCCGACCACGAACGACCAGCCCGCGAGATACCCCCAGAACGCCCCGAGCCGCTCCCGCCCGTACACGTACGTGCCGCCCGAGGCGGGATAACGGGCCGCGAGCCGGGCGGACGAGGTGGCGTTGCAGTACGCGACCACCGCGGCCAGGGCGAGCCCGAGCAGCAGCCCGGAGCCGGCGGCGCGCGCCGCGGGCCCCAGGGCCGCGAAGACGCCGGCGCCGATCATCGAACCGAGACCGATGACGACGGCGTCGCCCACGCCCAGCGTCCGCCGCAGTTCAGAGCCGGACTGTGTCATGGGCGGCACCCTACTGACCGCCGCAACCGCCGGAGGGCGCGGTGACGTCTTCCCGGCCGACACGCGATGAACGGGCGTGGCGAGAACGGCGGAACACAGCCCGGCCGGAAGAAAGTCACAGCGCCGGGACAGTGCAAGCACGACCTGGAGGGGCAGGTTCACGGCATGAGCATCATCAGCTGGATCATCCTGGGGCTGTTGGCCGGAGCCATCGCCAAGTTCCTGCTGCCGGGCCGTGACCCGGGCGGCGTCATCGGTACGACCGTGATCGGCGTCGTGGGCGCGTTCCTCGGCGGCTGGATATCGGCCCGCTGGCTGGACCACCCGATCACCAAGAACTTCTACGACGGCGCCACCTGGGCGGCCGCGATCGGCGGAGCGCTCGTGCTCCTGGTGGCTTACCGCCTGCTGTTCGGCAACTCACGCGACTGATCCCGACACGCGCGAGGGAGGGGTGGACACCGACGGTGTCCACAGTTCTCGCGCGACCGACCGCGGTCCCTGCTCCTGCGAACCTGCCGCACGCGCCAGATCGGCGGCCAGGTCACCGAGCGCGCGGACCGC
>NZ_JBSFIA010000019.1:0-152781 GCF_053597355.1 Streptomyces sp. NPDC001443
CGCCGATCCGGGAGCCGACGGTGACGACCTGGAGTCCGACGACGTCGGTCTCCCCCGACTCCTCCGGGCGGAAGTAGTCCGCCAGGCACAGTCGGCGGCCCCGGCGCTGGCGGGGGAAGGTGAAGCGGGTGCGTTCGTTGCCCTGCTCGTCCAGCAGGATCAGGTCGTCGTCCTTGGACACGCAGGGGAAGTAGCCGTAGACCACGGCGGCTTCCAGCAGGTTGTCGGTCTGGAGCCGGTCCAGCAGTCCGCGCAGCCGCGGCCGGCCCTCGGTCTCGACGAGTTCCTCGTAGCTCGGGCCGTCGCCGGTGCGGGCCTGCTTCAGACCCCACTGGCCCTTGAACAGGGCGCCCTCGTCGAGCCAGCTCGCGTACTCCTTGAGCTGGATGCCCTTGACGACGCGGGTGCCCCAGAACGGCGGGGTGGGGACCGGGTTGTCGGTGGCCACGTCGGAGCGCACGTGTCCTTCCTCGGGGTGCTCCTCGACCTGCGCCGCGGGCGTCGCCCGGACCCTGCGCTGCTTGAGCTCCGGCAGCTTCGCGCCGGGCACTCCGCGCTTGACGCCGACCAGGGCGTCCATCAGGCGCAGGCCCTCGAAGGCGTCGCGGGCGTAGCGGACCTCGCCCTCGTAGATCTCGTGCAGGTCCTGTTCGACGTAGGCGCGGGTCAGCGCGGCGCCGCCGAGGATGACCGGGAAGTCCGCCGCCAGGCCGCGCTGGTTGAGCTCCTCCAGGTTCTCCTTCATGATCACGGTGGACTTCACCAGCAGGCCCGACATGCCGATGACGTCGGCGCGGTGCTCCTCGGCGGCCTCCAGGATCGCGGAGACCGGCTGCTTGATGCCGAGGTTGACGACGTTGTAGCCGTTGTTCGACAGGATGATGTCGACCAGGTTCTTGCCGATGTCGTGGACGTCGCCGCGCACGGTGGCCAGCACGATGGTGCCCTTGCCCTCGGTGTCGGACTTCTCCATGTGCGGTTCGAGGTGGGCGACGGCGGCCTTCATCACCTCGGCGGACTGGAGGACGAACGGCAGCTGCATCTGGCCCGAGCCGAACAGCTCGCCGACGGTCTTCATGCCGTCGAGGAGGGTCTCGTTGACGATGTCGAGGGCGGGGCGTTCGGCCAGGGCGAGGTCCAGGTCGGCTTCCAGGCCGTTGCGTTCGCCGTCGATGATCCGCCGCTTGAGGCGCTCCTCCAGCGGCAGTGCCGCCAGTTCCTCCGCCCGGCCGGCCTTCAGCGACTTCGCGGTGGCGCCCTCGAAGAGCTGCATGAGCTTCTGGAGCGGGTCGTAGCCCTCGCGGCGCCGGTCGTGGATGAGGTCGAGGGCGGTCTGCACCTGCTCGTCGTCGAAGCGGGCGATCGGCAGGATCTTGCTGGCGTGCACGATCGCCGAGTCCAGTCCGGCCTTGACGCATTCGTCGAGGAAGACGGAGTTGAGCAGGATGCGGGCGGCCGGGTTGAGGCCGAAGGAGATGTTCGACAGGCCCAGGGTGGTCTGTACGTCCGGGTGGCGGCGCTTGAGCTCGCGGATCGCCTCGATGGTGGCGATGCCGTCGCCCCGGGACTCCTCCTGGCCCGTACAGATCGTGAAGGTCAGTGTGTCGATCAGGATGTCCGACTCGTGGATGCCCCAGTTCCCGGTGAGGTCCTCGATCAGCCGTTCGGCGATCTCGACCTTCTTCTCGGGGGTACGGGCCTGGCCCTCCTCGTCGATGGTCAGCGCGATCAGGGCCGCGCCGTGTTCCTGGGCGAGCCTGGTGACCTTCGCGAAGCGGGACTCGGGGCCGTCGCCGTCCTCGTAGTTCACGGAGTTGATCACGGCGCGGCCGCCGAGCTTCTCCAGGCCGGCCCGGATGACCTCGACCTCGGTGGAGTCCAGGACGATCGGCAGCGTGGAGGCGGTGGCGAAACGGCCGGCCAGTTCCTCCATGTCGGCGACACCGTCACGGCCGACGTAGTCGACGCACAGGTCGAGCATGTGCGCGCCCTCGCGGATCTGGTCGCGGGCCATCTCCACGCAGTCGTCCCAGCGGCCCTCCAGCATCGCCTCGCGGAACTTCTTCGAGCCGTTGGCGTTCGTCCGTTCGCCGATCGCCAGGTAGGAGGTGTCCTGGCGGAAGGGGACGGTCTGGTAGAGGGAGGCGGCACCCGGCTCGGGGCGCGGGCGGCGCTCGCCCGGGGTGAGGCCGCGGACGCGCTCGACGACCTGGCGCAGGTGCTCGGGGGTGGTGCCGCAGCAGCCGCCGACGAGCGAGAGGCCGTACTCGTGTACGAAGGTCTCCTGGGCGTCGGCGAGCTCGGGCGCGCTCAGCGGGTAGTGGGCGCCGTCCTTGCCGAGGACCGGCAGGCCCGCGTTGGGCATGCAGGCCAGCGGGATGCGGGAGGTACGGGCGAGGTAGCGCAGGTGCTCGCTCATCTCGGCCGGGCCGGTGGCGCAGTTCAGGCCGATCATGTCGATGCCGAGCGGTTCCAGCGCGGTGAGGGCGGCGCCGATCTCCGAGCCGAGCAGCATGGTGCCGGTGGTCTCGACGGTCACCGAGACGATCAGCGGCAGGTCGAGGCCGAGGGCTTCGAGGGCGCGGCGGGTGCCGAGGACCGCGGACTTGGTCTGGAGCAGGTCCTGGGTGGTCTCGACGAGCAGTGCGTCGGCGCCGCCCGCGACCAGTCCCTCGGCGTTGCGCTGGTAGGCGTCGCGCAGGGTGGTGTAGGGGGCGTGGCCCAGGGTGGGCAGCTTGGTGCCGGGGCCCATGGAGCCCAGGATCCAGCGCTGTCGGCCGTCGCGGGCGGTGAAGTCGTCGGCGGCCTCGCGGGCGACGCGGGCGCCCGCCTCGGACAGCTCGTACACGCGGTCGGCGATGTCGTACTCGCCGAGCGCGGAGTGGTTGGCTCCGAACGTGTTCGTCTCGACGCAGTCCACGCCCACGGAGAAGTAGGCCTCATGGACCGAACGGACGATGTCGGGCCGGGTCACATTGAGGATCTCGTTGCAGCCCTCGAGGTTCTGGAAGTCCTCGAGGGTGGGCTCCTGGGCCTGGAGCATGGTGCCCATGGCTCCGTCGGCGACCACCACACGGGTGGCGAGGGCCTCTCGGAGCGCGGACACGCGGGTCCGGCTGTCGGCAAGGGTCGGCGGCACAGAGGCCATGAAGGGGCTCCCTTTGGGTGCGACGGCTGTCGGCTTTGCGCCGCCCGGGGAGTACCGGGAGGGGTCCCTGGGCGGGCGCACCCCGTCAGGGTATCCGGGACCGGGGGCTTATGGTCGGGGCGTCCACGAGGCGGACGAGGACGGCGCGCGGGCCGCCGCCGGGGGACGTGTGGCGCAACAGGTACCGACGGACCATTGGCGGGACGTCCACCTGGACCGGTAGTGTTCGGCATTGCCGAACGTTGGCAGTTCAAGGCCGCGCATTGTCGGTCATGGGGACGGAGGCAGGACGGCGATGGCACGGAACATCCAGTCGCTCGAACGGGCGGCCGCGATGCTGCGGCTGCTCGCGGGCGGCGAGCGGCGGCTCGGCCTGTCGGACATCGCCTCGGCGCTCGGCCTCGCCAAGGGCACCGCGCACGGCATCCTGCGCACCCTCCAGCTGGAGGGTTTCGTGGAGCAGGAGGACGCCTCCGGGCGCTACCAGCTGGGCGCCGAGCTGTTGCGGCTGGGCACCACGTATCTCGACGTGCACGAACTGCGCGCGCGGGCCCTGGTGTGGACGGACGACCTGGCCCGTTCCAGCGGGGAGAGCGTGCACCTGGGGGTCCTGCACCAGCACGGCGTACTGATCGTGCATCACGTCTTCCGGCCGGACGACAGCCGGCAGGTGCTGGAGATCGGGGCCATGCAGCCCCTGCACTCCACCGCGCTCGGCAAGGTGCTGTCGGCGTACGACCCGGTGGCGCACAGCGAGGTCATGGAGGCCGACCGCAAGCCGTTCACGGACCGGACCGTGTGCGAGTCGGTGGCGTTCGAGCAGGTCCTCGACCTCACGCGGGCGCGGGGGTACGCGGCCGACGTCGAGGAGACCTGGGAGGGCGTCGCGTCGATCGCCGCGCCCATCCACGACCGGCGGCGCATGCCGGTCGGCGCGGTCGGCATCACCGGGGCCGTGGAACGGCTGGGCCGGGACGGGGAGCTGCGTCCCGAGCTGATCGCGGCGGTGCGGGACTGCGCCCGCGCGGTGTCACGGGACCTGGGCGCCGCCCGCTTCTGATCCTGCGCGACCCCGCGCACCCTCGACTTCAAGGACCGGAACGCCCGGTGGCGCTCCGGTCCTTACCATGCCCCGGGGTGTACAAAATGGGGCAAACATGAGGCCGCGAGCGCGTCGTGGCCGCATCGCCGCCGCCCGGCCCGCCGGCCCTTTGGCCGGGCCCGGCACCCCCCGCCCATCAGTGGCGATCGCGAATAACGATCGCGCTTTCGAGAACAGAACCCTTGACGCACGCGTGACGCCGGAGCAAGACTCCCGTCCACCGGTCGACATTGTCGAACACCTGACGGCAATACGCGCTAGGGTGTGGCAACGCCCACGGCCGGCATCGCTCTCACCCCCGAGGGCGTCGAACTCCCGGCGGGACCCGGGATTCGGCTTCCTGGACGAAGGACAAAGGAGTCGCGGGTGTCCAGCTCCGACATCTTCATCGGCGAGACCATCGGTACCGCCATACTCATCCTGCTGGGCGGCGGCGTCTGCGCCGCCGTCACGCTGAAGGCCTCCAAGGCCCGCAACGCCGGCTGGCTCGCCATCACCTTCGGGTGGGGTTTCGCCGTCCTCACGGCCGTCTACACCTCCGGCCCGCTGTCCGGCGCGCATCTGAACCCGGCGGTGACGCTCGCACTCGCGATCAAGGACGGCGGCTGGGGCAACGTTCCGGTCTACTGGGGCGGGCAGCTCCTGGGCGCCATGATCGGCGCGACGCTGGTCTGGGTCGCCTACTACGGCCAGTTCCAGGCGCACCTGACGGACGAGGAGATCGTCGGCGACCTCGGCGGGCAGCCCGTCAAGGTGAAGTCCGCCGAGGTGAAGTCCGTCGAGGCCCGGGAGAGAGGCGCCGGCCCGGTGCTGGGCGTCTTCTCCACCGGTCCCGAGATCCGCGTGGTCTGGCAGAACCTGGCCACGGAGATCATCGGCACCTTCGTGCTCGTCATCGCCGTCCTCACCCAGGGCCTCAACGACGCGGGCAACGGCCTCGGCACGCTGGGCGCGCTGATCACCGCCCTCGTCGTCGTCTCGATCGGTCTGTCCCTCGGCGGCCCGACCGGCTACGCGATCAACCCGGCCCGTGACCTCGGTCCGCGCCTCGTGCACGCCCTCCTGCCGCTGCCCAACAAGGGCGGCTCCGACTGGCGCTACGCCTGGATACCGGTGGCCGGCCCGCTGATCGGCGGGGCGATCGCCGCGGGCATATACAACGTCGCCTTCGCCTGAGAACACCGGTCCTCCGGACTCCCGCCGCGCGCACCGGGAGTCCGGACCCGAAGCACCGAACCTCACCGCACGCGCCGTACGTACCGCCCCCAACCACGGAACTCCCAGGAGCAGACAGTGACCGACGCGCACACCGCCGGCCCGTTCATCGCCGCCATCGACCAGGGCACCACCTCCAGCCGCTGCATCGTCTTCGACCGCGACGGCCGGATCGTCTCCGTCGACCAGAAGGAGCACGAGCAGATCTTCCCGAAGCCGGGCTGGGTGGAGCACGACGCCACCGAGATCTGGACCAACGTCGAGGAGGTCGTCGCCGGAGCCATCGCGAAGGCCGGCATCACCCGCGACGACATCAAGGCCATCGGCATCACCAACCAGCGCGAGACCACCGTGCTGTGGGACAGGAACACCGGTGAGCCCGTCCACAACGCCATCGTCTGGCAGGACACCCGCACCGACGCGCTCTGCAAGGAGCTCGGCCGCAACGTCGGCCAGGACCGCTTCCGCCGCGAGACCGGCCTGCCGCTCGCGTCGTACTTCGCCGGCCCCAAGGCGCGCTGGCTGCTCGACAACGTCTCGGGCCTGCGCGAGCGCGCCGAGGCGGGCGACATCCTCTTCGGCACCATGGACAGCTGGGTCATCTGGAACCTGACCGGCGGTGTCGACGGCGGCCACCACGTCACCGACGTCACCAACGCCTCCCGCACCATGCTGATGAACCTGCACACGCTGGAGTGGGACCCGAAGATCGCCGAGTCCATCGGCGTCCCGCTGTCGATGCTGCCCGAGATCCGCTCCTCGGCCGAGGTCTACGGCGAGGTCACCGGCGGCCGGCTGGGCGAGCTGCTCGGCGGCATCCCGGTCGCCTCCGCGCTCGGCGACCAGCAGGCGGCCCTGTTCGGCCAGACCTGCTTCTCCGAGGGCGAGGCCAAGTCCACGTACGGCACCGGCACGTTCATGCTGATGAACACCGGCGAGAAGATCATCAACTCCTACTCGGGCCTGCTGACCACGGTCGGCTACCGCATCGGCGACCAGAAGCCGGTGTACGCCCTGGAGGGTTCGATCGCCGTCACCGGTTCGCTGGTGCAGTGGATGCGCGACCAGATGGGCCTGATCTCCACCGCCGCCGAGATCGAGACGCTCGCGCTGACCGTCGAGGACAACGGCGGCGCCTACTTCGTACCGGCCTTCTCCGGCCTGTTCGCCCCGTACTGGCGCTCCGACGCCCGCGGTGTGATCGCCGGTCTGACCCGGTACGTCACCAAGGCGCACCTCGCACGCGCCGTCCTGGAGGCCACGGCCTGGCAGACCCGTGAGATCACCGACGCCATGACGAAGGACTCGGGCGTCGAGCTCGCGGCCCTCAAGGTCGACGGCGGCATGACCTCCAACAACCTGCTGATGCAGACCCTCTCGGACTTCCTGGACGCCCCCGTGGTGCGTCCGATGGTCGCCGAGACGACCTGCCTCGGCGCCGCCTACGCCGCCGGTCTCGCCGTCGGCTTCTGGAACAACACCGACGACCTGCGCGCCAACTGGCGCCGGGCCGCCGAATGGACCCCCCGCATGGACGCGGAGCACCGCGACCGTGAGTACAAGAGCTGGCTCAAGGCCGTCGAGCGGACCATGGGCTGGCTCGAGGACGAGGAGTAAGAACCACCGATGACCAGTCAGCCCACCCTGCAGTCCGTGCCTGCCCTCGGTACGCGCCCGGCCGCCGGCTCGAACCCGAGTCGTGCCGAGACCCGAGAGCAGCTCTCCAAGGCGTCGTACGACCTTCTCGTGATCGGCGGCGGCATCCTGGGCATCTCCACCGCCTGGCACGCCGCGCAGTCCGGTCTGCGGGTGGCTCTGGTCGACTCCGGCGACTTCGCCGGTGCCACCTCCTCCGCCTCCTCCAAGCTCCTCCACGGCGGTCTGCGCTACCTCCAGACCGGCGCGGTGAAGCTGGTGGCGGAGAACCACTTCGAGCGCCGTGCGGTCTCCCGCCAGGTGGCCCCCCACCTGGCGAACCCGCTCACGTTCTACCTCCCCGTGTACAAGGGCGGGCCGCACGGCGCGGCGAAGCTCGGGGCGGGCGTCTTCGCCTACTCCGCGCTCTCCGCGTTCGGTGACGGCGTCGGTCACCTGCTCAGCCCGGCCAAGGCCGCGCAGGACGTGCCCGAGCTGCGCACCGACAACCTCAAGGCCGTCGCCGTCTACGGCGACGACCAGATGAACGACTCCCGGATGGCGCTGATGACGGTCCGCGCGGCCGTCGAGTCGGGCGCCGTCGTCCTCAACCACGCCGAGGTCACCGGACTGCGTTTCACCCGGGGCCGGGTGACGGGCGCCGAGCTGCGCGACCGTCTCTCCGGCGAGGAGTTCGGCGTGAACGCCCGGCTGGTGCTGAACGCGACCGGCCCGTGGGTGGACCACCTGCGCCGGATGGAGGACGCCGGCGCCGCGCCGTCGATCCGGCTGTCGAAGGGCGCGCACCTGGTCCTGAAGCGGACCGCGCCGTGGAAGGCCGCGCTGGCCACCCCCATCGACAAGTACCGCATCACCTTCGCCCTGCCCTGGGAGGACATGCTGCTGCTGGGCACGACCGACGAGGAGTACGAGGGCGACCCGGCGGACGTCGCCGTCAACGACAAGGACACCGCCCAGATCCTCGACGAGGCGGCGTTCTCCATCCGGGACCAGCAGCTCGACCGTGACCTCATCACGTACGCCTTCGCCGGTCTGCGGGTGCTGCCGGGCGGCCCCGGCGACACCGCCAAGGCCAAGCGCGAGACGGTGGTGACCGAGGGCCGGGGCGGCATGCTGTCCGTCGCGGGCGGCAAGTGGACCACCTTCCGGCACATCGGCCGTACGGTGATGCGCAAGCTCCAGGAGCTGCCGGGGCACCCGCTCGGCGACGACTTCGAGCCGGTCGCCTCGCTGCCGAAGAAGCTGCCGCTGCCGGGGGTCGCCAACCCGCGCGCGGTCGCCCACCGGCTGCTCACCGACCGTCCGGCGCCGGGGCCGCGGATGGCGGCGGACACCGCCCGGCACCTTGCCACCCACTACGGTTCGCTGGCCTTCGACATCGCCCGGCTGGCGAACGAGGACCCGCGGCTGGGCGAGCGCGTCCACCCGGACGCGCCGGAGATCTGGGCGCAGGTCGTCTACGCCCGGGACCACGAGTGGGCCCGGACGCCGGACGACGTGCTGCGCCGTCGTACGACGCTCACGATCCGGGGCCTGGCCTCGGACGAGGTCCGGGCGAAGGTCCAGGACGTGCTCGACGCGCAGTAGGCCCGGCGTCCGCCCCGCCCGACCGGGGCCGGCGCCGGGGCCTGCGCCCGCTACCGGGAGAGGGGCGGCTCCACGTCACCGGAGCCGCCCCTCTCCACATGCGGGCCATGATCGGCGACTTGGCCGCGTCGGACGGGCCGGGCCTCCATAATGCCCCTGAGACATCGGATGTCTCGGATGTCCGAGCGACAGGGGGCCCTCCCATGGCAGTCACCGACGAGGCGATCGAGAAGATCAAGGACATGATCGTCTCCGGTGCGCTGCGCCCGGGCGACCGCCTGCCGAAGGAGAGCGAACTCGCCGCCGGGCTGGGGCTGTCGCGCAACTCGCTGCGGGAGGCGGTGCGCGCGCTGTCGCTGATCCGGATCCTGGACGTGCGGCAGGGCGACGGCACCTATGTGACCAGCCTGGACCCGCAGTTGCTGCTGGAGGCGATGAGTTTCGTCGTCGACTTCCACCGCGACGACACGGTGCTGGAGTTCCTCTCCGTGCGCCGCATCCTGGAGCCGGCCGCCACGGCGATGGCGGCCCCGCGGATCGGCGAGGCGCAACTGGACGCGCTCTCGGCCCGGTTGGACGCGCTCGGCGCGGCCCCCTCGGTGGAGGAACTCGTCGCCTGCGACCTGGAGTTCCACCGGGACATCGTGCGCAGCGCGGGCAACTCGGTGCTGTGCTCACTGCTCGACGGTCTGTCAGGGCCCACCACCCGGGCCCGGATCTGGCGCGGGCTGACCCAGGAGGACGCGGTCGCCCGCACGCTGCGCGAGCACCGGGCGATCCTGGCCGCGCTGCGCGACCGGGACGCGGAGGCGGCGCGTTCCTGGGCGACGGTGCACATCGCGAGTGTGGAGCAGTGGCTGCGCAGCACGCTGTGAATCTCCTGTGGATCCGGGGTGCGGGGCGTGGGCGGCCGTCGCCCGTCGAGGGTGTTCGGGGGTGGTGATCGGGGCAGTGATCCGTTCACTCCCCCGTGCAAGGGGGCTGCGGGCGCCCCCGCCGCACGCCGTAAGGTTGGGACGTACGCGAGGGCACGTCGGAAGGAGGCGCTGGGTGATCGAGCTCGAGGGGGTTCCCGAGCTGATCGACCCGGTCATGGTGGCCGCGTTCGAGGGCTGGAACGATGCCGGCGACGCCGCTTCCACCGCGGTCGCGCATCTGGAGAGGGAGTGGAAGGGCGAGGTGTTCGCGGCGCTCGACGCCGAGGACTACTACGACTTCCAGGTGAACCGGCCCACGGTGTGGATGGATGCCGGGGTGCGCAAGATCACCTGGCCGACGACGAGGCTGTCGGTGGTCCGGATCGGCGGCGAGAAGCCGCGCGACCTGGTGCTGGTCCGTGGCATCGAACCGTCCATGCGCTGGCGCTCGTTCTGCAACGAGCTGCTCGGCTTCGCGCACGAGCTGGGCGTGGAGCTGGTGGTGATCCTGGGCGCGCTGCTCGGCGACACCCCGCACACCCGTCCGGTCCCGATCAGCGGGACCACGTCCGACCCGGACCTGGCGCAGCGCATGGACCTGGAGGAGACCAAGTACGAGGGTCCGACGGGCATCGTCGGCGTCCTGCAGGAGGCGTGCACGCACGCGGGCGTGCCGGCGGTGTCGCTGTGGGCGGCGGTCCCGCACTACGTGTCGCAGCCGCCCAACCCGAAGGCCACGATGGCCCTGCTCAACCGGCTGGAGGACCTCATCGACGTGCGCATCCCGCTGGGCGAACTGCCCGAGGACGCGCGCGCCTGGCAGGTGGGGGTGGACCAGCTGGCCGCCGAGGACAGCGAGGTCGCGGAGTACGTGCAGACGCTGGAGGAGGCCCGGGACACCGCGGAGCTCCCGGAGGCGTCCGGCGAGGCGATCGCCCGTGAGTTCGAGCGGTATCTGCGGCGGCGGGACGGCGGCGGTCCGCCCGGGGCACCCGGTGGACACGCCACGGAGGGCGGTGACGGGCCGTCGTCGCCGGGTTCCTATCTGCGCGACAGCCCCAGTGAGCGGACCCGGCCGCCGAAGCCCCCGAAGCCGAGCGCTGACGACGAGGATTCGTCGGAGGACTGACCATGCGGTCCTTGACCGTGTACGCAAGAGGGGCGCTTCCTCCGCAGGGAGGAAGCGCCCCTCTCGTGCGTCCGGTACGTCCGCGGCCGCCAGGGCCTGTCTGACGATTCCCGTCTGCCCGGCGACGCCATGCACGCTCCCCCAAGGGGGGGGGAACCCCCACTCGCCGCACCGGCCCCGGACCCGAGTACCTCCAGTACGCGGGCCTGGGGCCGGCACACCGAGAGCACGCTCCCCCGAGCTCTCGGCTTCGCTCGAGCGGGGAGGGACCCCCATGACACCGCCGGGCCGCCCTCCGGGCGACGACGCGAATCGTCGGACAGGCCCTACAGGGCGACGCCCAGCAGCGCGTCGACGGCCCGGGACACCAGACCGGGGGCGCTGATGTCGGTGCCGCCCCGCTCCTGCTGCGCGGCGGCCCAGCGGTCCACGGCCAGCAGCGCGGCCGGGGCGTCGAGGTCGTTCGCGAGGGCCTCGCGGATCTCCTCGACGAGGGCGTCCGCGGACGGTCCGTCGGGACGGGAGACGGCCGCGCGCCAGCGCCCGAGCCGTGCCTCGGCGGCGGGCAGCACCTCGTCGGTCCACTCCCAGTCGCGACGGTAGTGGTGGGCGAGGAGGGCGAGGCGGATGGCGGCCGGGTCGACGCCGTCGCGCCGCAGACGCGAGACGAAGACGAGGTTGCCCCGCGACTTGGACATCTTCTCGCCGTCCAGCGCGACCATGCCGGCGTGGACGTAGGCCTTGGCCATGGGGAACTCGCCGGTCAGCACCTGGGCGTGCGAGGCGCCCATCTCGTGGTGGGGGAAGACGAGGTCGGAGCCGCCGCCCTGGACGTCGAAGCCCATGCCGAGGTGGTCGAGGGCGATGGCGACGCACTCGATGTGCCAGCCGGGCCGCCCGCGTCCCAGCGAGCCGCCGTCCCAGCTGGGCTCGCCGTCACGGGCGGCCATCCACAGCATGGGGTCGAGCGGGTTCTTCTTGCCGGACCGGTCGGGGTCGCCGCCGCGTTCGGCGGACAGCAGCCGCATGGCGGCGGCGTCGAGGTGGGAGACCTTGCCGAAGTCGGGGTCGGACTCGACGGAGAAGTAGACGTCGCCCTCGAGCTCGTAGGCGGCGCCCTGGTCCCGCAGCCGCTCGACGAGCGGCACGATGCCGGGTATCGCCTCGACGGCGCCTATGTAGTGCCGCGGCGGGAGCATCCGCAGCGCGGTCATGTCCTCGCGGAAGAGCGACGTCTCCTGCTCGGCGAGGGCGACCCAGTCGACGCCGTCCCGCTGCGCGCGCTCCAGCAGCGGATCGTCGACGTCGGTGACGTTCTGGACGTAGTGAACCTGCCGCTTGGTGTCGAGCCACACGCGCTGCACCAGGTCGAACGCGTTGTAGGTCGCCGCGTGACCCATGTGGGTGGCGTCGTAGGGCGTGATGCCGCAGACGTAGATACGGGCGACGGGACCGGGGGCGAGGGTGACCAAGCCGCCGGTCGCGGAGTCGTGGATCCTCAGGTCGCGGCCCTGACCAGGCAGGGCGGGGACCTCGGAAGCGGGCCAGGCATGCATGTCATGAGCCTAACCGGACGGAAGTTCCGCGTACGAACCGGAGCGGGCCGTATGGCCGGGAAGGCACCCTTGCGCGCCCGCGCCCCGGTGTGCTGGGCGCACGTCTGTGTTCGAGCACACATCCGAGCCGCCCGTACCGGCGGACCGGGCGGGCTCGAAAGGGGGAAGGGCGGGAAGTCCGGGGACGGGGTCAGACCGGGGGCCAGGGGATCGCCGGCCACTCGCCGCTCGGCTCCGGATGGGTCCCGGACCGCAGCAGCGCGTCGACCCGCGCCCGGGTGGCGTCGACCTCGGCGGCGGTGAGCAGTTCGGCGAGCCGGACCGCGAGCGCGCCGTCCGGCTCCAGGGCCGCTCCGAGCCCCTTGAGCGCCGCCACGGCCTCCCCGGTCAGCGGTTCCCCCGCCCAGCCCCACAGCAGCGTCCGCAGCTTGTTCTCGACGTTGAAGGTGACCCCGTGGTCGATGCCGTAGAGGCGCTCGTCCGCCGTGGGCAGCAGATGGCCGCCCTTGCGGTCCGCGTTGTTGATCACGGCGTCCAGGACGGCGAGGCGGCGCAGCCGTTCGTCGTCGGCGTGCACCAGCAGCGCGGTCCTGCCCTCACCGACCTCGGCGAAACCGATCGCCTTCCAGCCGGGGGCGGGCTCCTCGTCGTCCACCAGGGCGAGCAGTTCCGCGTCCGGGAGCGCCTCGATCCACAGCTGGCACATCCCCTCGCCGTACGGCCCGTCCCGCAGCACCGTGGGCGGTACGAGACCCCAGCCGGTCGCCTCGGAGACCTCGTAGGCCGCCACCTCGCGCTCGGCGAGCGTGCCGTCGGGGAAGTCCCACAGGGGCCGCTCCCCCGCGACGGGCTTGTAGACGCAGGCCGCTTCCCGGCCGTCGTACGTCACCGTGCAGTACAGCGCCGCGTTGGACGCGTCGCGGATGCGTCCGCGCACCGTCAGCTCGCCGCGCGCGAGCAGCTCGGCGGGCGTCACCTCGGTGCTCACGCCCCGCGGCGGTATCCGTTCTGGCGCGGACATACGTGTCCTTCCGGGTCGAGCGGCAGGCTGCACAGCGGGCAGGGCGGCCGGCCGGCGTTGACGACGTCGAGGGCTCGTTTGGCGAAGGCCCGCGCCTGCGCGCCGGTCAGCCGGACCCGCAGCATCGGGGGCCCGTTCTCCTCGTCCTGGAGGAGCCGCTCCTCGGCCTCGGCGAGGTCCTCGTCGGACTCGGCGTCGAGTTCCACGAGGGCCTGCGCCTCGACGATCATGCGTTGTTCCTCGCCGTCCCAGGCCAGCGCCATGGTGCCGACCCGGAACTCCTCCTCGACGGGCGTGTCGAGAGGGGCGGTGTCGGAGATCTCGGTGGGCGCCATCGCGGGTACGGCCGCGCTGCCGCCGCTACGGCGTACGACCTCGTCGAGCAGTTCGTCCATGCGCTCGGCGAGTGCCGCGACCTGGGTCTTCTCCAGGGCCACGCTGGTCACCCGGGATCCGGCGGTGGCCTGGAGGAAGAACGTACGGCGCCCGGGCAGACCGACCGTGCCGGCCACGAAGCGCTCCGGCGGGTCGTACAGGTACACCTGACGGGACACGTCCTGTCTCCATTGGAATCGTGAGTGCGTGAACGTCCATGCGTGAACGTGACTGCGTGAACCGCTTCACCCTACTGCGGCCGACGATCACGGTGCGCCCGCGCCGCCGCCGACCGGGGCTTCGCCGTCGGCCGGCTCCTCGCGCGGTACGAGGGAGGCGAGGTCACCGGTGTCCCCGAGGCGCACGAGAAACGGCCGCAGCCTGGTGTAGCGGATCACGGTGAGGGAACAGGGTTCTACGGAAATCCTCTGGAACAGGTCGAGATGAAGTCCGAGTGCGTCCGCCACGAGCGACTTGATGATGTCGCCGTGCGAACACATGAGGTACACGGCCCGGTCGCCGTGGTCGCGCTCCACGCGCGCGTTCCACTCGCGGACCGCTTCGGCGGCCCTGGTCTGCATGGCGCGCATGGACTCGCCGCCGGGGAAGGCGGCGGCGGACGGGTGGTTCTGGACGACCTCCATCAGGGGTTCGTCCTTCAGCTCGGCGAGCTTGCGCCCGGACCAGTCGCCGTAGTGGCACTCCCCGATCCGCTCGTCGGTGTGCGCGGTCAGCTCCGGGCGGGCGTCGAGCAGGGGCCGCAGGGTCTCCTGGCAGCGCTGCAAGGGGCTGGTGACGACCTCGGAGACCGGGATGTCGGCGAGCCGCTTCGGCAGTGCGGCGGCCTGCGCGGCGCCGCGCTCGTCGAGGGCGACGCCGGGCGTCCAGCCGGCGAGCAGGCCCTCGGTGTTGGCGGTGGAACGTCCGTGCCGGACGAGGATCAGCGTGGGCATGCGGACCAGCGTAGGCGCACCGGAGGGTGGGCAGAGGGCCGACGGAAAGGAGAACGCACACCGTGATCGTGGACTGTGCCGTCTACCGCGACGGGCGCCGGATCGAGCGTGCCGGGGACTTGTCCGACGTCCTGGACGAGGCGCGCGCCGCGGGCGGATTCGTCTGGATCGGGCTGCACCGGCCGTCCCAGGACGAGTTCGAGCTGGTCACCCGGGAGTTCGGGCTGCATCCGCTGGCGGTCGAGGACGCCCTGAAGGCCCACCAGCGGCCCAAACTGGAGGTGTACGACGACTCGCTGTTCCTGGTGCTGAAACCGGTCGTGTACGAGCCGCGCAGCGATGCCGTCTCCAGCGGCGAGGTCATGGTCTTCCTCGGGGACTCCTTCGTGGTGACCGTGCGGCACGGCGAGGGCTCGTCCCTGGCGGGTGTGCGGCACCGGCTGGAACAGGAGCCGAAGTTGCTGCGCAAGGGCCCCACGGCCGTGCTGTACGCGATCTCCGACGCGACCGTCGACCACTATCTGGAGGTGGCGGCCGAGCTCCAGACGGACCTGGAGGAGGTGGAGGCGGAGGTGTTCTCGCCCGACGGGGGCGGTTCGCGGCACACCGCGTCCCGTATCTACACCTTCAAGCGGCAGGTCCTGGAGTTCCGGCGGGCGACCGGGCCGCTGGCGCCGCCGCTGGTCAGGCTCTCGGGCACCGCTCAGTCCGGCACGCCGGTGCCGTTCGTGCACGAGGGGTCGCGGCCCTTCTTCCGTGACGTCAGCGATCACCTCACGCGCGTGAACGAGTCGGTGGAGGGTCTGGACCGGCTGGTCTCGGACGTGCTGTCGGCGCATCTGGCGCAGACGGGCGTGCGGCAGAACGACGACATGCGGAAGATCTCGGCGTGGGCCGCCATGGCGGCGATACCGACGATGCTCGCGGGGATCTACGGGATGAACTTCGACCACATGCCGGAGCTGCACTGGCTGTGGTCGTATCCGGCGGTGATCGCGGCGATGGCCGTACTGGAGGTGCTGCTGTACCGGACGTTCAAACGGCGGGGCTGGCTGTAGCGAGCGCGTCGCGCCGCAGGGGCGTCTCCAGGGAGACCATCCGCCGCCAGCCGGCGAGGCGCTCCCACGCGTAGACGGTGTGGATGCCGGCCGCCAGCGCCGCCGACTTGGCGGTCGGCCAGCGCAGGATGCGTCCCATGTGGGTCATGACGGCGAGGCTGACGTCCCGGTAGACGCGGATCTCGGCGAGCGCGCAGTCGCGCAGGGTCCGCTGGATGGCGGGGCCGTGGCCGGCCCGGGCGTACCGCAGCAGTTCCTCGTGGCAGTAGGCGAGGTGGTTGTCCTCGTCGTGGGAGATCAGCTTGACCGCGTGGCCGATGTCGGGGTGGTCGGCGAAGTGTCTGAGCAGCAGTTCCATCTGTTCGGAGGCGCGCTGCTCGGTGACCCGGCTGTGGGCGAGGTAGACGACGATGTCGCCCGCGGTCAGGGGTTCGTCGCTCCTGAGCCGGTCGTGGGCGAGGCCGATGCCGTGCCGTTCCAGGATCATGGTGTAGTCGGTGTCGGGCGGTACGGGGACGGGTTCGAGGCCTCGCCTGCGGATCAGGGCGTTGAAGATCCGGCCGTGTTTGTCCTCGTCGGCGCCATGGCGGGTGATCTTGGGGGCCATCCGTCGTTCGCTCTCCGGGACGAGTGCGGCGATCCGCGCGTTCTCCCAGCCGCCCTGGGCCTCGCCGCCGGCCGCGATGGAGCAGAAGAGCCGGAAGGACTCGTCGTCGTCGAGGATCTCCTGGAACAGGCTCTTGGCCGACAGCATGGCGCGCACCTCTCTGCCCGACTCGCCCAACTCCGCGGAATTCATACAGATTCCGCAAAATTCCGCAGAGAACGAGTCAAATGCGGAGCGCCGGGGCGCGCAACAGCAGTGCCGGGAAACTCGGCCGAAAGAAGGAGCACGGCGGTCACCGCAAAGGCGTAACCGCGCGGGCGGGCGGCGCGTTGTTCCCTGTGACGGCCGTGGCGGGGAAGACCCCCGAGCCCCCACCACGGCCGTGGTAACTTCCGGCGCCGCGCGGGCGCCGTCGGACAGGGCTCAGGCGAGCCCGGCGCGCTCCATGGCCTCGGTGCCGGCCCGCAGCGAGGCCAGCCGCTCGTCGAGGGTGAAGCCGGCCGGGGCGAGGGTCAGGGTGGTGACGCCGGCCGCCGCGTAGGCCTTCATCCGGTCCGCGATCCGCTCCACCGAGCCGAGCAGCGTGGTCCGGTCGATCAGGTCGTGCGGTACGGCGGCCGCGGCGCCCTGCTTGTCGCCGGACAGGTACTTGTCCTGGATCTCGGCGGCGGCCTGCTCGTATCCCATGCGCTGGGCGAGCTGGTTGTAGAAGTTCTGCTTCCGGCTGCCCATACCGCCTACGTACAGGGCGGTGTAGGGGCGGAAGGTGTCGGCGAGCCGCTCCACGTCCTTGTCGTCGCCGACGGCCAGCGGGAGGGTCGGGCAGACGTCGAACCCGTCGAGGGTCTTGCCGGCCTTCTCGCGCCCGGCGCGCAGGTAGGTGATCGCGGTGTCCTCGATGTGGTCGGCCGAGGGGAAGATCAGCAGGGCGCCGTCCGCGATCTCGCCGGTCTGTTCGAGGTTCTTCGGCCCGATGGCCGCGATGTACAGCGGGATGTGCTCGCGCTCCGGGTGCACGGTCAGCTTGATGGGCTTGCCGGGGCCGCCGGGCAGCGGCAGCGTCCAGTGCTCGCCCTCGTACGACAGCCGCTCCCGGGTCATCGCCTTGCGCACGATCTCGACGTACTCGCGGGTGCGGGCCAGCGGCTTGTCGAACTTGACGCCGTACCAGCCCTCGGAGACCTGCGGGCCGGACACGCCGAGGCCGAGCCGGAAGCGACCGCCCGACAGCGAGTCGAGGGTCGCCGCGGTCATCGCGGTCATCGCGGGCTGACGGGCCGGGATCTGGAAGATCGCCGAACCCACGTCGATGCGCTCGGTCTGGGCGGCGACCCAGGTGAGCACGGTGGCCGCGTCGGAGCCGTAGGCCTCGGCGGCCCAGCACACGGCGTAGCCGAGCCGGTCGGCCTCCTGCGCCACGGCGAGATTGTCCGCGTCCATCCCGGCGCCCCAGTAGCCGAGGTTGATCCCGAGCTGCATGCCAGATCCCCTTACCGCTCAGTAACGTCCCTTGTGCGGAGACCTTAGCGCGGGACCTTCCGAGGAGACGGGTGGGTGGGGCCGGGAGGCGGGTGGGACGCGTGTGACGAGGGTCCGGCGGGGCGGGCGTGGTGGGCGTGGCGGCGGCGGTGGGGCGAGTGGAGCGGGGCGTGTGGCACGTGGGGCGGGGCCGGTGGGGCGAGTGTGGTGGGTGAGACGGGAGGGTGCGGCGCGCGGGACGCGGGCCGACAGCGCGGACCGGTGCGGGGAGTTGGCCGGATCGATGGCCCGCACGGGGCTCCCGAAGTGCTCCGTTCCCATGAAATCGGTTATCCACAGGCAACCCACGCACCACCCCTGGCCAGTAATCTCGGCGTTCATGGAGCAGAGGCATCTCGGCCGGACCGGCCTGCGCGTGTCCCGCATCGGACTGGGCACCCTCACCTGGGGCAGGGACACCGACGAGCATGACGCCGCGGACCTCTTGAAGACGTTCTGGGAGGCCGGCGGCAGCCTCGTCGACACCGCGGACGTGTACGGCGACGGAGAGGCCGAGTACCTGCTCGGGCGGCTGATGGAGGGCCTGGTGCCGCGCCGTGACCTGGTCATCTCGACCAAGGCGGGCAGCGTGCCCGACCCCGACCGCCGGTTCGACGGCTCACGCGGCCATCTGCTCGCCGCACTGGACGCCTCGCTGGCCCGTCTCGGCACGGACTACGTCGACGTGTGGCACATCCACGCCTACGACCCCCACACCCCGATGGAGGAGACGCTCCAGGCGCTCGACCTGGCGGTCGGCAGCGGCCGGGCGCGGTACGCGGGCGTCTCCAACTTCTGCGGCTGGCAGCTCGCCAAGGCGGGGACCTGGCAGCTCGCGGCGCCCGGCACCCGCACCCGGCTGGCCAGCACGCAGCTGGAGTACTCGCTGCTCCAGCGAGGCGTGGAGCGCGAGGTGCTGCCCGCCGCCATGGACCTCGGGATAGGGCTGCTGCCGTCCTCGCCGCTCGGCCGCGGCGTCCTCACCGGCAAGTACCGCCACTCCACGCCCGCGGACTCGCGCGGCGCCTCCGAACACCTGGCGCCCTTCGTCGCGCCCTACCTCGACGACACCGCGAGCCGCATCGTCGACGCCGTGACGACCGCGGCGGACGGGCTCGCCGTGACCCCGCTCCAGATCGCCCTCGCCTGGGTCCGCGACCGGCCCGGAGTGACCGCCCCCATCATCGGCGCGCGCAACGCGCAGCAGCTCACGGCGGCACTGTCAGTGGAGGCCCTTACTCTTCCTGACGAGATCTGCCGGGCGCTCGACGACGTGTCGGCGCCCGTGCACCGCTATCCCGATCACGACTGGAGCACGCTGTGAGCACGGAACCGGAGACCACCAGGGACGCCGGGGCACCGACCACCGCAGACCCCGAGACCCAGGACGCCGGCGAGCCGTCGCCGGACACCGCGCAGGGCCGGGACGACAGCGCGGAGAGGGCCGGAGACGGCACCTCGGCCGCCACGGATGCCGACGGTGACGGCAGTGACGTGACGGGCGCGGACGGCTCGGGCGCGGAGGGCGAAGGGGAGGCCTCCGCGCAGCGGTCGGAGGCCGAGGCCGAGCTCGCGGCGCAACGACTGGAGCGGGAGCGGATCGAGCAGCGGAAGGCCGAGAAGCAGGGGCCCATCGCCAGCGGAGGCAAGCTGAGCGGGAAGGCCGCCGACCTGCTGGCGGCCGTGCGGGCGGTGGAGAGCGGTGAGAAGCCCGCCGCCGTGTTCGGTGGGCCCGAGCCCACCCCGCGCCGCGCCGCTCCGGAACCCGTCAGGCGCCCGCAACCGGTGGCCGTCACGGGCTCCGGCCCCGCTGCCGGCCCCGCTCCGCGGACCGTCGAGGCCGTACGGCGGGTGCTGGCCGAAGGCGGCGCGCCCGAGGCGCTGGCGCCCCAGGTCGGCGCGGCACTCGGCGAGGGCGCGCAGGACGAGCTGCGCGCCGATCCCTGGCAGCTGCTGCGGGTCGCGGGCGTGCGGCCCGAGCAGGCCGACGGGTTCGCGCGGGCGCTGCTCGGCGCGGACTGCCGTCCGGACGACGAACGGCGGGGCCGCGCGGTCACCGGCTGGCTGCTGGAGCAGGCGGCGCTGGCCGGACACACCGCCCTGGAGCTCGCGGCGCTCACCGCGGCGCTGGCCCGGCGTGGCGTGCCCGACGGCGACGCGACCGTGCAGAGCGCGCTCGCGGAGGGCGAGGCACTCGTCTTCCAGGACGCGCTGGAGGAGTCCCCGGCCGAGGCGGGGCGCCGGGAGGACCCGGCGGAGGACGGCGAGGAGGCGCAGCCGCGCCCGGTCCGGGTCCTGGTCGGCCTGGAGCGGTACGCGCTCGCCGAGGAGAGCCTCGCCGACGGTCTGGCCCGCGTGGTCAACGCCCTGCCCAAGGAAGCCGCCGCGGAGTGGGAGGCGGCCGCGTCCTCGGCGTCCGGCAGCGCGGCCGAGCTGATCCGCGCCGTCGCCGGACACGGTCTGGTGCTGCACACGGGCGGCGAGGCGGCCCGCGCCGAGCCGGCGGCCCTGATCGGCGCCGCCCGCGCCCTGGGCCTGCGTGCCGTCGCGGCCTGCCACACGGCCGACGGCCGCGATCGGCTCGCCGCCGCGCTCGCGGCGGCCGACGACGGTCCCGGAGCCGTCGGTGACGCGGGCGCCGGTGCCGGTGCGCCGGCCGCCCCCGACGTCGTCACCGTCGCCGGGCTGCTCTCCGGCGCCGAGGGTCCCGGGCGGGACCCGGAAGGGGCCCTGGAGCTCGACCTCCTGGTCCTGCTGGACGCACCGCAGCTCGATGTGGAGAGCGCGGCGATGGTGGTGGAGTCGCTGCCCGACGGAGCCCGGCTGGTGCTGAGCGGTGATCCGGCGGTGCTCTGGTCGGCCGGCCCCGGCCGGGTCTTCGCCGATCTGCTCGCCGCCCGCGTCTGTCCCCAGATCGCCTCGCGCACCCCGGACCCGGGTCCGCTCGGCGAGCTGGTCTCCGGCATCGGCATCGGTGAGCTGAACCAGGTGGACGCGCCCGGCAAGGAGATCGTGATCGTGCCGGTGCGGGACGCGGGCGAGGCCGTGCACCGGACCGTGCAGCTGGTCGCCGACTCGGTGCCGCGCGCCTTCGGCGTCCCCTCCGAACAGACGGTGGTGATCACTCCGGGGCACGGCGGCGCGGCGGGCACCCGCGCGCTCAACGTCGCGCTCAAGGAGCGGCTCAACCCCGGCCCCGGGCGGTTCGGCGGCTTCGACCCGGGTGACCGGGTCGTCCACTCCCCCGTGCCGGGGCGTGCGCTGCCGGCCCTGGTGGTGAAGGCCGACACGGAGGGGCTGCACCTGGAGTGCGCGGGCGAGCCCGTCGTCGTACCGAGGGACCGGGTGGAGCGGTCCGTGCGGCACGGGTGGGCGCTGACCGCGCACCAGGCGGTGGGCAGCCGGTGGCCCGCAGCGGTCGTGGTGCTGCCCGGCGATGCCGCACAGTCCCTCAGCCGGCCCTGGATCCACACGGCGTTCGGCCGGGCGGAGCGCCATCTGTCGGTGGTCCACGGCGTGGAACAGGCGCTGCCGAGGGCGGTCGCGGAGGTCCTGGCCAAGCCCCGCACGACGCGGCTGCCCACCCTGCTGCGCGCCCAGGTGCCCACGGCGCACTGACCCGGACCGAGCAGGCCTGCGGAGCGGAGACGACGGACGGCGGCGGTCGGGAGGTGATGCCTCCCGACCGCCGCCGTGACGACAGGCGCCCGCTCGGCCGCGCCGGGCGGCGATGCGACGACCGGTCCTAGCGGTCGGCCTCCAGCCGCTCCAGGTCCTCGTCGTCCTGGTCTTCGTCTTCGCTCTCGTCTTCGTCTTCGCCCACGTCCTCGTCCTCGTCCTCGTCCTCGGGCAGATCCGCGTCGGGATCGTCGTCGGTCACGTCCTCGTCCTCCGCCTCGTCCTCGACGTCGATGTCGATGTCGATGTCGTCGTCGAAGACCGCGCTGACGTCGAAGCGGCAGACCACCCGCTCCGGGTCCGCCTGCTCGAACGGGGCTTCCAGCCACTCTCCGGGGTCGGCCTGATCGTCCGCGGCCGTCACCCAGAGCGTGGAGTCGCCCTCCTCCAGCCCGAACTCCTTGTGCCGGGAGGCGATCTCGTCCGGCTCGAACTCGCCGAACAGGATGCCGAGCGCCCCGTGGACGGTGCCCGCGGCGTCTTCCCCCGTGCCCTCGCCGTCCTCGTACTCCGCCGCCTCGACCCGCTGGGCCTGCGCCAGCAGGCGCTGGGGCTCCGCCACGGCGTAGTCGCGGCGGATCAGCACGCTGATCGCGTTCGGCTCCGCGGGGCCCGTGTACGGCGGCAGTGAGTCGTCCGCACCGGGGATCTCGAAAGGCGTGACCTCGTCGTAGCGGTCGTAGAGCAGTTCGTCGTAGACCTCGGCGGCCGCGGCCAGCTCGTTGAACGCCTCGTAGACGGCCGGGTCGTCCTCTCCCGACCTGCGTTCGACCGCGGCCAGGTGGCGGTCGAGCGCGGTCTTGACCGCCTCGGCGGCGGCTCGTACCTCGGCAGCGGTGGGCTGCGCAGCATCAGACATAGTGCAGACGCTATCCGTACCGGGCCCCAGCCCGCACAATAGATGCGATGCCGGAATACGAATTTGTCGACGTGTACGTACCTCGCGGGGTCTCCCGCAAGGACGCCACGCGTCTGCTGACGGACCATGCCGAGTACGGAAACTGGGAGTTGGACCGCCTGAGTCTGTTGCGCGACGGCAGCCGCAGGGTGCGGTTGCGCCGACGGATCATCCGCCAGGTGCGCGCCACCTGGTGAGCTGAGGCGACGGAAAATCGGAGCGGGCCCCGCCTGAGGCGGGGCCCGCTCCGTTGGGTCGGCCGTCGGCCGCCGGGCTTGTGCCCTGGGTCGTCACGCCCAGGCACGTGCCTTGCGGTAGAGGACGGCGCCGGCCAGCAGCGCGCCCGCGCCGACCGGCAGGACGAGGCCCATCGGCAGCTCGGAGCCGGTGTGCGCGAGCTGTGCCGTGGAAGCGGCCGGGGTCACCGTCCGGGTGCCCTGCTCGTTGACGTGGGTGTCGGACCCGGGGGTCCGGCCCGTGCTCGTCGGGGTGGTCGGGTGCGCCGGGTTGCCCGGCCGCTCCGGCGTCCGGGGCGGCGTCGTACGGCCCGTGTCGCGCGGGGGCGTGGTGTCGTCCTCGCCGTAGCCGCCGGCGCAGTCGTTGCCGAAGACGGGATTCAGCAGCCCGATGACGTCCGCGCTGTTGCCGCAGGCGTTCACCGGCACGTCGATCGGCACCTGGACGTCGTTCCCGGAGCCCACACCGGGCGAACCGCCGGTGTGACCGCCGGCGTACGCGCCCCCGTGGCCGCGGTGGCCGTCACGATCGCCGTAGCCACCGCCGTGACCGCCGTAGCCACTGTCGTGCCCACCGTAACCGCCGTGACCACCCGAGTCGCCGTAGCCGCTGTCGTGACCACCGTAGCTGCTGTCGTGCCCACCGTAACCGCCGTGACCACCCGAGTCGCCGTAGCCGCTGTCGTGCCCACCGTAGCCGCCGTGACCACCCGAGTCGCCGTAGCCGCTGTCGTGCCCACCGTAGCCGCCATGACCACCCGAGTCGCCGTAGCCGCCGTGACCATCCGAGTCGTCGTGGCCGCCGTAGCCGCCGCGGCCGTCGTCGTCGTGGCCGCCGAAGCCGCCGTGGTCATGCCCACCGGAGCGGAAGGCGCCCCCGCCCTCGTTGGCGCATTTGTTGCCCATGGCCGGATTGAGGAGCCCGATCACGTCGATCGTGTTCCCGCATACGTTCACCGGAATGTTCACCGGTGCCTGGAACGTATTACCGGACAGGACGCCCGGAGAATTCGTGCTCGCGCCGCTCGCTCCCGAGTCGGCGTGGGCATAACCGCTGGCGGCCGCGATGGCTCCCGTCGCCGCCATCACGGTCATGAGGCCTTTCCGCGTGACCTCTCGCATGCTGAATCCCTGCCTTTGCCCTTTGACGTTGCCTGGAAAGGCCGAGCGGCCCCGGAGCGCATGGCGCGTGCTCCGGGACCGACGGCATGGACGACCCTCAGAAAGGCGACGTCAGTCGTTGACGCAGGTGTTGCCGAAGGCGGGGTTCAGCAGACCGATCACGTCGATCGTGTCACCGCAGACGTTCACCGGGACGTGCACGGGCACCTCGACGACGTTGCCGGACAGGACGCCCGGGGACTGCGCAGCCGCACCCTGGGCGCCGGAGTCGGCCACGGCCAGGCCCGCGCCCGCGAGAAGCAGCCCACCGGTGGCAGCCGCAGCAGCGACGACCTTCTTGATCATTATTCCTCCTTGTTGGCAATGCGATCCAAAACCACGGATCGCATCACCAGTAACGAGGCGACTCCGGCGAGGCTACGAGCTAATGAGACCATTCACTCTTCTCAGCGCTCACCGCACGCGTTGGCGAATTCCGCCGCGCGGTCCCGGCGGCGTATTCAGGACGCGTCGATGAAACGGTCGAGCACGCGCACGCCGAACTTCAGACCGTCCACGGGGACCCGCTCGTCGACGCCGTGGAACATGCCGGCGAAGTCCAGCTCCGGCGGCAGCTTCAGCGGCGCGAAGCCGAAGCCCCGGATGCCCAGGTCGTCGAAGGACTTGGCGTCCGTGCCCCCGGAGAGCATGTACGGGATCGCCTTGGCGGCCGGGTCCTCGGCCAGCAGCGCGGACTGCATGGCGTCCACGAGCGCCCCGTCGAAGGTGGTCTCGACCGCCTTGTCGGAGTGCACGTCCGTGCGCCGGACGTTCGGCCCGAGGATCCGGTCGAGGTCGGCGAGGAACTCCTCCTCGAAGCCGGGCAGGAAGCGCCCGTCGACGTGCGCGGTCGCCTCGCCCGGGATCACGTTGACCTTGTAGCCGGCGTTCAGCTGGGTGGGGTTGGCGGTGTTGCTCAGGGTCGCGCCGATGAGCTTGGCGATGCCGCCGAGCCGGGCGAGGGTGCCCTCCATGTCCTCGGGGTCGAGCTCGGTGCCGAGCGCGTCCCCGAGCTCGTCGAGGAAGGCCCGGGTGGTCTTGGTGACCCGCACCGGGAACTTGTGCCGGCCGAGCCGGGCGACGGCCTCGGACAGCTCGGTGATCGCGTTGTCCCGGTGGATCATCGAGCCGTGCCCGGCCGTGCCGGCCACGGTCAGCTTCATCCAGTGCATGCCCTTCTCGGCCGTCTGGATGAGGTAGAGGCGCCGCTGCTCGCTGACGGTGAAGGAGAACCCGCCCACCTCACTGATCGCCTCGGTGACACCGTCGAACAGGTCGGGGTGGCGGTCGACGAGGTACTTGGCACCGTACGTGCCGCCCGCCTCCTCGTCGGCGAGGAAGGCCAGGACGATGTCGCGGGGCGGTCGGCGCCCGCTGCGCAGCCGGTCCCGCACGACCGCGAGGGTCATCGCGTCCATGTCCTTCATGTCGACGGCCCCGCGGCCCCAGACGCACCCGTCCGCGACCTCGCCGGAGAAGGGGTGGTGGGTCCAGTCGGCCGCGTTGGCCGGTACGACGTCGGTGTGGCCGTGGATGAGCAGTGCGGGCCGCGTGGGGTCCTCGCCCTCGATGCGGGCCACGGTGGAGGCGCGTCCCGGGTGCGACTCGAAGATCCGCGGTTCGAGGCCGACCTCCGCGAGCTTCTCGGCGACGTACTCGGCCGCCTTGCGCTCACCCGGGCCCGAGTGGTCGCCGTAGTTGCTGGTGTCGATCCGGATCAGCTCGCGGCAGAGGTCGACGACCTCGTCCTCGCCGGTGACACCCTTGGCCGTGTCCGTCTGGCTCACGCTGCTTCCTCCCGCTGACACTGCTGGTGGTTGCCCTCATCCTCCCTCTCCCGGGACCGGGACCCAAGGCCGGTCCCGGTCCGTCACACGCCGTTCACGCCGGGAGCGCTGCCGCCGGACCACCTGTGATCGGCCACCCCCGAAAGCCTGGTAATGTTTACGACGTCGCCGCGGGGAAGACCCCGCACGACAGACACCTTGTCCGGGTGGCGGAATGGCAGACGCGCTAGCTTGAGGTGCTAGTGCCCTTTATCGGGCGTGGGGGTTCAAGTCCCCCCTCGGACACCAGCCGAATCCCCCGGCCGCTCAGCGGCCGGGGGATTCGTCGTTTCCGGCCCCACCGGCACCACCGCGTCGACGGCCCTGCGCGGCAACGCGGTCACGCGTCCACTCCACGGTCCGGAATTCACCCCTGCGGGGGTGTCCCGAAGTCGGGCCGCGTGGACTCTTATGGGGTGGCGGGCCTCCCCGCCGCGACGGTGGTCCGTGCCGTCACCGACGAGCGGAGGAGAGTCCCGATGCCCACGATTCCCTGGCTGTCCGGCGCCGACCGGAACGCGGTGGCCCCCGAGGGCGCCCCGGGCCTGCCCCTGGTCATGGCCTCCCGGCTGGAACTGCGGTCGCTGTGGTCCGTGCCCAGGTTCTTCCTGCTGTCGCTCGTCGTCCTCCAGCAGGTCAGGCGCTCTCCGGGGCTGATCGGCACCTCGCTGCGGGCGGAGCCGCTGAAGCGGACCTTCTGGACGCTGTCGGCATGGCGGGACCAGGAGGCCCTGAACACCTTCGACCGCACCGACCCGCACGCGAAGAACGTGCGCCGACTGCGTCCGGGGATGAAGAGTTCGGTGTTCGTGCTCTGGAGCACCGAGCGGGACCGGCTCCCGGTCACCTGGGACGAGGCGGAGCGGCGGCTGGACGAGCAGGTGAACAAGGAGACACAGGGGACATGAGCCCGGTTTCGGTCGAGTTCGGGCGCCGCTCGCCCCGACAGCCGGGGCTCGCCGGGCAGTTGTGTGGGCCATCTCTCCCCGCCCCGGAAAATCCGCAGGTCAGGCCGGGTTCCCATACTCTGCGTACCCCCTCGATCGCCCCCCGTTCGGCCCTCCCCGGTGGCTGGAGCAGGGCCGCGAACCTAGCGTCGTACTACCATTTCCGGCTTGTTACGGTGCCGAGCTGGACAACCCCAGGCACACCTGCGGGCCCGTCGGCGCCCCGGATGCTTCCGGGATTCGAGACGCGAGGACCGATGGCAGCCATGAACGAGAGCGGTGCTCTCGGCCTGCTCGACGACGAGATCCGCGTACCTGACGGGGCACGCTTCTCCGGGGGCCCGGCCGCCGGCGCGCGCACCCTCGTCGACATCTTCGACGCCAGCGTGCGCTCGCACCCGGACGAGCCCGCCCTGGACGACGGCACGACCCGCCTGACCTACCGGGCGCTCGCCGGGGAGGTGGAGCGGCTGCGCCGTCGGCTCGCCGACGCCGGGGTCGGCCTCGGTGACCGCGTCGGTGTCCGCGTGCCCTCCGGCACCAACGACCTGTATGTCGCGATCCTCGCCGTCCTCGCGGCCGGCGCCGCCTATGTCCCGGTGGACTTCGAGGACCCGGACGAGCGGGCCGAGCTGGTCTTCGGCGAGGCGCGGGTGCGTGCGGTCGTCGGCGCCGGGCACGAGCTCGCCCTGGACCGCGGTGCCCGCACCCCGGCGGCCCGTCCCGGTACCGGGCACGACGCGTGGATCATCTTCACCTCCGGCTCCACCGGCAAGCCCAAGGGCGTCGCCGTCAGCCACCGCAGCGCCGCGGCCTTCGTGGACGCGGAGGCCGCGCTCTTCCTCACCGACGAGCCGATCGGGCCCGGTGACCGGGTCATGGCGGGGCTGTCGGTCGCGTTCGACGCGTCCTGCGAGGAGATGTGGCTGGCCTGGCGGTACGGCGCCTGTCTGGTGCCGGTCCCCCGCTCCCAGGTCCGCAGCGGCGCCGATCTCGGCCCCTGGCTGGTCGAGCAGGAGATCACGGTCGTCTCCACGGTGCCGACGCTGGCCGCGCTGTGGGAGCCGGAGACCCTCAACGACGTACGGCTGCTGATCTTCGGCGGGGAGGCCTGCCCCCCCGAGCTGGTGCAGCGGCTGGTGACGGAGGGCCGCGAGGTCTGGAACACCTACGGGCCGACCGAGGCGACCGTGGTGGCCTGCGCGGCCCTGATGTCCGGTTCCGTCGAGGAGCCGGTGCGGATCGGGCTGCCGCTGCGCGGCTGGGAGCTGGCGGTCGTCGACGAGGCCGGTGAGCCGGTGCCGATGGGCGGCAGCGGGCAGCTGGTGATCGGCGGGATCGGACTCGCCCGTTACCTCGACGCCGACAAGGACGCGGAGAAGTACGCGCCGCTGCCGTCGCTGGGCTGGGAGCGGGCGTACCGCAGCGGCGACCTGGTGCGCGCCGACCCGCAGGGACTGGTGTTCCTGGGGCGGGCCGACGAGCAGATCAAGCTCGGCGGGCGCCGGATCGAGCTCGGCGAGGTCGACGCGGCCCTCCAGGCCCTGCCCGGCGTCGCGGGCGCGGCCGCCGCCGTGCGCACCGCCCGCAGCGGCAACCAGCTGCTGGTCGGCTATGTAGTCACCCAGGACGGCTGGGACCAGGCGGCGGCCGTGGAGCGGCTGCGCGCCGAGTTGCCGGCCGCTCTGGTGCCCCTGCTCGCCCCGGTCGCCGACCTGCCGACGCGTACCTCGGGCAAGGTGGACCGCAACGCGCTGCCCTGGCCCCTGGAGGGTCTGGAGACCGGCGGCGCGGCCGAGCGGCTGCACGGCACCGAGGCCTGGCTCGCCGAGCAGTGGACGGCCGTGCTCGGCATCCCGGTGACCGGGCCCGGCGACGACTTCTTCGCGATCGGCGGCAGCAGCCTCGCCGCCGCCCAGCTCACCACCCGGCTGCGCGAGCGCTGTCCGGAGGCCGCGGTCCTCGACATCTACCAGCGGCCGACCCTGCGCAAGCTGGCGCAGCGGCTGGAGGCCTCCGCGCAGCGGACCGGCGAGAGCCGTACGGTCGCGCCGGTGCCGGTGCGCGCCCGGCTGGTCCAGCTGCTCCTGCTGGTTCCGCTGTTCACCCTGCTCGGGCTGCGCTGGACGGTGGTGCTGGCCGCGTTCGGCAACGTGCTGAGCGGCTACGCCTGGCTGCCGACCGCGCCGTGGTGGCTGGTGGTGGCCGGCGCCGTGCTGTTCTTCAGTCCGCCGGGCCGTCTCGCGCTCGCCGCGGGCGGGGCGCGGCTGCTGCTGCGGGGGGTGAAGCCCGGCCGTCATCCGCGTGGCGGCAGCGTCCATCTGCGGTTGTGGACCGCCGAGCGGCTGGCCGAGTACACCGGGGCGACCTCGCTGACCGGGTCCTGGCTGGAGCGCTACGCCCGGGCGCTGGGCGCCAGGATCGGCCCGGACGTCGACCTGCACTCGCTGCCGCCGGTGACCGGCCTGCTCAAGCTGGGCCGGGGCGCGGCCGTGGAGTCCGAGGTCGACCTGTCGGGGTACTGGCTGGACGGCGACCGGCTGGAGATCGGTCCCGTGAAGGTGGGCGCGCACGCCGTGGTCGGCACGCGCAGCATCCTGTTCCCCGGGGCCCGGGTGGGCAAGCGGGCCGAGGTCGCCCCCGGTTCCGCCGTCACCGGGCAGGTCCCGACCGGGCAGCGCTGGGCGGGTGCGCCCGCGGTCAAGCTCGGCAAGGCCAAGCGCAACTGGCCCAAGGACCGTCCGCCGCGGGGGCGTTTCTGGCGGACGATGTACGGGGTGTCGGGCGCCGGGCTCACCCTGCTGCCGGTGGTGTCGGCGGGCGCCGCGCTGCTGGTCGTGCGGCGGTTCGTCGAGCCGGGCACGGGGCTCGGCGCGGCCCTGCGGGGCGCCGCGCTCGCGCTGGTCCCGGCGACGCTGGCCTACGGTCTGGCGTACGCGCTGCTGCTCCTGGTCGCCGTACGGCTGCTGAGCCTGGGGCTGCGCGAGGGCACGCATCCGACGCACAGCAGGGTCGGCTGGCAGGCCTGGACCGTCACCCAGCTGATGGACCGCTCCCGCGAGACGCTCTTCCCGCTGTACGCCGGGCTGGCCACGCCGGTGTGGCTGCGGCTGCTGGGGATGCGCGTCGGCCGGGGTGCCGAGGTGTCCACGGTGCTGGCGCTGCCCAGTCTGACCACGGTCGGGGAGGGCGCGTTCCTCGCCGACGACACGCTGACGGCGCCGTACGAACTGGGCGGCGGCTGGGTGCGGATCGGACGCGCGGAGATCGGGCGGCGGGCCTTCCTCGGCAACTCGGGGATGACCGCGCCGGGCCGGTCGGTGCCGGACGGCGGTCTGGTCGGTGTGCTGTCGGCGACCCCGAAGAAGGCCAAGAAGGGCAGCTCGTACCTGGGGCTGCCGCCGGTGAAACTGCCGCGTTCGGCGGCCGACTTCGACCAGGACCGCACGTACGACCCGCCGGCCCGGCTGCTGTGGGCGCGCGGTCTGGTGGAGCTGTGCCGGCTGGTGCCGGTGTTCTGTTCCGCGGCGCTGGCCGTGGGCACGGTGGCGGCGCTGTGCGCGCTGGGCCCCTGGGCCGCGCCGTTGTCGGGGCTGGTGCTGCTGGCCACGGGGGCGGTCGCGGCGGTGGTGTCGCTGGCCGCCAAGTGGCTGCTGGTGGGCCGGCACCGCAGCGGGGAGCATCCGCTGTGGAGCGGGTTCGTCTGGCGCAACGAGCTGGCGGACACGTTCGTCGAGGTCGTGGCCGTGCCCTGGCTGGTAGGCGCCGTTCCGGGCACGCCGGTGACGACGGCGTGGCTGCGCGGTCTTGGCGCGCGCATCGGCCGCGGGGTCTGGGTGGAGAGCTACTGGCTGCCCGAGACCGACCTGGTGACCTTGGAGGACGCGGCCACCGTGAACCGCGGCTGTGTGCTCCAGACCCACCTTTTTCACGATCGGATCTTGCGGACGGGTACGGTGGTCCTCCGCCAGGGCGCCACCCTGGGTCCTGGCGGGATCGTGCTGCCCGGCAGCACGATCGGGGCCCGCACCACCCTGGGTCCCGCGTCGCTCGTCATGGCCGCGGAGTCCGTCCCGGACGACACCCGCTGGCTGGGCAACCCGATCGAGGCCTGGCGTACCTGAGCGCCGGCCGTTCGGACCCGGTGGGCGGGGCAGCACCGGCACGGCGGACAGCACAGCGCAGGGAGCGGACACGGCAGTGGCAGTACAGCAGTCAGTGGGCCCGGACCCGTACTTCCCGGCCAACGGCGACCCCCGCTACCGGGTGCACCGCTACGAGCTCGCCCTGGACTACCGTCCCGGGCCGAACCGGCTGACGGGCACGGCCCGGATCAACGCCATAGCCGGGCGGGCGGCGCTGCCGGAGTTCCAGCTCAACCTGGCCGACTTCAGGATCGGCCGGGTGCGGGTGGACGGGCGGCAGCCGCACTACACCCACCGGGGCGACCGGCTGCGCATCCGTCCCGCCAAGCCGGTCCGGCCGGGCGCCGCCTTCACGGTGGAGGTGCAGTGGTCCGGCAATCCCAAGCCGGTGGCCAGCCCGTGGGGCGGGCTCGGCTGGGAGGAGCTGACGGACGGGGCGCTGGTGGCCAGCCAGCCGGTCGGGGCGCCGTCCTGGTACCCGTGCAACGACCGTCCCGCCGACAAGGCGTCGTACCAGATCTCCGTGACCACACCGTCCTCGTACGCCGTGGTCGCGGGCGGGCGGCTGCTCACCCGCACCACGAAGGCCTCGACGACCACCTGGGTCTACGAGCAGTCCGCGCCGACCTCCAGCTATCTGGTCGGGCTGGCGATCGGCAAGTACCAGACGGTGCTGCTGGGCGACCCGGGGCTCGGCGGTGTGCCGCAGCACGGGCACATCCCGGCGCATCTGCTGCCCGCCTTCTCCCGGGACTTCGCGCGCCAGCCGATGATGATGGAGATGTTCCAGCGGCTGTTCGGGCCGTACCCGTTCGACGAGTACGCGGTCGTCGTGACGGAGGAGGAACTCGATGTGCCGGTCGAGGCGCAGGGGTTGTCGCTGTTCGGGGCCAACCACGTGGACGGGGCGCGGGGTTCGGAGCGGCTGGTGGCGCACGAGCTGGCGCACCAGTGGTTCGGCAACAGCGTGTCCATCGCCGACTGGCGGCACATCTGGCTGAACGAGGGCTTCGCGAAGTACGCCGAGTGGCTGTGGTCGGAGCGCTCGGGCGGTCGCAGCGCGCAGCAACTCGCGGCCGCTGCGCACCGGTTGGTGTCGTCGCTGCCGCAGGACCTGCGGTTGGCCGATCCGGGGCGCAAGTCGATGTTCGACGACCGTCTCTACGAACGCGGCGGGCTCGCCGTGCACGCGGTGCGGTGTGCGCTGGGCGACGACGCGTTCTTCCGGATGCTGCGCGGCTGGACCCTGTTGCACCGGGGCGGGGCGGTGACGACGGCGACGTTCGCCGCGCACGCGGCACGCTTCGCGTCGGAGCCGCTGGACGAGATCCTGGACGCCTGGGTGTACGGGACGCAGTTGCCGCCGTTGCCCACGCAGTCCATGCCTCCGATGCCGCTGGCGCCGCCCAATCCGTAGGCGGGTGCCGACGCGGTCCACGGGGCCCGGCGGGGCGGGTCGGGGCAGGCCGGTGCGGGGTGCAGCAGAATGGACGTCATGTCCCGACGCACCTCGCACCCGCGGCGGCCGAGCGCCGCCGGCCCGGCCTCCCGGCCCTCCTGTCCCTGCGGCACGGCGAAGCCGTACGAGGAGTGCTGCGGCCGGTTCCACCGGGGTGAGGCCGCGGCCCCCACGGCCGAGGCGCTGATGCGCTCGCGCTACTGCGCCTTCGTGCGGCTCGACGCGCCCTATCTGTTGCGGACCTGGCACCCGCGGACGCGGCCGGAGCAGGTCGAGCTCGACCCGGGGATGCGGTGGAGCGGGCTGGAGATCCTGGAGACCGGCGGCGGTACGGGCTTCCACGCCACCGGGACCGTGACCTTCCGGGCCTCCTACCGGGGCGGCTCGCTGCACGAGCGCAGCCGGTTCGAGCGGGTCGACGGGGCGTGGGTCTATGTGGACGGGGACTTCCTGGACTGAACACCCGGTCCGGCAGGGGCCGTCGACTGAACGCCCGGTCCGGCAGGGGCCGTTCGGGTGGGCTCAGGGCGCCAGGATGTCCAGTTCCTGGAGGGCGCCCTCCGCGATCTGCCGGGTCAGTTCCTGCGCGCGGGTCGCGTCGCCCTCACGGACGGCCTCGGCGACCTGGACGTGCAGCGTGACGGCGGCCGGGTCGGGGTCCTCGAACATCACCTCGTGATGGGTGCGGCCGGCCAGGACCTCGGCGACGACGTCCCCGAGCCGGGCGAACATCTCGTTGCCGGACGCGGTCAGGATCACCCGGTGGAAGGCGATGTCATGGACGAGGTAGCCCTCGAGCCGGTGGCCGCGCGAGTTGGCCACCATTCCCAGCGCGCACTCGGTGAGCTCGGCGCACTGCTCGGCCGTGGCGTTCCTCGCCGCCAGGCCCGCGGCGATCGGCTCGACCGCCGAGCGCAGCACGGTCAGCGAACGCAGCTGGCGCGGCCGGTCGGCGCCCGCCAGACGCCAGCGGATGACCTGCGGGTCGTAGACGTTCCAGGCGGCCATGGGCAGCACGGTCACGCCCACCCGGCGACGGGACTCGACCAGGTGCATGGACTCCAGCACCCGGACCGCCTCGCGCATCACCGACCGTGACACCTCGAAGCGCTGCGCGAGCTCGTCGGTGCGCAGAACACTGCCCGACGGGTACTCGCCCGCGGTGATCGCGGGGCCGAGGGTTTCCAGTACGCGGCCGTGCAGCCCCCGGTCCGAAGTGGTCATGCACTCAGCGTACGGGGTGGATCACAGAGCTAAAAAGTCAGACTTATAAGTCACAGACTCTTGAATTTGTCGTACCTAATCGGTTTCAGTGTGGTCGACACCAGGTGTCGACGAAGACAGTGAGGCAGTCATGAGTACCCCGCAGGTCGTCGTGGTCATGGGGGTGGCCGGTACCGGCAAGACCACCATCGGCCCCCTGCTAGCGGCCCGGCTCGGCGTTCCGTACGCCGAGGGCGACGACTTCCACCCGCAGGCCAACATCGCCAAGATGTCGGCCGGCACCCCCCTCACCGACGAGGACCGGTGGCCCTGGCTCGACGCCATCGGCGGCTGGGCCCACGGCCGGGCCGGTCTCGGCGGGGTGGTCAGCTGCTCGGCTCTGAAGCGGTCCTACCGCGACCGGCTGCGGGCCTCGGCGCCCGGCCTCGTCTTCGTGCACCTCGCGGGCGACCGCGCCCTCATCGAGGACCGGATGTCGCACCGGCAGGGTCACTTCATGCCGACGGCACTGCTGGACTCCCAGTTCGCCACGCTCCAGCCGCTCCAGGCGGACGAGGCGGGAGTCACCGTGGACGTCGTCGGTGGCCCCGAGGACATCGCCGCGCGCGCCACGGCCGCGCTGGACGCCCTCGGGCGGACCTCGCCGTCGCCCCTCGCGTAACCCCTCTTCCTTCCCCGTCCCCACCCTTCACAAGGAACAACCGTGACCAGACTCAGCGTCGAGATGCTGGCAGCGGACGTCGTCGGGCCGATCACCTCGGCCGGCCACGCCCGGCTGGGCCTCGCCGTGCTGGCGGGTATCGCCGTCATCGTCCTGCTCATCACCAAGTTCAAGCTCCACGCCTTCCTGGCGCTGACCATCGGGTCGCTCGCGCTGGGGGCGTTCGCAGGAGCGCCGCTCGACAAGGCCATATCCAGCTTCACCACCGGACTCGGCTCGACCGTCGCCGGCGTGGGTGTCCTGATCGCGCTCGGGGCGATCCTGGGCAGGCTGCTGGCCGACTCCGGCGGCGCCGACCAGATCGTCGACACGATCCTCGCCAAGGCGGGCGGACGGGCCATGCCGTGGGCGATGGTGCTGATCGCCTCGGTGATCGGTCTGCCGCTGTTCTTCGAGGTCGGCATCGTGCTGCTGATCCCGGTGGTGCTGATGGTCGCCAAGCGCGGCAACTACTCCGTGATGCGGATCGGCATCCCCGCGCTCGCCGGCCTGTCGGTGATGCACGGACTCATCCCGCCGCACCCCGGCCCGCTGGTCGCCATCGACGCGGTCAAGGCCAACCTGGGCGTCACCCTGGCCCTGGGCCTGGTCGTCGCGATCCCGACGGTGATCATCGCCGGTCCGCTGTTCTCCAAGGTCGCCGCGCGCTGGGTGGACGTCCCGGCCCCGGAGCGGATGCTCCCGCCGCGCGCCTCGGAGGAGCTGGAGCGGCGCCCGAGCTTCGGTGCCACGCTGGCCACCGTGCTGCTGCCGGTCGTCCTGATGCTGTCCAAGGCACTGGTCGACATCGTCGTGGACGACCCCACGCACCAGGTGCAGCGCGTCTTCGACGTCATCGGCTCGCCGCTGATCGCGCTGCTCGCGGCCGTCATCGTGGGCATGTTCACGCTGGGCCGGGCCGCGGGCTTCACCAAGGACCGGCTGTCGACGACCGTCGAGAAGTCCCTCGCGCCGATCGCGGGCATCCTGCTGATCGTCGGCGCGGGCGGCGGCTTCAAGCAGACCCTGATCGACTGCGGGGTGGGCCAGATGATCCTGGACATCTCCAAGGACTGGTCGATCCCGGCGCTGCTGCTGGCCTGGCTGATCGCGGTGGCGATCCGGCTGGCCACCGGTTCGGCGACCGTCGCGACCATCTCCGCGGCCGGACTGGTCGCCCCGCTGGCGGCCGACATGTCCACCACCCACACGGCGCTGCTGGTCCTCGCCGTCGGCGCGGGCTCGCTCTTCTTCAGCCATGTGAACGACGCCGGCTTCTGGCTGGTGAAGGAGTACTTCGGACTGAGCGTCGGCCAGACGGTCAAGACGTGGTCCGTCATGGAGACGATCATCTCCGTGGTCGGCGGCGGCCTGGTGCTGCTGCTGTCCCTGGTGATCTAGGACGCATGTCCTGAGGACCTCGCGGTACGGCGGTCACGGCCCGCCCGCTCCCCGGCACCGGCGTCAGCGCCGGCCGGGGAGCGGGCGGGCCGCCGCATGTGCCGTACCCGGCGGGCCCGCCCGCACCCCGTGCCTCGCATCCCCGGCGGGCCCAGTATCCCCGGCGTGCCCGACGGGCCCAGCATCCCCGGCGTGCCCGGCGTCAGGGCCGCCACAGCGGATGTTCCCGCTCCGCCCACTCCGGGCTCACCGAGCCCGTGCGCATGCCCCGGCGGGCCTCCGGATCGCCCAGGGCCATACCGATGTGGCCGGCCAGCACGACACCGACGGTGAGGGCGAGCCAGTCGTGCACGAAGGTCGCGCCGGTCCGCCAGACCAACGGCGCGAGGTGGGTGAACCACATCAGCAGGCCCGTGCCCAGCATCACCAGCGCCGCCCCGGCGATCCAGGCCGCGAAGATCTTCTGGCCGGCGTTGAACTTGTCCGCCGGACGGGACGCGCGGCGCCGGTCCCGGACCAGCGCCGCGCGCAGCCAGACCCGGTCGTGCGGTCCGAACCGGTTCAGCCGGCCCAGGTCCGCCCGGAAGGCCCGGGAGGCCAGCGCGGCCAGGACGGGCACCGGCAGGGCGAGCCCGGCCCACTCGTGGACCCGTACCACCAGCTCGCGGCGGCCGACCAGCTCGGCGAACTCGGGGACGTACAGGAAGGACGCCGTCACCACGCAGACGCCCATCAGCACGGCGGTGGCGCGGTGCGTCCACCGTTCGGCGCGGGTGAAGCGGTGCCGGCGGTCGGCGGCGACGGCCGGGTCAGCTCGTAGGGGCATCGTCGCGTCCGTTCGAACGGCCCACCCAGGCGTCGACGTCGTAGCCGCGGTCCTCCCAGTAGCCGGGACGGACGTCCTCGGTGACGGTGATGCCGGAGAGCCACTTGGCCGACTTGTAGAAGTACATCGGCGCGACATAGAGGCGCACCGGGCCGCCGTGCGCGTGCTCCAGGTCCTTGTCCTGCATGCGCAGCGCCACCAGGACGTCGGCGCGGCGGGCCTGGTCGAGGGTGAGGCTCTCGGTGTACGTGCCGTCGAAGCAGCTGAAGCGCACGGCCCCGGCCTTCGCGCGCACCCCGGCCGCGTCCAGCAGACGGGACAGCCGTACGCCCTCGAAGGGCGTCCCCGGCACCCGCCAGCCGGTGACGCACTGGACGTCCTTGACCAGCCGGGTCTGAGGAAGGGCGCGCAGGTCGGCGAGGGTGTAGCTGGCCGGGTGGTCGACCAGGCCGTCGACGGTGAGGCGGTAGTCGGTGGCGCTCCTGTGCGGGACGGACGCGGCGACGGAGTAGTAGCGGAATCCGCCGCCGTTGGGGAGCAGGCCGGTCAGGCCCGTGGGGTCCTTGTCGGCCGCGCTGCCGAGGAAGGCCTCCAGGCCGCGTTGCAGGGTCGGCGCCGCGAGCACGCCGAGGGCGCCCAGGCCCAGGGTGCCGAGGAAGACCCGGCGGCCCACCGGTGCGCCGCGTTCGGGTCCGCCGGGTTGTTCGGGTTCTTCGGGTGGTTCGGAAGTCACCCCTTCATTCGAACACCCGCGACCCCGGCGGGGCCAGGAATCCGCGGCCCCCGTCAGATTTCCGTAACCACTTCTCACCCAGTCCTCAGGTACGGCCGGCCGGGCCTCACCCCGTGCCGAACGCGCGGTCGCGGGCGGCACGGAAGGCCGCGCGCGGGTCGCGGTCCGGGTACGTCCAGGGTGCGGGGGTGGCGTACGGCCCGATCCGCTGGAACAGGGCGGCCGCCTCGGCGGCACAGCCGGCGTGGTGCTTGGCGTGGGCGAGGAAGTTGAGGTCGACCAGGCAGCGCGGGTGGCTCTCGTGCTCCCACTCCAGCCACCATTCGAAGGCGGCCCGCGCCACCTGCCGGGCCCGGGGGCCGGTCCAGTGGTCCGAGGCGGCCGGATCGGCGGGCTCGGTCCCGGTGGCGGCCAGCACGCGGTAGCGCTCGGCGCGCGCGACCACCGGCAGGACGGCCAGCGGGGAGTCGGCGGGGGCCCGCCGGGCGGACGTCTCGGCGAAGTCGTAGACGGCGTGCCGCGGGTCGGGGCCCGCGTCGGCGCGGCGCTCGGCGAGCCGGGCGACCATCAGATGGTGGGCGTGGTGGTGCTCGGGGCAGCGCTTGCGCACCTCCTCGAAGGCGGCGGTGGTGTCCGCCTCGCCACCGCGGGACCGCTCCAGCATCAGCAGGCCGAGCCAGGGGGTGGGGTCGGCGGGCGCGAGCCCGGCGGCGGTGTGGCAGGCGTCGCGTACCCGGTCCTGCCGCTCCCGGCCGCGTACCGCGCGCCTGACCAGGGCCAGGGCGAGCAGCACCGAGGCGTCGGCGGAGCCGGGTTCGGCGCTCAGCCAGTCGCGGGCCCGGGCGGCGGTGCGGGGGTGCCGGGCGAGCACGGCGACACGATGGCCCCGGCGCTCCCAGTCGTCACCCGTCCGGACGAGCAGCGAGCGGGCGGCCTGCCAGCGCCCCTCGGTCAGCGCGGTACGGGCGGCCGCGAGTTCGGTGTCGTCGAGGGCCGCGTCGAGGGCCAGGCGCGGATGCGCGGTACGGCGGCCCTCACCGGTGCGCGGGCCGGGGCCGTGGGGGCCGGGGTCGTGCCCGGGTCCGGCGCCGGGGGCGGGAGGTGCGCCGGGGGCGGGTTCACTGCCGGGATCGGCGCGAGAGGCGGGTGCGCGGCCGGGATCGGGGCCGTGCGCAGGACCGGCGCCGGGTTCACGACCGGGTTCACGACCGGAGTCGTCATCGGGAGGAGGCGTGGATAAGGGTGATAAAGGGGACACCGCGGGTCGTACCTCGTGCTCCTCTGGTCGCTCGCACGCCGTTGTGCAGCCTCGCACGCCGTCGTGCCGCCTCGCGCCGACGCGCCCGCTTCCTCGCGCGGCACGGCCGGGTATCGGCACACCATCGGCCGATCGGGACAGCAAACCCCCAGCCGGCGCGCACCGTCAAGCCGCGCGATCACACGGATCCGGCAACTGCACCCGGTGCGACGGCACTTGCGGCGGGCGGCCGGCAGGCGGGGCGGCGGGCGGCCGGTGCGCTACGGCCCGTCCGGCATGACGCACGCCATGGCGTCACGGCGCCCGGCGGCGCACGATGACGGTACGAGCGCGCCACCGCCCGTGATCGACCGGGCGGCGCGGTCGCGTCCACCGCCCGGTTCCGGGTCTCGCCGCAGGCGATGTTCCGGACGCTTCCCGGGGCGCCGACCGCCCCGGACCGCTAGAGTCGGCCATCGACGACCCGTGGCCCGGCCGGATGATCGAGGTACACAGCGTGTCGGTTCTGGTTCTGGTTCTCGCCGTGAGCGCCGCCTGCTGCCTGGGCTTCGGGTTCGTGCTCCAGCAGAACGCCGCCGCGCGGGCACCGCTCAGCGACTTCCTCTCCCCGCGGCTGCTCCTGGACCTGATGCGGGTACCACGCTGGCTGGGCGGGATCGCGCTGATGGTCGTCGGCATGGTCCTGGGCGCGTTAGCCCTCGGCAAGGGCGAGATCTCCCTGGTCGAGCCGCTGCTCGCGACCAACCTGCTGTTCGCCCTCGCGCTCTCCCGCCGGCAGACCCGGCAGCCGCTGGGCCGCCAGGGCTGGGCGGGCCTGGGGCTGCTCGCGGGCGGGGTGAGCGCGTTCATCGTGGCCGGTGAACCACGCGGCGGCCACGCGGTCACCGATCCGGTACGGCACTGGCTGATCATCGGCATCATGGTCGGTGTCGCGTTACTGCTCACGACGTACGCGAAGCGGTCCAGGCTGAGCGCGGGACCGGTGCTGCTGGCCGTGGCGGCCGGGCTGCTGTACGGGGTGCAGGACGCGTTGACGCGGGTCAGCGGGCAGCGCTTCGCCGCGGGGGGCCTGGCCGAGGCGCTGTCCGGGTGGCAGCCGTACGCCGTGCTGGTGATCGGGGTGACCGGCCTGGTACTGGTCCAGAGCGCGTTCGAGACGGCGCCGCTGCGGATGTCCCTGCCCGCCCTGACCGCGACCCAGCCGCTGGCCGGCATCCTCTGCGGGGTGGGTTTCCTCGGCGACCGGCTGCGCACCGACACGGGAGCGCTGGCCTGGGAGGCCGCGGGGCTCGCGGCGATCGTCGTGGGCATCGTGCTGCTGGGGCTGCACCCGGCGATGCCGGACGGCACCGGGAAGCCGGAGCGGGTGCGGGACCTGCAACCGCGCTGACCGTTCCCCCGAGCCGCCCCGGGCCCTGCTTGGATGGGCCCATGAGCGCTGCTGACGAAATCCTCGACATCGTCGACGAGAACGACCGGGTCGTCGGGCAGTCCCCGCGCGGCGAGGCCTACGCGCGGGGACTGCGCCACCGCTGCGTCTTCGTCCAGGCGCGCGACGCGGCCGGCCGTCTCTTCGTCCACCGCCGCACCCCGACCAAGCTGGTCTTCCCCTCCCTCTACGACATGTTCGTCGGCGGGGTCGTCGGCGCGGGCGAGGCGTACGACGACGCCGCCCTGCGCGAGGCCGAGGAGGAGCTCGGGGTGAGCGGACTGCCGCGCCCCGAGTTCCGCTTCAAGTTCCTGTACACCGACGGCTCCGGCCACAGCTGGTGGTCGGCCGTCTACGAGGTCCGCTGCGACCTGCCGGTGCACCCCCAGGTGGAGGAGGTGGCCTGGCACGACTTCCTGCCCGAGGAGGAGGTCGAAGCGCGCCTGGACGGCTGGGAGTGGGTACCGGACGGACTGGCGGCGTACGAGCGGCTCAGGGCGTACCGCGCCGCGGGCTGACCGGAACCGGGCGGCCCGGGACCGGGGCGGCGGCACCTGGGCGGCCGTGAGCGGGGCCGCCCGGCCCGGAAGGCGCCGCCCGGACGGCCCCCGGTAGTGTCCTGCGCGTGATCGAGTTCGTGCGGAACGTCCGTCTGTGGTTCGCGCCCCAGCAGGTCCGCGAGGAGGGCGGCACGCCCGACTACCGGTTCTCGCTGGCCAACGAGCGCACGTTCCTGGCCTGGCTGCGCACCTCCCTGGCCTTGATCGGCGGCGGGTTCGCGGTCGACCAGTTCCTGCCGGACCTGCGCTGGGCCTGGCGGGTCGGGCTCGCGCTGGCGCTGCTCGCGGCGGGCGTGCTGTGCGCGCTGCGCGCGGTCAACCACTGGGTGCGGTGCGAGCGGGCGATGCGCCGGGGCGAGGACCTGCCGGTCTCCCGCTTCCCGGCCCTGCTCGCCGTCCTCGTCGCGGTGGTGGCCGTCGCGATGGTGATCGTCGTCCTGGTCGGCTGGGGCGGATGACCGGCGACGCGCCGCCCCCCGCCCCGGTCCGCCGGCCGGTGCGCGACCCCGGGCTCCAGCCCGAGCGCACCCGGCTGGCCTGGCGGCGTACGACGCTGGCCGGCACCGTCGCGACCGTGCTCGCCGTCAAGGCCTCCCTGCACCACGGCCGTGCCGCCGCCGCGATCACCGTCTGCATCCTGTGCTGCGTCCTCTGGCTGGCGTTCCTGACGCTCGCCCACCGGCGCATCCGCGCCCTGGCGAGCCACCGCCCGAAAACGCTCGCCCCGCGGCACGCCACGGCGGCGGTCCTGTGCACGGTCGCGATGGCCGTGTGCGCCGCGGCACTGATCGTCTAGGGCCGGGCGGCGCCGCGCATGCCGGACGCCCCGATGTGCGGCGTTCGCGTGGCAGTCCGACGACGGCCCGACGGCGCCCCGAAGGCGGCCGAAAAGCCACTCCCGGCGGCTCCTCGTGGTTCGCCGCGGGGGTCCTGCGGCCTAGGGTGGCCCAGATCACCTTCGGCGCATCCACTGGACGACATACCGACCGGTCGGCATCATAAGTCGGGTCCCGTTCACGCGCCCGTAGGAGCGATGTATGAGCCCCGACCACCCGCCCGGACTCGATCTCGACCGGCTGCGCGACCTGCTCGACCGCGAGCGGCCCGGCCTGGTGCGCGGCCCCCTGACCGGCCGGCTGATCGAGGGCGGTCGGTCGAACCTGACGTACGAGGTCGCGGACGGCGACACGAAGTGGGTCGTACGGCGTCCCCCGCTCGGCCATGTCCTGGCCACCGCGCACGACATGCGGCGCGAGCACCGCGTGATCAGCGCGCTGCACCCGACCGCCGTGCCGGTGCCGCGTCCGGTGCTGCTGTGCGAGGACGAGGACGTACTCGGATCGCCCTTCTACGTCATGGAGTTCGTGACGGGCACCCCGTACCGCACCGCCGACCAGCTCGCCCCGCTCGGCGCCGAGCGCACCCGCAACGCGGTGCTGTCGCTGGTCGACACCCTCGTCGAGCTGCACGCGGTCGACCCGGCCGAGGTGGGCCTGGCGGACTTCGGCCGCCCCGAGGGCTTCCTGGACCGGCAGCTGCGGCGCTGGAGCAAGCAGCTCGACGCCTCCCGCAGCCGTGACCTGGCGGGCATCGACGAGCTGCACGCGGCGCTCGGCCGCGAGCTGCCGGTCTCCCCCGCGCCGGCCGTCGTGCACGGCGACTACCGGCTCGACAACGTCCTGATCGGCGAGGACGACACGATCAAGGCCGTCCTCGACTGGGAGATGTCGACGCTCGGCGACCCGCTGACCGACCTGGGTCTGCTGGTGATGTACAGCATGCGGCTCGGGCTGCCGCACTCGCCCGTCTCCACCACCGCCGAGGCCGCGGGCCACCCGGCGCCCGCCGAGCTGATCGAGCGGTACGCCGCCCGCTCGGGCCGCGACGTCTCGGCCGTCTCCTGGTACACCGCGTTCGCCTGGTTCAAGCTCGCGGTGATCCTGGAGGGCATCCACTACCGCTACACGCTGGGCCAGACCGTCGGCCGCGGCTTCGACCGCATCGGCGAACTCGTCCCCGTCTTCATCGAGCACGGCCTGACCACGCTGCACGACGGTCTCCAGGAGGGCTGATCCATCATGGACTTCGCGTTCGACGCACGCACCGAGGAACTGCGCGCCAGGCTCCTGGCCTTCATGGACGAGCACGTCTACCCGGCCGAGGCCGTCGCCGAGGAGCAGCGGGCCGGGCTCGCCTCGCCGTGGGACACCCCGGCGGTGGTGGAGGAGCTGAAGGCCGAGGCGCGCAGGCAGGGGCTGTGGAACCTGTTCCTGCCCGACGCCGAGTACGGCGCCGGTCTGACCAACCTCCAGTACGCGCCGCTCGCCGAGATCACCGGCCGCTCCCCGCACCTGGCGCCGACCGCGCTGAACTGCGCCGCGCCGGACACCGGCAACATGGAGGTGCTGGCGCAGTTCGGCGACGAGCGGCAGAGGAAGCAGTGGCTGGAGCCGCTGCTCGCCGGTGAGATCCGCTCGGCGTTCGCGATGACCGAGCCGGAGGTGGCCTCCTCGGACGCCACCAACATCACCACCCACATCGAGCGCGACGGCGACGAGTACGTCGTCACCGGCCGCAAGTGGTACATCTCCGGGGCGATGAACCCGGACTGCAGGATCTTCATCGTGATGGGCAAGACCGACCCGGACGGCGCCGACATCCGGCGTCAGCAGTCGATGGTGCTGGTCCCCCGCGACACCCCGGGTGTCACCGTGAAGCGCGCCATGCAGGTCTTCGGCTACGAGGACCACTCGCACGGCGGTCACGCCGAGGTGGTCTTCGACCACGCGCGGGTGCCGGTGTCGAACCTGGTCGGCGAGGAGGGCGGCGGCTTCGCCATCGCGCAGGCCCGGCTGGGACCGGGCCGGATCCACCACTGCATGCGGCTGATCGGCATGGCGGAGCGGGCGATCGAGCTGATGTGCCGCCGGGCCGTCGAGCGCACCGCGTTCGGCAAGGCACTGGCCCAGCAGGGTGTGGTGCAGAACTGGATCGCGGACGCCCGGGTCACCGTCGAGCAGTTGCGGCTGCTGGTGCTGAAGACGGCCTGGCTGATGGACACCGTCGGCAACAAGGGCGCCCACACGGAGATCCAGTCCATCAAGATCGCCACCCCGCGCGCGGTGGTCGGCATCCTGGACCGGGCCATCCAGTTGCACGGCGCGGGCGGTGTGAGCCAGGACTTCCCGCTGGCCGAGCTGTACGCGAGTGCCCGCACCCTGATGCTGGCCGACGGCCCGGACGAGGTGCACCAGCGGTCGCTGGCCCGCCGGGAGCTGAAGAAGTACCTGTAAGCGGCGCGGGTGAGCACGGTGACATGAGGAGGGCCCCGGCGATGTCGCCGGGGCCCTCCTCATGTGACGGCTGGGCCGTCAGGGGCGCAGGGCCCGCAGCAGCAGGTCGGCCAGGTGGTCGGCGAGCTCCTGGGGGCTCATCGGGCCGTCGGGGCGGTACCAGGTCGACAGGTGGTGGATCGAGCCGAAGTGGTAGTCCACGACCAGGTCGGCCGGGGTCGCCGTGGAGAACACCCCGGCGGCCTGGCCCTCCTCGACGAGCGCGCGGAAGCGTTCGTGGTAGCGCCGCCGCTCGGCGCGCACCTGCTTGTTCTTCTCGGGGCTGAGGTGGTGCATCGAGCGGAAGAAGATCGACGCGTCGTCGAGGTTCTCGATCGTCGTGACGACGACGTCCGCCGCGGCGCCCCGCAGCCGCTTCTCGATCGGCTCGTCGGCGTCGGCGAAGGCGTCGAGCCGCTCCTGCTGGACCCGCAGCACGCGCGCGTACACCTCGTGCAGCAGGTCGTCCTTGGAGCCGAAGTAGTGGTACAGCGCCCCCTTGGTGACGCCGGCCGCCTCGACGATCTCCTGGACCGAGGTGCGGTCGTAGCCCTGCTCGGCGAAGAGCCGGGTGGCGGCGGCGAGCAGCCGCTGCGGTACGGGGGGCCCGTCGCCGTCCGTCGTCCTGGGCACTGCCGCCACCTGCCTTCCTCTATGCCTTGTCGGCCCTGCCTCGTCGGCGGGCCTCACCGGCTGTCGTCCACTGACCGTCTTGCGCGTCTACTGGCTGTCGTGCGCGTCGCGGGAACGCAGTTCCCGACGGAGGATCTTCCCACTCGCCGTTTTGGGCAGTTCGGGCAGGATCTCCACCTGGCGCGGATACTTGTAGGCCGCCAGTCTGTCCTTGCAGTAGGCGGTGAGCGTATCCGCATCCGCGTCGGCGTCGGGCCGCAGGCTGATGTAGGCCTTCACCGTCTCCCCGCGGTAGCCGTCCGGCACCCCGACGACGGCCGCCTCGCGCACCGCCGGGTGCGTGTACAGGACGTCCTCGACCTCGCGCGGCCACACCTTGAAGCCGGACGCGTTGATCATGTCCTTCTTGCGGTCGACGACGTACAGCCAGCCCTGCTCGTCCATGAACCCGATGTCGCCGGTGCGCAGTTCGCCGTCGGGGAAGGTCTCGGCGGTGGCCTCGGGGCGCCGCCAGTAGCCGGGCACGACCTGCGGTCCGCGCACGACGATCTCGCCCTGCTCGCCGAAGGGCACCTCGGCGCCGGTGTCGTCGAGGATCCGTACGACCGTGTCGGGGCCCGGCACGCCGACGGCCAGCGTCCCGGAGGCCGGGTCGACGGGTGCCTCCAGGCCGGGCGGCACGGACGCGCAGGGCGCGGTGCACTCGGTCAGGCCGTAGCCGTTGCGGATGTACGGTCCGAAGCCGGCCCGGAACTTCTCCACCAGGGCGGGCGGCAGCGGGGCGCCGCCGGAGGAGATGTGCGCGAAGGAGGAGAAGTGCTCCGGGGTGGCGGCCGGGTGGGCGGCCAGTGCCATGAAGGCGGTCGAGGGGCCCACGGTGTAGTGCGGCCGGTGCTCGGCGAACGCGTCCAGGACGACGCCCGGCTCGAAGCGGTAGGTGAGCACCAGGGTGCCCGCGCTGTCGAGGCAGGCGCCGAGCTGGCAGACCATCCCGGTGATGTGGAACAGGGGGGCCAGCGCGTAGTAGACGGGCACGCCGGGCAGGCCCAGTCCGGTGCGCTGCCGCTCGGCGTTGTACATGATGTTGCCGTGCGTGTTGGTGGCGCCCTTGGGGGTGCCGCTGGTGCCCGAGGTGTAGCTGATCAGCGCGATGTCGTCGGGGCCGGGGTCGCGGCCTTCGGGGGCCTTGTGGCCCTGCCGGGCGACGCTGGTGAGGTCGTCGGCGTCCGCGGCCCGCGCCGCCCGCTCGAAGGTCAGCACGCGCGTGTCGCCGCGGGTCTGGAAGTCCAGCTCGCAGCCGGTGAGCACGATCCGCACCGGCGAGCCGGCGGCCGTCTCGCGCAGGTACGCCTCCCAGGCGCGGTCGGCGCAGATCAGCGCGGTGACCTCGGCGTCCCGCAGGACGTGCGCGACCTCGCCGGACTTGTACATGGGGTTGACGGGGACGACGGTCGCGCCCGCCTTCCACGCGCCGAGCAGCGCGATCACGAACTGCGGGGAGTTCTGGAGCAGCACGGCCACCCGGTCGCCGCGTTCCAGGCCGCGGGCGGCCAGATGGCCGGCGACGGAGTCGCTGAGCTCGTCGGCCTCGCGGTAGGTCAGCCGGCCGTCGAAGTAGGCGAGGAAGTCGCGTTCGGGCGTCTCGTCGACGGCCCGGCGCAGGGCGTGCACCAGGGAGTCGGCCGGGTGGACGGGGGCGCGCTGGGCCTCGTCGAGGAGGGCGACCCAGGGCTTGTCGGCGTAGCGGGAGGCGGTCACTGTCCGGCCTCCCACTTCTGCTGGATGTGGTTCATGGTGGTCAGCCAGCGGTCCGGATCGACGGCCCGGCCCTGGTAGTAGGCGGCGACCTCGGGGTGGGGCAGGATCAGGAAGCGGTCCTCCTCGATGCCCTTGAAGAGGGCGTCCGCGACGGCCTGCGGCTCGATCGCGGTCGGCTGGAGGACCAGGTCGCCCGCGCTGCCGGTGGCGGCCAGCATGTCGGTGCGCACCCCCTGGGGGCAGATGGCGTGGACCTTGATCCCACGGTGGCGGTAGGTGAGCGAGAGCCACTCGGCGAAGGCGTACGCGCCGTGCTTGGTGACGCTGTACGGCGCGGCGCCGATCATGGTGAGCAGTCCGGCGGCGGAGACGGTGGAGACGAAGCGTCCGTGGCCGCGCTCCAGCCAGCCGGGGATCAGCGCCTCGGCCGCGCGGACGTGGGCCATCACGTTGACGTCCCAGGCCAGGGCCCACACCGGCTCGCCCGCCGCCTCCGAACCGCCGGAGCCGACCCCGGCGTTGGCGCAGTAGACGTCGACGGAGCCGCCGAGCGCGTCCCGGGCGTCGGCGACGATCGCGGAGGCGTCGCCGGGGATCGCGATGCCGCCGATCTCGTCGGCCACGGCCCGCGCCTTGTCGGCGTCCAGGTCGTTGACGACGACGCGGGCCCCCTCGGCGGCGAAGCGGCGGGCCAGTGCGGCCCCGATGCCGCCTCCCGCTCCGGTGACGACCACTCCGGCATCCTGCACGGCTTCCACCATCGGTCTCCTTCGACACGACGAGAATCGGCTCTGCGACGAGATTCGGATCTGCGACACCAGACTAACCGGTCGGTATGTGCGAGAGGAAGGGCCGTTGCCGCACGCTGGGAGCGGCGGAGCCGCCGAGGTTCGGCGCCGTCGCCCGCACGATCCGCACCGGACGGCCCGTCACGTCTCCCCCACGGAGGATCCGCATGCGCCTCTCCAGACGCACCGTGCTCGCCTCGGCCACGGCGGCCACACTGTCCACGGCAACCGCAATGTCTTTGACCCCCGCCCCTGTCACAAAATCGCCCCGAGAAAAACCGCGCACCGGTTTCGAGCGGCTCGCCGCGGACGGCTACGCGCGGCTGAAGGGGCAGCGGGTCGGCATCGTCACCAACCCGACCGGTATCACCCGGGACGCCCGGCACATCGTGGACGTGATGCATGCCGACGGACGGGTGAACCTGCGTGCCGTGTTCGGACCCGAGCACGGCTTCCGCGGCACGGCGCAGGCGGGCGGGTCCGAGGGCCGCTACGACGACCCGGCGACCGGGCTGCCGGTGTACGACACCTACCTGAAGAGCGGCCGGCCGCTGGCCGACGTGTTCACCGCGTCCGGCGTCGACACGGTCGTCTTCGACATCCAGGACGCGGGCGCCCGCTTCTACACCTACATCTGGACCCTGTACGACTGCATGGAGGCCGCGCAGCTCGCGGGCAAGCGGTTCCTGGTCCTGGACCGGCCCAATCCGCTGACCGGGCGGGCGGCCCTGGGGCCGGTGCTGCACCGGGAGTTCGCGACCTTCGTCGGCCGGCAGCCGATCGCGCAGGCGCACGGCATGACGGTCGCGGAGCTGGCGCGGCTGTTCAACGGGGAGTTCCTGGCGGCGCCGGTGAAACTGGACACCGTACTGATGAGCGACTGGAAGCGGTCGCAGTGGTACGACGCGTCCGGGCTGCCCTGGGTGCCGCCGAGCCCGAACATGCCGACGCCCGACACCGCGCTGGCGTACGCGGGCACCTGTCTGTTCGAGGGCACGAACCTCTCCGAGGGGCGCGGCACCACCCGGCCGTTCGAACTGCTGGGCGCCGAGGGGATCGACGGGCGGTGGGCCGCCGCCGTGAACGCGCTGCGCCTGCCGGGCGTGCGCTTCCGCGAGGCGTACTTCGCGCCCACCTTCTCCAAGTTCCAGGGGAAGACCGTCGGGGGCGTGCAGATCCATGTGCACGACCGGGGGACGTACGACCCGGTGCGCACCGGGATCGCGCTGCTGGTGACCGCCCGGCGGGTCTGGGACGGCTTCGCCTGGCGTTCCGACCACTGGATCGACAAGCTGACGGGCTCCGACCGGGTGCGCACCGCGATCGACGCGGGCGCGGACACCGACGCGGTGGTGGCGGGCTGGCACGAGGAGTTGGCGGCGTTCCGGCGGGTGCGGGAGAAGTATCTGTCCTACGGATGAGCCGTGACGTATGGCCAATGTCCCCCGTTGGCAGGACCATGCGCCCAGAGCGCGCCACCACGGGGGACGAAGGAGTCCGTCATGGCAGATCCGGCGATGAGTGTGACGCCGTACTGGGAGCTGACCTTCGACGCGGACGGCGACGTGTCCGGTCCGGAGCGGGACCGGCTGCTGACCGAGGCACCCCGGCGCGGTGTGCGGGACCTGGTGGTGTTCGCGCACGGCTGGAACAACGACCGCTCGGGCGCGACCCGGCTCTACAGCAGCTTCTTCGCCCCGTTCCCGCAGCTCGCGCCGACGGCCCGGATCGGGTACGTGGGGGTGGTGTGGCCGTCGATGCGGTTCTGCGACGAGCCGATCCCGGACTTCCCGCGCCCGGCGGCGGCCGAGGCGCCCCGGCGTCCGGCGCTCGACAAGGACACCCGGCACGCGCTGCTGGAGACCTTCCCGGGCCGGGGGATCCTGGTGGAGCAGCTCGCTCGGCTGCTGGAGCAGCGGCCGCGCGAGGAGGCCGAACTGACCGAGTTCGGGCGGCTGGTGCGGCTGCTGGTGGAGGTGGTGCCGCCCGGCCCGCAGGCGTTGTTCGCGGCGGACACGCTGGCGGAGGGGGTGCCGCAGGACGTGCCGGAGATGTTCACCGGGTCCGCGGCCGAGATGTGCGAGACCTTCGCGCAGGCCCTGGCCGGCCTCGAATCCCCGGGCGCCACGGCGGAGTTCACGATGCCCGACCCGTGGGACGGGGCGCTCGAACTGCTGCGGCAGGGCACGTACTACGCGATGAAGCGGCGGGCCGGAACGGTGGGCGAGCGCGGGCTCGGCCGGTTCCTGGGCCAACTGGCGGACGCGGCGCCGCAGGTACGGGTGCATCTGGTCGGGCACAGTTTCGGCGGCCGGCTGGTGTCGTTCGCCCTGCGCGGGCTGCCCGAGGGTGTGCGCACGGTGAAGTCCGTGACCCTGCTGCAAGGGGCCTTCTCGCACTACGCGTTCGCCGCCCGGCTGCCCCAAGACCCGCGTACGGGCGGTGTGTTGCAGGGCCAGAACCATCGGGTCGACGGCCCCCTGGTGTGCTGCTGGTCCAGCCACGACACGGCGCTGGGCACGCTGTACCCGCTGGCCTCCCGGATGGCGGGCGACGCGCAGGGCGTGGCCGAGGGCTTCGGCCTGGGCCGGCTGCTGGGCGACAAGTGGGGGGCGATGGGCCACGACGGGGTGCAGGCGGTGCCGGGCACCCGGGCGCTGACGCTCGCCGACGCGCTCGGGGGTGCGCTGCCCGGCTCCGGGTGCGTCAACGTCGACGCGTCGGCGGTGGTGTGCCGCGGCGGCCCGCCGAGCGGCGCGCACAGCGACATCGTGCACCCGGAGCTGGCGCGGGTGGTGCTGGCGGCGGGCCGGATCCGCTGAACCCGCCCGCCGCCGCTCAGGGCGTCACCGGTGCGAGGTGAACTCCACCACCTGCTGGTAGGTGGGCCGGTTCTGCCAGCTGATGTTTCCGTGCTTGATGCCGCCGAGGGCGCGCTGGACGATCGAGTCGGCGCACCACTGGTTGCCCGCGGCGCACAGGTCGTCGCCGGGGTAGACCTGGGCCGCGGTCAGGGCGGCCGCCTGCTTCAGGGTGCTGATGAGGATGTCCCGGCAGGAGGTCAGGCTGCCGCCGCCGCAGTACTTCTGTCCGAGCGGGCCCGCCACGGTGTCGCCGAGCACCGCCCGGACGTCCTTGTCCACATAGCTCCACCAGCCGTACTGGAAGGAGCTTCCGGCGTGTGCGCCGGTCGGGCCGTGCGCGGCCGACGGGGTCTCGTCGATCGGGAGGTTGGCGGTCAGGGCGGTGTAGAGCGGGGTGCCGAGGCCGGGTTCGAACTCGGCCTTCACCAGCAGCGGCCACCAGGCGTCCAGGATGCGGATGGCGTCGGCGTTGGCGTAGGTCTTCGAACCGGCCGAGGTCTCCGTGCGCCTGGCGCCCGCGGTCAGCCAGGTCTGGAGCTTGGTGACCGCCGCGGCGGCCGTGGTGTCGGTGACCGTGGAGCTGTTGACGACCCGGAGCAGGTCCGGCAGCACGTCCTCGGCCCGCAGGTCCGCGAGCGCCGCGTCCGCCATCGCCTTGACGAGGGCGACCCTGGTCACCCCGCCGGCCGCGACCAGCTTCTTCACCCGGTCGTCCAGCAGGTTGCCGCGGTGCACCGAGCCGTCGCCCCAGGACGCGGTCGTGTAGTCCTTGGCCTGCTTGTTGTTCCAGGAGATGTAGTAGTCCTGGTCCATGGAGTTGGGGTGGGCGGAGGCCGGTGTGTAGTCGGCGGTGTTGGTGGCCGGGTCCCAGTTGCGCCACTCGTAGGCGGCCTGCGCCCACACCGGGAACTCGGCGTCGACGCCGCTCGCGCGCACCGGGTTGTCGCCGCTGTTGTAGTACGCGGTGTGCGTGGAGTCGGCGTAGAACCAGTTGAAGGTGTAGTTGATGTGCTGGGCCGCGCTCTGGAAGTCGGCCGGGCCCTTCACGTAGTCGGGGTCGTTGAGCATCTGGAAGCCGATGATCGAGTCGGCCTCGTGCAGGTAGGAGGAGCGCAGGGTGGTGTAGGCGACCTTCTTGCCGCCGACGGTGGCCCGGTACTCCACGGGGCCGTACTTCGTGCGGTAGACCCGCATCGTGTAGGAGCCGGCCGCGGTGCCGTCGGCGGTCGTCGGGGTCCAGGCGTTCTTCTGCTCGACCTTCTCCATCGCCGTGCAGGTGCCGTGGTAGAGGTAGTGGTAGTCGTCCTGGCACAGTTCGACGGCGTAGGTGTCGATGATGTCCTGGCCGGAGGTCGTGGCGCTCCACGCGTAGTCCTGGCCGCGGCCCAGTTCGACGTACATGCTCAGGCCCGCGAAGGAGGCGCCGCGGGCGCTGATGCCGGGTCCCTGGATCTCCTGGAGCATCAGCAGCTGTGGCGCGAAATAGCCGGTCTGCGGCCCGAACACGGCGATCGGGTGACCGCCGGCCGTGGACCTGCCGCTGACCACCAGGGCGTTGGACATACCGCGCCTGGCCGAGCTGAGCGCGGTGGCCGCCGCGGTGGTGGCGGTGGTCGCCGCCGTGGCGGTCGCCGCGCTGCCCGTACGGTCGTACACCAGCGGTTCCTGGGTCACCGTGCCGGCGTCGGGCAGGGCCTCGCCCTGCGGGTCGTCGGGCTTGGTGGCGTAGGGGAAGCTCTCGCCGTTGTGGACGGTGAGGGCGGCCTCGGCGTCGTTGCGCTCGCGGAAGGACTCCCAGACCGCGGTGCCGGCCGCCACGCCGTACTTGTCCTGGGCGGCGAGCAGGGAGACGGCGTTGTTGACCTCGCCGCCGCCGCCGGAGCCGAACAGCGAGCCGATCACCGAGGCCAGCGCCACCAGGTCGGTGATCTTGAAGTGGTCGATGGTGCCGGCGTTGGTGATGGAGTCCTTGTGGCCGGTCAGGACGTACTCGCCCGGGAAGTAGCGGCCGCTGTCGGAGGCGTCGATGTAGGAGTTGATGCCGGCGAGATAGGCGTTGGCGTCGGCCAGGGCCTGCTGGCCGCGGGTGCCGTTGTTCGCCACGGCGTTGTCGATCTGGGCCTGGAGGTCGGCCTCGGTGTACGGCGCGTTGCGGTAGAACTCCTGCTCGAGACCCTGGTTGGAGGCCGCGCCGCCCGCGAACGTGGTCAGCTGACCGCGCCCGACATGACGGAAGACGTCCATCAGCCAGAGCCGGTCCTCGGCCGCCGCGTAGCCGGCGCCGAACTCCGTGCCGTACCGGGTGGTGCCCGTGATGTGCGGCACACCCGTCTTCTTGTCGCGCACGATCGACACGTCGGTACGGCCCGCGGGGCTCTCGGTGGAGGCGACCTGCCCGGAGGCGACGCCGAACGACGCGTCGTTGAAGAACGTGTTGATCTTGTCGGTGGTGAGCGCCGAGTAGCCCGTGGCCAGGTTGGCGTAGGGGCCGAGCTGGTCCTCGGCGTGCGAAGGCTGGGTGCCGAAAGCCTGGTTGAGGAGGACCTGGGCGAGGGTGGCGTTGCCGTTCTCGCCCGGCGGCAGGATGTCGGAGCACTGTCCGCCGCAGTAGTCGGTGGCCGTGGCGGTCTCGGCGGCGACCGCCAGCTGGGAAAGCGGTGACAAAAGTCCGGCAATGAGGACGCATACGGATGCCGTCTTCAGGAACCCGGGAAATCTGCGGGGAGTTCTCAGTCTGTCGAGAGGTGTGCGTGGGGTGCGCCCAGGCATGGCAGCTCCTAGCGACGGGGATTGGCCGGAGGTTACCGCCGGTATCCCCGGGATTGAAGATGAACATGCGTCACTTTTTCGAGTCGTCGCTCCGGCTTATGGGGGGCGATCGGAAATCGGATGGAGCCGATTCGGGTGTCGACACGTCTATTCGGCGACGTCCGCACGACGACGCCGAAGTGACCGAAGTACAGGTGCAGATGTGACGGAGGTGCAAGGCGATGGCCGGTTTCCGGAGTCTGGCGAGACAGGTGCGCGATCCGCGCTGCGATCTGGCGCTGCGGCGCTACTCGCTGCGCAAGTGCCTCGAGCGGTTCGCTCCTTACGGGCACAGGGCGACCTGGGACCACCTGTGCTCCCGGTCGGGGTTCGGCCCCGAGGACCGCTCCCCCGATCCTGCGCGGCTCGTGGCCGCGTTGGACGAGCTGGAGGAGGCACGGGCGGTGTGGCTCGACTACGAGGGCGAGTTCGCCGAGCGTCGCAGGAAGGAGAAGCACGACGGGCTGCGCAGGCCGGGCAGCGTGGACGACTGGCACCGGCTGACCTGGGGCGGATTCGGCGTCGCCTGGTGCGACAACCCCCGGCTGCACCCCCGTGCGCCGCTCGGTGAGGTGCTGCGCAGTCTGATCGCCGCGCTGGAGCGCGCGCCGGGCTCGACCTGCCCGGTGTGCGACGGGGAGCGCCTGTTCTGGAAGTACGACCTGGACCACGAACCGTCGTCGGGCCCGGTCTGCGCGGACTGCGGCATACTCGTCCCGCGGCCCGTCCTCACGTCCGAGGCCCTGGCGTTCGCCAGGCAGGGGCGGGCGATGCTGATGTCGGCCTGAGAGCACGCCGGGGGTGCGCCGGGGATGCCGCACCCCCCTCATGTGCACGCGGGGACCGGGAGGCTAGCAGGTGCTAATCGGGTCGCTCCAGCGCTTTCCCGTGCGGAGAGTGAGGGGACGAGGGGGCCCGTCCGGGGCACCCCGGACGCCCGAGGAGCCATCGTGTCGACGCTGCGCGTCACCGCCGAAGTGCTGACCGTCCACCCGCACCCGAACGCCGACGCACTCGAACTGGCCCAGGTGGGCCTGTACCGGGCCGTGGTCGCCAAGGGCGCCTACCGCACCGGCGACGCGGCCGTCTACATCCCCGAGCAGTCCGTCCTCCCGGCCGCGCTGATCGAGGAGCTGGGGCTGACCGGCCGGCTCGCGGGCGGCAACCACGACCGGGTCCGGGCGGTGCGGCTGCGCGGTGAGCTGTCGCAGGGCCTCGTCTGCCGGCCGCGTGCGCTCGAGGACGTCGACCTGGCGCGCGCCGCGGCCGACCGCACCGACTTCGCCGAGCGGCTCGGCGTCGTCAAGTGGGTGCCGCCGGTCCCGCCGACGATGAGCGGGGAAGTCGAGTCCGCGCCCGGACTGTTGCCCTGGGTGGACATCGAGAACATCCAGCGCTACCCGGACGTGTTCGCGCCGGGCGAGCCCGTGGTCCTGACGGAGAAGCTGCACGGCTCGGCCTGCCTGCTGACCTACCACGCCGAGGAGGACCGCGCCTACGTCTCCTCCAAGGGCTACGGCGCCAGGTCGCTGGCCCTGAAGGAGGACCCGCGCAACCTGTACTGGCGGGCCGTGCGCGGTCACGGTGCCGTCGAGGCGGCGGCCCGGCTCGCCGGACGGCTCGGGGCGCGCCGCGTGGGGATCTTCGGCGAGGTGTACGGGGCGGGCGTCCAGGACCTGACGTACGGCGCCGGCGGCCGCCACGACACCCTGGGCTACGCCGTGTTCGACGTGTCCGCGGAGATCGACGGCACGGTGGTCTGGCTGGACGCGGCCGGACTGCTGGACGGGGAGCTGCCGTTGGTGCCACGGCTGTTCGAAGGGCCGTACGACATCGGGCGGGTGCTGGAGGCCGCCACCGGGCGCGAGAGCGTGTCGGGGCGGGAACTGCACCTGCGGGAGGGTGTGGTGATCCGGCCGGCCGTCGAGCGGTACAGCCCGGTGACCGGTGGGCGGGCGATCGCCAAGGCGGTGAGCCCGGCCTACCTGACCCGCAAGGGCGGCACGGAGTACGAGTGAGTCACGGCGAAAGGCGGCTCAGGAGCGGGCCTTCGGCTGCTGGGCGGCCTGTCGGGGCGGGCGTTCCACCATCAGGCGGGAGCCCGTCCGCTGTTCGCCGAACACGTCGTCCGGGTTGGACAGGACACAGGACTCCAGGGAGAGACAGCCGCAGCCGATGCAGTCGGTGAGATGGTCGCGCAGCCGGTTGAGCTGCTTGATCCGCTCGTCCAGTTCGGCCCGCCAGGCCTCGGAGAGACGGGCCCAGTCCTCCCGGGTGGGCGTGCGCTCCTCGGGGAGCTGGGCGAGGGCCTCGCGGATCGTGGCCAGCGGGATGCCGACCCGCTGGGCGGCCCGCACGAAGGCCACCCGGCGCAGCGCGTCGCGGGTGTAGCGGCGCTGGTTGCCCGCGGTCCGGCGGCTGCTGATCAGCCCCTTGGACTCGTAGAAGTGCAGCGCCGAGACGGCGGCGCCGCTACGGGCGGCGAGCTGGCCGACGGTGAGCTCGTGGATCTTCTCGGGAATCTGGGGCACTCCTCGGAGCCTACCCAAACCCGACACCCCGGTGGTCCGTTGACAGCCGACCGGGACCCGACCATGCTAAGCAGTTGCTTAGACATAAGCGGGAACACCTCAACGGGACATCCGTGATGCGAGAGGCCGGGACATGGCAGAGCCGAGGATCTTCACGTCAGCCGACGAGCTGAAGGCGGCGGTGGGCGAGCAGCTGGGGTACACCGACTGGCACGAGGTCGACCAGAAGCGGATCGACCTGTTCGCCGAGGCCACGGGCGACCACCAGTGGATCCACGTCGACCCGGAGAAGGCGGCCGCGGGCCCCTTCGGGACCACCATCGCCCACGGGTACCTGACCCTGTCGCTGCTGCCGCTGTTCGGGCCCCAGCTGATCTCGGTCGAGGGCGTGAAGATGGGCGTCAACTACGGCACCAACAAGGTCCGCTTCCCCGCCCCCGTCCCCGTCGGCTCACGGCTGCGCGCGACGGCGACCATCACCGGCGTCGACGACGTGCCCGGTGGCGTGCAGGTCGCCGTCGCCTTCATCGTGGAGCGCGAGGGCGGCGACAAGCCGGTGTGCGTGGCGGAGTCGGTGTCCCGGTACTACGTCTGAGCGGGCGATCTCCTCGCCCCGACCATCCGCAGCACGAGGTCGGCGTACAGCGCGCCGACCTCGTCGGGGGTCTGCGGGCCGTCGACGTTGAACCAGCGGGCGACGTCGATGCAGAGGGAGAGCACGGCGATCGTGGTCCCGTGCACGTCCGGCACGTCGAACTCGCCGCTCGCCACCCCGTCCTCGACGATCCCGCGCACCTGCGCGTCGACCTGGCGGCGCAGGGCGAGGATCTCGGCGCGGGCGTCCGGGCCGAGCGAGTCGAGTTCGTACTGAACGACACGCGCGGTGGTGCGCCCCCCGGCGTGCCAGCGCACGAAGGAGCTCACGGCGTCGGCGAGCCGCTCGGTCGCGCTGCCCTCGCTCCCGGCCGCCGTGCGCAGGATGTCCAGCGCCTTGTCGTGGCCGATCCGGCTGATCCGGTGGAGCAGCTCTTCCTTGGTCTTGTAGTGGATGTAGAGCGCGGCCGGGCTCATGCCCGCGCGGCCCGCGATGTCACGGGTCGTCGTCGCGTGGTAGCCGCGCTCGGCGAAGGCCTCCACGGCGGCCACCAGCAGCCGTCGGGCCGCGTCAGGGGTGACCTCGCCCCACGCCTCGGCCTCGCCGCCGGCCGTGTCCTCCGCCGTACTCATCGCTCGCTCGCCCCTCTCGGTACCGGAGCTACACCATACCGCCGAAGCTGAGCGCTCGCTTAGTGTGGCCGTTCAGAGCTTGTCGAGCTTGTCGAGGGGGCTCGCTCAGAGCTTTTCGAAGGGGCTGTACGGCCGGGCCGAGGCCTCCTGCCGGTCGCGGACGACCTTGGCCAGGGTGAAGGCCGAGGTGACCAGATAGAGGACGGCGATGCCCAGAAAGCCCCGGACCCAGGGATCGGCGTGCAACTTGAAGATGCCGATCGCGGTGGCGGCCATGGCGAGGGAGAAGGAGGCGACGGCCTGACCGTAGAAGGCGGCCGTGTTCTGCTGCTTGCCGGATGCGTCAGTCATGCGACGAGCATCGGCGGACGTGGCCCACGCCACATCCGCCGGGGTACTCAGGGGCGTACGGACAGGTACTCAGAAGGCCGAGACCCCGGTCAGCGCCCGCCCGATGACCAGCTTCTGGATCTGGCTGGTGCCCTCGTAGAGGGTCATCACCCGGGCGTCGCGCAGCAGCTTGCCCGCCGGGTACTCGTCGATGTAGCCGTAGCCGCCGAAGACCTGGAGGGCGTTGTTCGCGGCGCGCACGGCCGCCTCCGAGGCGAACAGCTTGGCCTTGGAGGACTCGGTGGCGAAGGGCAGACCGCGGTCGATCAGGTCGGCGACGCGCCAGGTCAGCAGCCGGGCCGCGTCCACGTCCACGGCGATGTCGCTGAGCAGTTCCTGGACGAGCTGGTGGTGGGCGATGGTCCTGCCGAACTGCTCGCGCTCACCGGCGTACTTCACCGCGACGTCCAGCGCCGCCTGGGCTATGCCGACACAGCCCGCCGCGACCGACATCCGGCCCTTGGCGAGCGCCGACATGGCGACCGCGAACCCCTTGCCCTCGGGCCCGAGCATCGCGGACGCGGGGACGCGGACGTCCTCCAGCACCAGTTCGGCGGTGGCCTGGCCGCGCAGACCGAGCTTGCCGTGCACCGCGCGCCGGGTCAGGCCGGGGGTGTCGGCCGGCACCAGGAAGGCGGAGACGCCGTGGTGGCCGGGGGCGTCGGTGGAGCGGGCGAAGAGCAGGACGACGTCGGCCCAGGTGCCGTTGGTGATGAACATCTTGGTGCCGTTGACGACGTAGTCGTCGCCGTCGCGGACCGCGCGCGTGGCGAGGTTCCCGGCGTCGGAGCCGGTACCGGGCTCGGTCAGTCCGAAGCAGCCCACGTGCTCACCGGAGGTCAGCCCCGGCAGCCAGCGCCGCTTCTGCTCCTCGTCACCCCAGGCGGCAACGGTCTTGGCGACCAGGCCGAGGGAGACCGAGACGATCCCGCGCACGGACGAGTCGCCGCGGCCGAGCTCCTCGGTCACCAGGCAGTACGCGAGGTGGTCGCCGCCCGAACCGCCGTACTCCTCGTCGATCGTCAGCCCCAGGAAGCCGACCTCGCCGAGCTTCTTCACGATGCCCCGGTCGACCTCCTCGGCCCGGTCCCAGGCGATCGCGTGCGGGTCGATCTCGCGCTCCACGAAGTCCCGGGCGAGCCGCCGGACCGCGGTCTGCTCCTCGCTGAGCTCCAGGTTCACGCCGAGTCACTCCCCATCACAGACATTTAAATTAGCACTGCTAGTTTAAGGTTGCAGCCCTACTATGTGCGCCATGGCCCGACCGCGCAAGCCCCTCCTCAGCACCGACCGGATCGTCGGGGCGGCCCGCACGCTCGTGGACGCGGAGGGCCTGGCCGCCGTCTCCACCCGGCGGCTCGCCGCCGAACTGGGGGTGAGCGGCCCTTCCCTCTACAACCACTTCAGCACCAAGGACGAGATCCTGGAGGCGGTCGCCGACTCGGTCAGCGCCCAGGTCGACCTGTCGATGTTCGACGACGGACGGGACTGGCGGACCGCCCTGCACGACTGGGCCGTCTCCTACCGGGCCGCCCTGCGCGCGCACCCGAACATCGTCCCGGTGCTGGCCCACGGCCCCGGCCGCCGCCCGGCCGGTCTGCGGCTCGCGGACGCGGTCTACGGCGCCATGGTCGCGGCGGGCTGGCCGCCCTCGCAGGCCACCTCGATCGGCGCGCTGATGCGGTACTTCGTCATGGGTTCCGCGCTCGGCTCGTTCGCCGGCGGTTTCGTGGACGACGCCAGCGCCTACGACCCTGCCGACTACCCCCACCTCGGACAGGCCCACCTCCTCGCCGAACAGCAGGAGAAGATCGACGAGCGGGCCTTCGAGACCGGCCTGACGGCCCTGCTGGACGGTCTGGCACAGCAGTACGCGCAGGTACGGCAGAGCGCGTAGACCGGTCCGACGGACACTTCGGCGGGCGCCGAAGCGTGCGTGTCCCATGCTGGACCACATGACCACCACCGACCCGCGGGCCACGGCCCTGGCCCGGTTCGCCGCGCTGATCGCCGACGAGACCCGGGCGGCCTGTCTGCTCGCGCTGCTCGACGGGCGCGCGTGGACCGCCGGGGAACTGGCCCGGCACGCGGGCGTCGCCGCCTCGACGCTGAGCGAGCATCTGAGCCGCATGGTCGCGGGCGGGCTGCTCACCGAGGAACGGCAGGGGCGGCACCGCTATGTCCGGCTGGCCGACGCCCGGGTCGCCCACCTGGTGGAGGACCTGGCGGCCCCCCTCGCACCCGGGGCCGCCCGGCAGCCGCGCACCCTGCGGGAGTCCGGCGCCGGGTCCGCGATGGCCCGCGGCCGCACCTGCTACGACCATCTCGCCGGACGGCTGGGCATCGTGGTCACCGACGCGCTGACCGCGCGCGGGCTGCTGCGCCAGGACACCGGGTTCGCCCTCACGGACGCGGGCGTGCGCTGGTTCGCCGCCGCGGGCATCGGACTGGACCGGCACGGCCGACGGCCGCTGGCCCGCGGCTGCCTCGACTGGACCGAGCGCCGCCCCCACCTCGCGGGGGTCGCGGGCGCGGCGCTGTGCCGGCACGCCCTGGACACGGGCTGGTGCGTGCGCATCGGCACCGAGCGGGCCGTGAAGGTGACGGCGGCGGGCGAGCGCGCGCTGTCCGAACTGCTGGGCATCGAGGCGCCGGCACTGCGCTGAGCAGCGCCCGCGTCCGCGGCCCCCGGTCCGAAATCCGCCGGTGGGGCCACCTCTTCCCCACCTAATCTCGGGAGCATGATGAACACCTCACCGCCCGCCCGTACGGGGCTGCTCACCGCCGGGGCGGCCACTGTCACCGTCGTGCTGTGGGCCTCCGCCTTCGTCTCGATCCGCAGCGCGGGCGCCGCGTACTCGCCGGGCGCGCTGGCGCTCGGACGGCTGCTGACGGGCGTACTCGCGCTGGGGGCGCTCTGGGCCGTACGGCGGGAGGGGCTGCCGCCGCGGTCGGCCTGGCGCCGGACAGCGGTGTCCGGGGTGCTGTGGTTCGGGTTCTACATGGTGGTGCTCAACTGGGGCGAGCAGCAGGTCGACGCGGGCACGGCGGCGCTGGTGGTGAACATCGGCCCGCTGCTGATCGCCGTGCTCGGCGCGCGACTGCTCGGCGACGCGCTGCCGCCGCGGCTGGTCGCAGGCATGGCGGTGTCGTTCGCGGGTGCGGTGACCGTGGGCCTGTCGATGTCGGGCGGGGGCGGCTCCTCGGCCCTCGGGGTGGTGCTGTGCCTGCTGGCCGCGATCGCCTACGCGGGCGGGGTGGTGACCCAGAAGCCGGCCCTGGAGCGGGCGAGCGCGCTCCAGGTGACGACGTTCGGGTGCCTGGTCGGCGCGGTGGTCTGCCTGCCGTTCGCCGGGCAGTTGGTGCGGGAGGCGGGCGAGGCCCCGCTGTCCGCCACGCTGAACATGGTCTACCTGGGCGTGTTCCCGACCGCGCTCGCCTTCACGACCTGGGCGTACGCCCTGGCCCGTACGACGGCGGGCCGCATGGGCGCGACGACGTACGCGGTGCCCGCGCTGGTCGTGCTGATGTCCTGGCTGGTCCTGGGCGAGGTGCCGGGCGTGCTCACCCTGGCGGGCGGGGCGCTGTGCCTGACGGGTGTCGCGGTGTCGCGGTCGCGGTCGCGGCGGCCCGCCGTCGTACCGGCTGCCGGTCCGGCCGCCGCGCCGCGGCCGGACCAGGAGCAGGTGTCCTGAGGCGCGCGTCTCAGAACACCACCAACGCCCGTCCGCCCTTGCTCGCCAGCATGTTCTCGAACGCCGCCGGGATGCCGTCCAGGCCGATCCGTTCGGTGACCAGGGCGCCCAGGTCCAGGCGGCCGGCGCGGACGTGCTCGGCCAGGACGGGCAGGTCGACCGCCGGGTTCGCGTTGCCGTAGACACAGCCGGAGAGGGTGCGGCCCCAGTGGAAGAGCTCAAGGGCGTTGAAGGTGACCTGCTGGTCCTTGCCGCCGATGCCGACGACCGTGGTGCGGCCGCCGCGGCGGGTGGACTCCCAGGCGGTGCGGATGGTGACGGCCCGGCCCACGCACTCGACGGCGACGTCGACGCCCGCCCGGCCGGTCAGGGCGCGGATCTCGCGGGCGGTGGCGTCGGAGGCGACGACGTAGTCGGTGGCGCCCGCCGCGCGCGCCAGTTCCTCCTTCGCCGGGGAGACGTCGACGGCGATGATCCGTGAGGCTCCGGCGATCCGGGCCGCCTGGAGCGCGGCGAGACCCACTCCCCCGGCGCCGAACACCGCCACCGTCTCGCCGCGCCGCACCTGCGCCGAGTGGTGGACGGCTCCGTGACCCGTGAGGACCGCGCAGCCGAGGAGGGCCGCGTCGGTGAGCGGTACGCCGGGCGGGGCCGGCAGCAGGCAGGACTCGGGCACCACGGTCTCCTCGGCGAACGCAGCGACGTTGAGACCGGGATGCAGTGCGACGCCGTCCACGGTACGGGCGTACACGTTCCCGGCGCCGTTGAGGGCGTTGGCGCACAGCCAGACCTCACCGAGCGAGCACGCGTGACAACTCCCGCAGGCGGGAGCCCAGTTGAGGACGACCTCGGATCCGACCGCGAAGTCGGTCACCCCCTCGCCGACGGCGACGACCGTGCCCGCGCCCTCGTGGCCGAGGACCGCGGGGACCGGCACCTTCATGGTGCCGTCGGACAGGGACAGGTCGGAGTGGCAGACCCCGGCGGCGGCGAGCCGGACCCGGACCTGGCCGGGGCCGGGCTCGGGCAGCTCGATCTCGGTGATCTCCAGCGCGGAGCCGATGGCGGGCAGGACGGCGGCACGGACAGCCATGACGGGTGACTCCCCTGGAACTGGACGGACTGGGACTGGGACTGGGACTGGGACACGAAACCGGACGGACCGGGGCCGGAGGGCCTAGAACTGCAGGGACTTGGTCTGGAGGTACTCGGACAGGCCGTGCGCGCCGAGTTCACGGCCGACGCCCGACTGCTTGTAACCGCCGAAGGGGGCCAGCGGGTTGAACCGCCCGCCGTTGATGTCGACCTGGCCGGTCTCCATCCGCCGGGCGAAGGCCACCGCCCGCTCCTCGTCCGCGGCCCAGACGGCGCCCGCGAGGCCGTAGACCGTGCCGTTGGCGATCCGCAGCGCCTCCTCCTCGTCCTCGTAGCGCAGGATCGACAGGACCGGGCCGAAGATCTCCTCCTGCGCGATCGCCATGTCGGGGGTGACGTCGGCGAAGACCGTGGGGGCGACGAAGTAACCCTGTTCGCGCGGGGGTTCGCTGCCCCCGGCGACCAGTCGCGCGCCCTCCGCCACGCCCTTGTCGATGTAACCGCGCACCCGCTCCTGCTGCTTGGCGTTGACGAGCGGGCCGATCCGGTCGCCGTACTTGGCGGCGGCCTCCGCGGCGAGCGCGACCGCCTCGTCGTACCGCTCGGTGTGCACCAGCATGCGGGTCCAGGCGCTGCACGTCTGACCGGAGTTGGACATCACGTTGGCGACGCCGACCTTCACCGCCCTGGCGAGGTCGGCGCCGGGCAGGATGACGTTGGCGGACTTGCCGCCGAGCTCCAGGGCCACCTTCTTGACGGCGGCACCGGCCGCGGCGCCGATCCGCCTGCCGACGGCCGTCGATCCGGTGAAGGAGACGAGGTCGACGCCCGGGTGCTCGGCGAGCGCCTGGCCGGCCACCGGTCCGAGGCCGGTGACGAGGTTGAAGACGCCCGCGGGCACCCCTGCCTCGTGGACCGCCTCGGCGAAGAGCTGGGCGGTGAGGGGGGTGTCCTCGGCGGGCTTCAGCACGACCGTGCAGCCCGCCGCGAGGGCCGGGGCGACCTTGGCGACGATCTGGTGGAGGGGGTAGTTCCAGGGGGTGATCGCGCCGACCACGCCGACCGGCTCGTGGTGGACGGTGGAGTTGCCGACCTTCTCCTCGAAGGCGTACGTCGCCGCGAGGTCGGCGTACGAGCCCGCGACCGCGACGGGGACGCCCGCGTGGACGGCCCGGGAGAACTCCGGGGGCGAGCCCAGTTCCGCGGTGACGGTCGCGGCGATCTCCTCCGCGCGGGTCACCAGGACGTCCCGCAGGGCGCTCAGCCGGGCGGCCCGCTCGGCGGGCGCGGTGGCGGCCCAGCCCGGCAGGGCGGCGCGGGCGGCCCGTACGGCGGTGTCGACGTCCAGGGCGGTACCCGCGGGGACCGTGCCGAGGACCTGCTCGTCGGCCGGGTTCACGACCTCGATCACGTCCTGGCCGGCGGCGGGGCGCCAGGCGCCGTCGATGTACATGCCGTCGTGTGCCTTCATCGTGCTTCCTCCCGGGCGGGGCCGTGACGCTGCGTCTTCCGGCACACAAACTAGCGGTGATAGTTTTTGTGCGCCAGACGCCGCTCGCCCAGGATGCCGCAGCGGCCTCATTCCTCCAGGTCCGGCAGGCGGTCCGGGGCGGGGCAGATCCGGTCGCCGTACTGGTCGAACACGAACAGATGGGCCAGGTCGACCAGGAGCGGCACGTGCATGCCGTGCCGGAGGTCGAAGTCCGGGGTGGTGCGCACGACGAGGTCACCGGGCAGGCGCCCGTCCGGCGAGGTCACCGCGGCACCCGGCGGCGCGGAGTCGGGGGAGAAGAGGCCGCGGGAGACGGAGCCGTGCGGCTCGGGGTCGTCCGCGGCGAGGACCGGTCCGGCCCGCAGGGATCCCGCCCGCCCCCGCAGCCGGTCCAGGACCGTTCCCTCCCGGCGCCTGCGGCGGACCGGCCGGACGGCGGGTCGCGGAGCCTCCAGATCGGGTACGACGGCGGGCCGCGACCCGGTGTCGAAGTGGACCAGCACCTCGTGCCCCTGGAACTCGACGTGCTCCACCAGTCCGGTGATCGCCACCTCGCCGGGCCGGGCGTCGGCGCGCGTGGCGATCCGCACCGCCTCCGAGCGCAGCCCGACGATCACCTCGCGGCCCTGCTGCACCCGCAGCAACTGGTGGTCCAGGCACAGGGGTTCGGGCAGCCGGAGGAACTGCTTGCCGAGACTGACGGTCATCGCCCCGTCGAGCGGCGCGCGGACCAGGCCGCGCAGCAGGTTGATGCGGGGGGTGCCGATGAAGGCGGCCACGAAGACGTTGCGGGGCAGCGCGTAGACCGAGCGCGGGGTGTCGACCTGCTGGAGCACCCCGCCGCGCAGCACGGCGACCCGGTCGCCGAGCGACATGGCCTCGGCCTGGTCGTGGGTGACGTAGACCGTGGTGACGCCCAACTCCCGGGTGAGCTTGGAGATCTCCGCCCGCAGGTGGTTGCGGAGCTTCGCGTCGAGGTTGGACAGCGGCTCGTCCATCAGGAACACCGCCGGGTGCCGGGCGATGGCCCGGCCCATGGCGACCCGCTGGCGCTCCCCGCCGGAGAGCTGGCCCGGGAACCGGTCGAGGAGGTCCTCGATGCCCAGCATGCGGGCGGTGGCGTCCACCCGCGGACGGGGGTCCGCGCCGGGCGCCTCGATGCGCAACGGGAAGCCGATGTTGTCCCGGCCGGTCATGCTCGGGTAGAGGGCGAAGTTCTGGAAGACCATGGCGATGTCCCGCCCGGACGGCGGCAGGTCGTTGCCGTGCTTGCCGTCGAGGAGCAGCACGCCCTCGTCGATGTCCTCAAGGCCGGCGATCATTCTGAGCACCGTGGACTTGCCGCAGCCGGAGGGGCCGAGCAGGACCAGGAACTCGCCCGGCGCGATGTCCAGCGAGAGCCGGTCCACCACCCGGACGCCTCGTGTGTAGGCCTTGCTCACGTCGTGCAGGGAGATGGCGCGTGTCATGAAGGTGTCCCTGGGGGCTCACTGGGGCGCTGGTGCTCCGCGGTCGATTGTCCCGTGCGGGTCGTACGGGGCTGTGAGTCACGGAAGTTAACGGACCGTGCCCGGCAGAGGGAAGACACCTGACGCGATCGGGGTGATCCGTCCACTGGGTGAGAAACCGGACGATCGCGTTCAGCAGATACCGGCCGACTGACGGCCGAAACACCGCAGTCGGCGGCCGCCGGCCGGAGTCCGGCGGCCAGGGCGACGACGGGTCAGGCCAGGAAGCGCTCGACGGCCTCGCGGGCACGGGCGTTCGAGGCCGCGGCGTCGGCCAGGGAGCGGGCCCGGACCGCGGTGCCCAGCGCGGTGAACTCCACGCCTCCTGCCGAGAACCCGCCGGTCTGCAGCCTCACCCCGACGATCCCGTCGCCGCCGAGGGCGCGGCACTCGCTCTCCGCACGGCGCAGCGCCAGCCTGCGCGCCGTGTACATCGTCCATTCCAACGGCTCGTAGGACGAGGCCCAGTGCGGCGAGGCGCCCCCCGGGCCGTCCGTGGCCGACCACGCGCCCGGGCAGCCCCAGACGCCGGTGTAGCCGATGTTGAAGACGGCCGTGCCGAGCACCTGCCCGACCGGTTCGAACCCGGCGCCCTCGATCGCCGCGAACTCCCTGGCGGTCAGCGCCGAGTCCCAGGTACGGCCGGCCGGGGGCCGTGCCGCCCCGTCGGCAGCGGCCTCCGGCGGACCGGCGTCCCATCGGTGTGTCATCGGCCCCCGTGCCTTCGCCCTTCCGGCTCGGCGCGCGGATCGCGTCGGCATTCGGCAGCGTATGCCATCGGGTGGCCCGGCGAGACGTCCGGTACCGGTTCCAACTGGCCTTTTCCTAGCGGTGTTTGGGGAGCGGCGGCACCGGGAGGGCGGGTGTCCCGCACCTCAGCCGACCGGGGCGACCTCGACGGGGAAGCCGTTGAGGACCGCGGTGCCCGACAGCGGGTCGAGCAGGGTGCCGTCGAGGAGCTGGTTGACGTTGACGCCGGGGTCGGTGGCGGCGTGGGCGAGGCGGGTGCCGGGCCGGTCGTGGCCCCAGCCGTGCGGCAGGCTCACCACCCCGGTGCGCACGCCGTCCGTGACCTCCGCCCGGGCGGTCACCTCGCCCCCGGCGCCCTTGACGCGTACCGGTTCTCCGTCCCGTACGCCCAGCCGTGCGGCGTCCTCGGGGTGGATGTGCAGGGTGCATCGGTTGGTGCCGCCGGTGAGGGCGGGGACGTTGTGCATCCAGCTGTTGTTGGAGCGCAGATGGCGGCGGCCGACCAGGACGAGCCCGTCGGCCCGCTCGCCGAGGGCCCGCCGCAGCCGTGGCAGGTCGGCGACGATGGGCTCCGGCAGGAGCTCGATCCGCCCGCTCCTGGTCTTCAGCGGCTGCGGCAGCCGGGGGCGCAGCGGTCCGAGGTCGATGCCGTGCGGGTGGTCCAGCAGCCGCTTCAGGCACAGTCCTTCGGGCCGGGCGCCGAAGCCGTCGCCGTAGGGGCCCAGGCGCAGCATCATGTCCAGCCGTCGTTCGGGCCCGGTGTCGCCGGTGAGCGCGGCGGCCAGCTCGCGCGGGTCGCGGCCGTGCACCGGGGAGCCGGGGTCCTTGACGGCCTTGCCGAGGGTCTGGTCGACGACGAGCGCGTCGACGGCGGCGGGGTCCGCTCCGTGCATGCCGGTCACGGCGAGGGTGAGCCGGGCCAGGATCTCGGTCTCTGCCATCCTGCCGGGTTCGAGGGGGACGGCGGGGCGGGTGTAGCGGACCTGGTTGCGTATCGCGAGGGTGTTGAAGGCGAAGTCGTGGTGCGGGCTCTGCGAGGGCGGGGGCGGCGGCAGTACGACGTCGGCGTGGCGGGAGGTCTCGTTGAGGTAGGGGTCGACGCTGACCATGAAGTCCAGCGAGTCCAGGGCCTTGTCGAGCCGGTCGCCGTCGGGCGCGGAGAGCACGGGGTTGGCGGCGACGGCGATCAGCGCGCGGACGGGCTCGCCCTCGGCGGTGGCGGTGTCGATCTCCTCGGCGAGCGCGGAGAGCGGCAACTCGCCCTTGGCCTCGGGGTGCCGGCCGACCCGCGAGTGCCAGCGTCCGAGCGCGAAGCCGTGTCCGGGGCCGGCCGGACGGGGTGTGCGGTCGGTGGCGGCCTGCGGGAAGAGGGCGCCGCCGGGGCGGTCGAGGTTGCCGGTGAGGATGTTGAGGACGTCGACGAGCCAGCTGGCCAGGGTGCCGTGCGGGACCGTACAGCTGCCGATGCGGCCGTACACGGCGGCGGTGGGGGCGGCGGCGAGCTCCCGGGCGAGCGTGCGGATGACGTCGGCCTCGACGTCGCAGGACCCCGCGACCGCCTCGGGGGTGAAGTCCCGCATGGCCGTGCGGAGTTCCGGCACGTCCTGGACGTGGGGCGCGAGCCGTCCGAGGTCGACGAGGTCCTCCTCGAAGAGGACGTGCGCCATCGCGGCGAGGAGCAGGGCGTCGGTGCCCGGCCGGATCGAGATGTGCCGGTCGGCGAGCTTGGCGGTGCGGGTGCGGCGCGGGTCGACGACGGTGAGGGTGCCGCCGCGGGCCTTGAGCGCCTTGAGCTTGCCGGGGAAGTCGGGGGCCGTGCACAGACTTCCGTTGGACTCCAGCGGGTTGGCGCCCAGGAGGAGCAGGTGGTCGGTGTGGTCCAGGTCGGGCACGGGGATGGCGTTGGCGTCGCCGTACAGCAGTCCGCTGGAGACGTGCTTGGGCATCTGGTCGACCGTGGACGCGGTGAACAGACTGCGGGTGCCGAGGCCGGCGATCAGGACCGGCGGGTAGAGACCGCCGGCCATGGTGTGCACGTTGGGGTTGCCGAGGACGGCACCGACGGCGTGCGGGCCGTACCGCTCGACGACGGGCCGGATCCCGGCCGCGACCGCGTCGAACGCCTCCTCCCAGGTGGCCTCGCGCAGCTCTCCGTCCCGGCGCACGAGCGGGGTGCGCAGCCGGTCGGGGTCACCGTCGACGGCCCCGAAGGAGGCCCCCTTGGGGCAGATGAACCCACGGCTGAACACGTCGTCGCGATCGCCGCGTGCCCCGGTCACCCGGGTGCCCTCGATGGTCAGGGTCAGGCCGCAGGTGGCCTCGCACAGGGGGCAGATGCGCAGAGCGGTGCGGGACACGGGTCCTCCCGGAGGGTGGCGGCGACGGTGACGCACGCGGATGCCGCCGAGCATACCGACCGGTATGCACGAGCGGGAGGGTCTTGAGCCCGCCCGCCGGGACCCGTGGCCGCCGACCCGACACCCCCGGCAGCCCCCGGACCGTCAGTCCAGCACCCGTCCCAGATAGGCGCGCAGCAGTTCCCTCGCCTCCGCGATGATCTTCTCGTCACCCTCCGGGTCCATCCGGAAGGCGAGGTGGACCAGGGTGTCGGCGGTCTCCACCGCGATCAGGAAGGTGCGGCGCAGGTCGTCGTCCGGGGTGCGGCCCAGATAGCCCGAGAGCAGGTCGGTGAGGCGGTCGGCCACGCGGTGGTTGGGTTCGGCGTCGCGGGCGCCGACCGGGATCTGGTTGCCGAAGTCGACGAGCGTGAAGCCGGGCGCGGTGTGCTTCATGGCCAGGTACTCGTCCAGCACGGCGTCCACGGCCGCGCGCCAGTCGCCCCGCTCCGCCCCGGCCAGCCGCCGGGTGACGCGCTCGGAGTAGCGTTCGAGATTGCGCTGGGCGAGGGCGTCGGCCATCTGGCGCTTGTTGCCGAAGAAGCGGTAGACGGAACCGATGGGGACACCCGCGCGCTGGGCGACGGCGCGGGTGCTCAGGTCGTCGTAGCCGACCTCGTCGAGAAGGTCGGCGCAGGCGTCGAGGATCCTGGTCAGCCGTTCGGCGCTGCGGCGCTGCACGGGCGCACGGCGCAACGAGGTCGCGTGGGGCACGGGTTTCATGATGCCTCTCCGCCGGGGTCCGGTGAACGTCGCCCCCCTGTACGAGGATTGATGCCCTGTGCACTCATCCCGGCCGGTCCGCCGTCGGGCCCGCGGCACCCGGCGGGACCGCCCCGGGCGACGGCACCGGTGTCCGCGGCGGTGCGCGCGAAGACGCCGAGCACGCCGAGAAGGTCGCGTCCGTCCGACATGCCCCGGAGCGTAGAGCACCGCCCCGCGGCACGGATCCCCTCGACGTCGGCGCGTGGGCGAACCCGCGTCCGCCACCCCGGGAGGGAAGTGGACCCCGGGTCCCTCTTGCGCGCGGGAAACCGCAATCCTACGGTGTTCCATAGGAATGAGGTTGCAAGGGAGCGATCATGAGCGATGGGGGCACCGCCCGCGCGAGCGAATCCGAGCGTGGGGGAGCACGGAAGACCGCCGAAGGGCTGTCCTATCTCTCCGGTTTCGGCAACGAGCACAGCTCCGAGGCCGAGCCGGGAGCACTGCCCGAGGGCCGCAACTCGCCGCAGCGCGCCCCCCTGGGCCTGTACGCGGAACAGCTCAGCGGTACGGCGTTCACCGAGCCCAGAGCCCACAACCGTCGCTCGTGGCTCTACCGGATCCACCCCTCGGCCGCCCACCCGGCGTTCGTCCGCACCGACAACGGCGCACTGCGGACCGGCCCGTTCACCGAGACCCCGCCCGACCCCAACCGGCTGCGCTGGAACCCGCTGCCGGCTCCCGCGGAGGGGACCGACTTCCTGGCGGGCCTGTGGACTCTCGGCGGCAACGGCGACGCGGCCCAGCGCGCCGGCATGGCCGTGCACCTCTACCACGCCGACGCTTCCATGGACCGCGTCTTCAGCGACGCCGACGGCGAACTGCTGATCGTCCCGGAGCGCGGCGGGCTGCTGCTGCACACGGAGTTCGGCAGGCTGCACGCCGAGCCCGGACACATGGCGCTGATCCCGCGCGGTGTCCGCTTCCGGGTGGAACTCCTGGACGCCACCGCCCGCGGTTACGTCTGCGAGAACTACGGCGCCCCCTTCCGCCTTCCCGACCTCGGCCCGATCGGCGCCAACGGACTCGCCAACGCCCGGGACTTCCGGGCGCCGACCGCCGCGTACGAGGACGTCGAGGGGCCGGTGGAGGTGGTGAACAAGTTCTGCGGCAACCTCTGGACGGCCCGTTACGACCACTCGCCGCTCGACGTGGTGGCCTGGCACGGCAACTACGTGCCGTACGTGTACGACCTGCGCCGCTTCAACGTGATCGGCTCGATCTCCTACGACCACCCCGACCCGTCGATCTTCACGGTGCTGACCTCGCCGTCGGACACCCCGGGCCTGGCGGGGGTCGACTTCGTGGTGTTCGCGCCGCGCTGGCTGGTGGGCGAGGACACCTTCCGGCCGCCGTACTTCCACCGCAACGTGATGAGCGAGTACATGGGGCTCGTCGAGGGCGCGTACGACGCCAAGGCGGAGGGCTTCGTGCCGGGCGGCGGCTCGCTGCACAACATGATGTCGGCCCACGGCCCGGACCGGGAGACGTTCGACCGGGCGAGCGCCGCCGAACTGCGTCCGCAGAAGATCGACGACGGACTGGCCTTCATGTTCGAGACCCGCTGGCCGCTCACCCTCACCCCGCAGGCGGCGCGGGCGGAACACCTCCAGCAGCGCTACGACGACGTCTGGCAGGGCCTCGAACGTCACTTCCGCCCGTTGCACTGACCGGTCACGACAGGTACGGATAGCCCGTGACCTCCTTCGCCCCGGACTCGATCGTCCTGAACCGCAAGCTGCCGCTGTGGTACCAGGTGTCGCAGTCGCTCCGCGCCTCCATACTCGGCCGTTCGCCCCACGACCCGCTACGGCTGCCCACCGAGGAGCAGTTGGCGGGGCACTACGGCGTGAGCGTGCTGACCATGCGGCAGGCGCTGAAGGAGCTGGAGGACGAGGGGCTCATCTCCCGGCACCGCAGGCGCGGGACGTTCATCGAGCCGGACGTGCTGCGCAGCACGCCGGTGCGGCTGCTGGGCTCGGTGGACGCGATCGTGGCCCAGCAGTCCGGCATGACGACCGAGCTGCTGGACCACGGACCGGCGCCGGTGCCGTCCGAACTCGCCGAGTTCTTCCCGGATCTGGCGCGGGTGGCGGGCTACCACCGGCTGCGCAGCGACGAGAAGACCGGCGAGCCGACCAACCACGCCCGCAACTGGGTCCGTCCGGAGCTGGCCGAGCGCATCGATCCGGCGGACCTGGTCCGCTGGCCGATGACGAAGGTGCTGCGGGACGTGGTGGGCGCGGACATCAGCCGCATCACGGACACGGTGGAGGCGCGGCTCGCGGACCCGGAGACGGCGCGGCTGCTCCAGGTCCCGCTGCTCAGCCCGATCCTGCACTACACGGGCATCACCTACGACCCGGCCGGGCGGCCGCTGGACGTGGCGGTCATCCACTACCGGGGCGACCGCTTCTCCTTCACGGTGACGCTCGACGCCACCTGACCCGCCCCGCCCCGGCCCGTCGTACGATGCCCAGCGTGACGCCCGACGACGCTCCGCCGCTGGCGGACCTCATGCCGTGGTCCGTCGCACCGCCGCGGCTCGGCCGGAGGTGGCCGACGGCCCCCGACCCGGCGTCCCTGAAGGCGCGCTGGGACACGCTGATGAAGGCCGAGGGGGCCGACCGGGAGGCGCTGTTCGAGCCCAGCCGCTCGCGCACCCTGCGCTCGGCGGTGGGCGGGCTGCCCGGCCAGACCAGCGGCACCCAGCGGCTGGCCCGCGCCTCGGGCCCGTGCCCGGAGCCGGTACGCGTCCTGCACGCGCCCTTCGACGAACAGTGGCTGATCCCCGACCACCGGCTGCTCGACGCGGCCCGGCCGGAGCTGTGGCGGGTGACCGACGAGCGGCAGATCCTCGTCGTGGAGAGCGCGGAGGGCCCCGGTCCGCGCCTGCTCGCCACCTCGCTGGTGCCCCTGCTGCGCCCCGGCCGGGTCCGCCCGCTCTACCGCCGGCCCGGCGGCACGGAACCGAACCTGGCCCCCGGCCTGCTGGAGCACCTGGCCGGCCGGCTCGGCCGGCTCCCCACCCCCGAGGACTTCCTGGCCTGGACCCTGGCGGCGGTCCGCCCCGACCTCACCGTCCCGCTCACCGGGGACGCCGATCTCTGGTACCGGGGCGTCGAACTGGGCCGCCGCTCACTGTGGCTGATGCGCCGCGACGGCGACCGCCCCAAACTCCCCGGCGGCCGCCGCCCCTACGTCCGCGCCCCGCTCCCCACCCGGCCCCTGGACGTGCGTTACGACCGGGACGAGGAGACCCTGCACCTCGACGAGGGCCGGATCTCCCCGGTGCCGCCGCAGGCCTGGGACTTCGAGGCGGCCGGGGTCAGGGTGCTGGAGCAGTGGATCGCGACGCGGACCGCCGAGGGCGAGCCGGGTTCCCTGGCGGCGATCCGCCCGGCGGCCTGGCTCCAGACGTGGACGTCGGAGCTGCTGGAACTGATCACCGTCCTCGCCCTGCTGGCGGAGGTGGAGCCGCAGCGGGCGGGGCTGGAGCCGCTCCACCCGGTCCCGGCCGCCGAGCTGCGCGCGGCGGGGGTCCTGCCGGTCCCGGAGGCGGCCCGCCGCCCGGCGACGGTCCTGGACCACCACGAGGAGGGCCCCGAGGGGCAGTTCGCCCTCGTCTGAGCCGGTTGCCCGGCTCCCCCGTCGACCACCGGACTGCCACCGGGTGCCACCGGGCTGCCGTCGCGCCCGGCCGGAGGTGAGCCGGTACACGCGCTCCCGGGCATGACAACGGGGCGGGCGCAGGACATGATCCAGCGCATGAGGCCACTTCCCCCGCCCCTGGAGGGCATCACCGTCGTCGCCGTCGAGCAGGCCGTCGCGGCCCCCTTCGCCACCCGGCAGCTCGCCGATCTCGGCGCCCGGGTCATCAAGGTGGAGCGGATCGACGGCGGCGACTTCGCCCGGGGCTACGACACCGCCGCCGGCGGCCTCGCCTCGCACTTCGTGTGGTGCAACCGCGGCAAGGAGTCGATCGCCCTGGACCTCAAGGACGAGCGGGGCCTGGACGTCGTACGGCGGCTGGTCGCGGACGCGGACGTATTCGTGCAGAACCTGGCGCAGGGGGCCGCCGCCCGGCTCGGTCTGGACGCGGCCACCCTGTGCGCGGCGCATCCGCGGCTGATCGCCGTCGACGTCTCGGGCTACGGGGCGTCCGGTCCGTACGCGGACAAACGGGCGTACGACATGCTGGTGCAGTGCGAGGCCGGGCTGGTGTCGGTGACGGGGACGCCGGAGCAGCCGGTGAAGGCGGGGATCCCGGCGGCCGACATCGCGGCGGCCATGTACGCGTTCTCCGGGGTGCTGGCGGCGCTGGTGCGGCGGGGCACCACGGGGCGCGGCGGGCCGGTGGAGGTGTCGATGCTGGAAGCGCTCGCGGAATGGATGGGGCATCCGCTGCACCACGCGATGCACGGGGGCACTCCCCCGGCGCGCACCGGGCTCGCGCACGCCGTCATCGCGCCCTACGACTCCTACCCGACGGCGGACGGCGGACGGGTGCTGCTGTCGGTGCAGAACGACCGGGAGTGGCGGCGACTGGCCGAACAGGTTCTCGGGGAGCCGGAGTTGGGGACGGATCCGGCCCATGCCACGAACGCAGCCCGAGTCGCGAACCGGGGCGGCACGGACGCGCACGTGGCGAAGGCGCTGGGCACGCTGGACGCCGACGAGGCCGTCGCACGGCTCGAGGCGGCGGGCATCGCGTGTGCGCGCCTGCGGGACCTGCACGAGGTGGCGGAGCATCCGCAGCTGGCGGCTCGGGAGCGGTGGCGGGAGGTGGGGACGCCGGTCGGGCCGCTGCGGACACTGCTGCCACCGATCACACTGCCGGGCGGAACGGAGGCGGACCTGGGGGACGTGCCCGCGCTCGGGGAGCACACCGAGGCACTGCTGCGCGCCGTGGGGATGACGGACGAGCTGATCGCAGCGCTGCGCCGGGACGGTGTGGCCGCCTGAGCGCGGGCCTCAGTTCCCGCCGAACAGGGAACGGCTCAGCCGGCGCAGCGGCGCGAAGAGCGAGACGCGACGGACGCGGGCAACCCTGCTGGTCTTGTCGGGCTGGGTGCTGCGTGCCGTCAGTTCGAGCATGAGCGAAGTCGCCTCGACCGTCTCGCGCTGCGGTATGGCGGGCCCCGCCAGCACCGACAGATGACGGTCGAGGCGCGAACTTGTCGCGCTGCTCCCGCAGGTGATCGCAGGGACCCTCGCCCTGCTGCGCACTGTTATCTGTTCCATGTCACTCCCCACCCGTACGAGTCCACCCAGCTCGGGCAGAGTAACCCTATCGCCCTCATGGGGCACTCGTGTATCGCAGGCACAGGATTCACCTGTTTCGCAAGGGGGTTGACGATTACTCTCCGAATCCGAGCGATTTCAGGGCGAGTTGGACAATCGGCTGGGTAGTGGGCTGCGCGGAGCCCCCGTCGGGCTCGACGGTGACAGCGAGTGACGTGGCGGATTTGTCGAGACCGGAGGTGACCAGGGGCGTGTCGCCGTCGAAGAGGCCCAGGGAGCGCGGTGGCCCGGAGGGGGGCATGAGCCACAACTGGTGCACGTGTCCGCTCGCCAGACCGTCGTATCCGCTCAGGGTCACGATCGCCCGGCCCTGCGAGGCGGAGGCGATCACGCCGATGCTGCGCCCCTGGGCGTCCCGGTCGGTGGTCGCTCGGGTGTCCGGCGCGGCGAGCACCCGGGCGATCTCCCGCGACTGGGCCCGCTCGGCGTCCAGCCGGTCCTGGGCGTGACCGGCCTGGACGGCGAAGAGCGAGGCGACGACGAGGGCCGCGGCGGCCGTCGCCGTGGCGAACGGCACGAACAGCGGGCGCGGGCGGGACACCCGGATCCGGGCGGGCGGCGGCCGGTTCCCCCAGACGTGCGGCGGCAGTTGGGCCGTCATGCGCTCCGGCTCGGGAGCGGACATCTGCGGAGTCGTCCGTACGGCGGCCAGGACCCGGTCGCGCATCGCGGCCGGCGGCGGGGCCGCGGTGGACCAGGCCAGCCGGACGGCGTCCTCCGACAGCGCGCGGACCTCGGCGGCGCACACCTCGCAGCCGTCGAGGTGCCGTTCGAAGCGCAGCCGCTCGGCGGGTTCCAGCGCGTCGAGGGCGTAGGGGGCGGCGAGCGAGTGCAGGTCCTCGCGTCGCAGCAGTCGGTCCAGGACGCTCATGCGACGCCTCCCAGGCATTTGCGCAGGCCCGTGAGTCCGTCGCGCATACGGGTCTTGACCGTGCCGAGCGGGAGCGAGAGCCGCTCGGCCACTTCACGGTAGGTGTATCCGTCGTAATAGGCGAGAGTGACGGACTGGCGTTGCAGGGCGGTCAGCCGGTCCAGGCAGCGGCGCACCCACTCGCGCTCCAGACCCGCCTCGACCTCCTCGGTGACCTGGTCGAAGGCGGGGTGGTGGGCGCGTCGCGCCTCGCGCTGCTCGCGTTCGCCGGCCGCCCGGACGCTGCGCACCCGGTCGACGGCGCGGCGGTGGGCGAGGGTGAGGATCCAGGACAGCGCGCTGCCCCGGCCGGGGTCGAAGCGGGCGGCGGAGCGCCACAGTTCGAGCAGCACCTCCTGGGACACCTCCTCCGACTGCGCGGGATCGCGCACGACGCGCCGCACGAGCCCGAACACCGGCCCGGACACCAGCGCGTACAGCTCCTCGAATGCCTTCTGGTCGCCACCCGCCACGAGCACCAGTAGCTCGTCCGCCTCCACGCGGTTCCCCTCTCCCCGGCCGCAGCCGGCCCGTCCCGTCACACCAGGCATTCGCAACGAACACACCTCCGGATGGGGTTACGGATCAGGGTGCACGAAACGCGGGTGGGGCAGGGAGAAAAGAAATTTCCCGATCGACCAATCCGACCGGTGCCTCCGCGCCGTATACCCGTCCGTCAAGCAAGTTGGACTGAGGACGGACGGCATGACACCTATCTCCAGGACCGGTACGGGACGCCGAGGCGTCGCGGCCCTCATATGTGCTGCGCTGGCCGCCGGGGGGCTCACAGCCGCCGGTGTGGCCCTGCTGGAGCCCGGGGCGGCCTCCGCCTCCAGCCACCGCGAGGCGCCGCTGATCTCGGGGACCCCCCAGTACGACAACACGGACGTGTACGCCTTCGTGAGCCCGGACAAGCCGGACACGACGACGATCATCGCGAACTGGATCCCCTTCGAGGAGCCGGCCGGCGGACCGAACTTCTACACGTTCGCGGACGACGCCCAGTACGACCTCCACATCGACAACGACGGTGACGCGCAGGGCGATCTGCTCTTCCGCTACACCTTCAAGACGCACGTCAAGAACAAGAACACGTTCCTCTACAACACGGGCGCCGTCGAGAGCCTCGACGACCCCGACCTCAACATCACGCAGACGTACGACATCGACCTGATCCGGCTGAAGCACCAGCACCAGGTGTCGAAGACGAAGATCGCGCACGATGTCCCGGTCGCGCCGTCGAACGTGGGCAAGGCCTCGATGCCGGACTACGGCAAGCTGCGCTACCAGGCGATCCACAAGCTCTCCAGCGGTGCGCAGACGTTCGCCGGGCAGGCTGACGACCCGTTCTTCCTGGACCTGCGGGTCTTCGACCTCCTCTACGGCGGGAACCTGTCCGAGGTCGGCCGGGACACCCTCAAGGGCTACAACGTCAACTCGATCGCCCTCCAGATCCCGAACAAGATGATCACGGAGTCGGCCCACCAGCCGATCGTGGGCGTCTGGTCGACGACCCAGCGCAAGACCGCGGGCGGCTACTACACGCAGGTGTCGCGCCTGGGCAACCCGCTGGTCAACGAGGTGGTCAACCCGCAGAAGGACAAGGACAAGTTCAACGCGTCCTCGCCCTGGCAGGACGCGCAGTTCCTGAAGAACGTCACCAACCCCGAGCTGCCGAAGCTCATCGAGGGGATCTACAAGATCAAGGCGCCGGCCGAGCCGCGCAACGACCTGGTCGACGTGTTCCTGAAGGGCGTCAAGGGCCTCAACCAGCCGCCGAAGGTGACGCCGGCCGAGGAACTGCGCCTCAACACCTCGATCAAGCCGACCGCCCACCCCAAGCGGCTGGGCGTGCTGGACGGCGACAACGCGGGCTTCCCGAACGGCCGTCGGCTCACCGATGACGTGATCGACGAGGCACTCCAGGTCGTCGAGGGCGAACTGGTCGGTTCCAAGAACGACCTGGGCGACGCGGTCGACGCCAACGACCAGAAGTTCGGTCACTCCTTCCCCTACCTGGCCAACCCGACCTCGGGCTCGCGCGGCGCGCTCGCCAAGGGCACGACCAGCGGCGCGGACGTGCGCAGCCAGCTCGGTGACGCGCTCCAGCCGGCCGGCACCTCGGGCAGCGGCACCGACACCACCCTGATCGCCGCCTCCGCGGCCTCGGGCGCGGCCGGCGTCCTGCTGATCGGCACGGGCCTGGCCTGGTGGCGCCGCCGCTCGCAGCGGCCCTACTAGGGCGTGTTTCGAAAGTCCCGTCTGCCCGGCGGCGTCTGGCACGCACTCCCCCAGAGGGGGCACCCCCAGCCGCGTTGTCGGGATCCCCCCGATACAACCAGTATCGGGGCGACCCTCCGCCTTGCGATCGCACGCACCAGACGCCGCCGGGCCCGCCCTTCGGGCGGACGACGCTACTTTCGAAACACGCCCTAGTCCGCATCCCCACAGACCGGCGCGGCCCGCACCTCTCCACACCCCCCACGGTGCGGGCCGCGTCGCCCCACGCGACGACCGAGGAGAGGGCATGTCCCCGCGCACGAACGACAACTCACCGCAGAGGGATTCCGTCTCGCCCTCCGCCTCGCCGGAGCCGGACCACTCGGGGACCGCGGCGCCCGGCACCGAACCGGGGGGTGACAGGACCGGGTCCGGCGAGGGTGCAGCCCCGGACCACGCCGGGACGGCACCCTCGCCGGACCCGGACGGGACCGGGACCGTCGCCGCTCCCGCCGACGACGCGTCTCCCACGGACACTTCACCCGCGGATGCTTCTCACCCGGGCGCTTCGCCTGGGGACGCCTCTCCCGCGGACGCCGCTCCCGCACACACTCCGCCCGCGGACGTCCGCGTCGCCGCTCTGCGGCGCGTCGCCGACGCCGGGCGGCGCTGGCGGGTCGGCCAACTCGCCTGCTGTGCGGCTCTGTTGGCGGTGGCACTGACCGCCGGATCCATCGCGGTGGGCGCGGTGCGGGACAGCCGGCCGGTCGCCGTCGCCGCGCCCGCGGCGGTGTCGCCCGCCCTGCTGGGCAGCGGCGACCTGAACGCGGGCATCTCCGCGCTCCAGACCCATCTGCGCGCGCAGCCACGTGACTTCGGCAGCTGGGCGACGCTCGGGCTGGCCTATGTCGAGCAGGCGCGTACCCAGGGCGACCCCTCCCGCTACCCGCAGGCCGCGCAGGCGTTCACCCGCTCGCTCGCCCTGGCACCGGACAACGACCCGGCCCTCGCCGGCCGCGCCGCCCTCGCCGCCGCCCGGCACGACTTCAAGAACGCCCTGGTCTACGCCGACCGGGCGCTGAAGCAGAACCCCTACAGCGAACGCGCCCTGTGCTCCCGTATCGACGCGCTCGTCGAACTCGGCCGGTACGAAGAGGCGCAGCAGGCGGCCGACCTCGCCGACGCCCGGCACCCCGGCGTCCCCGTCTTCACCCGGTACGCGTACGTCCACGAGCTGCGCGGCGACGTGGCCACGGCCCGCCGCGTCCTGCGGCAGGCGCTGGACACCGCGACCTCCCCGGGCGACGTGGCCTACGTCTCCGCCCAGCTCGGCCAACTCGCCTGGAACCAGGGCGACTACAGGTCGGCACTCGACTACTACGCCCGCGCGCTCGGCGCCGACGAGAACTACCTTCCCGCCCTGGAGGGCCGGGCCCGCGCCCAGGCCGCGAGCGGCGACCGGGCCGACGCGATCACCGGAATGGAGAACGTCGTCTCCCGGTACCCGCTGCCCGGACCCCTCGTCGAACTCGGCGAACTGTACGAGGCCCGCGGCGCCGAAGGGGACCGGGCGAAGGCCGGCGACCAGTACGCCCTGGTGGAGGCCTGGATCGCACTCGCCCGCGCCAACGGCGTCGACGCCGACCTCGACACCGCGCTCGCCGCGGCCGAGCACGGCGACGCCGAGGCCGCGCTGCGCGCCGCCCGCGCCGAGTGGGCCCGCCGGCACACCGTGCACACCGCGGACGCCCTCGCCTGGGCCCTGCACGTCAACGGGCGGGACGCCGAGGCCCTCACGCACGCCCGCGAGGCCACCGCGACCGGCTACCGCAACGCCTCCTTCCTCTACCACCGCGGGATGATCGAGCTGGCCACCGGACACCCGGAGGACGCCCGCACCCACCTGACCGCCGCGCTGAAGCTGAACCCCGGCTTCTCCCCCCTCGGCGCCCGCGCGGCCCGCGACGCGCTGAAGTCCCTGGAGGCCGCCCGGTGAAGCTCCGTCGTCCGTTCGCCTCCGTCATGGCCGTCCTCACGGCCGCCTGCGCGCTCGCGCTCGTCCCCGTCGCGTCCGCGAGCGCCCACCCGCTCGGCAACTTCACCGTCAACCGCTACGACGGCCTGGTCGCCGCCCCCGGCCGGCTCCGCGTGGACCACGTCGAGGACCTGGCCGAGATCCCGGCCACCCAGGCCGGCCCCGACCTGCGACGGCTGGGCACCGCCGAGTGGGCCAGGCAGCGCTGCGCGAAGGCCGCCGAGGACAGCCGGGTCACCGTCGACGGGCACGCCGTCGCCCTCACGGTCGGCGCCGCCCGGGCGCGGCTGCGGCCCGGCCAGGCGGGACTGCACACCCTGCGCGTCGAATGCCGTCTGACGGCCGAACTGCCCGAGGGCCGGCCGATCGCCCTCGGCTTCCACAGCGCGGGCGCCGCCACCGGCCCCGGCTGGCGGGAGATCACCGCGCGCGGCGACCGCACCACGCTCACCGCGACGGACGTACCGAAGAGCTCGGTCTCGCACGAACTGACCAGCTACCCGAAGGAGTTGCTCTCCTCCCCCGCCGACACCGCCACCGCCTCCCTGCGCGTGCGGCCCGGCGGTCCGGCACTGGCCGACGACACGGGACGCGACGCGCCCGCCGCCTCCGTGCTGCCGCGCGGCGCCGACCGCTGGACCCAGGCCCTGGACAACCTGGTCGCGCGCCAGCACCTCACTGTCGGCTTCGCGGCCCTGGCCCTGCTCGTCGCGGTCGTCCTGGGCGCGATGCACGCGCTCGCCCCTGGTCACGGGAAGAGCATCATGGCCGCGACGGCCGCGGCCCGCGGCGGCCGGGCCCGCCTCAAGGACGTCCTGCCGCTGGCCGCGTCGGTGACCGTCACCCACACCCTGGGCGTGGTCGCCCTGGGCCTCCTGGTCACGGCCGGCTCCGCCGCGGCGCCCTCGGTGATCGCCTGGCTGGGCCTGGCGAGCGGCGCGCTGGTGTTGTTCGCGGGCGTGAGTCTCGTACGCCGGGCCTGGCACAACCGGAACCACGGGCACGGACACGGTGGCCACGGGCACGGGCACGACCACGGACACGGGCATACCCACGGCCACGAACACGGCCATGAAGAGGGGCACACGCACACCCACACGCACGAGCCGGAGCCCGGGAGGACGCCGGAGCGTCCGCTCGCCCTCGTCGGCGCACGCGCCTCGACCGTGACCGCGCCTCACCGGACGCCCCGGCGTCCCGCCACGCACGGCCACGAACACGACCACAGCCACGAGAACGAGCACGAACACGGGCGCCCCCACGCCCACGAACACACCCCTGAACACGACCGCGGCCATGCGCACGCCCATGCCCACGGTCTCGAACACACCCACAACGGGTTCACCCACACCCACCCCACGGCCCCCACCCTCCGCGGCACGATCCTGCTCGGTTTCGCCGGCGGGCTCGTGCCCAGCCCCTCGGCCGTCGTCGTGCTCGTGGGCGCCGCCGCACTGGGCCAGGCCTGGTTCGGGCTGCTGCTGGTCGTCGCGTACGGCGTCGGACTCGCGCTCACGCTGACCGCGGCCGGGTTCGCCGTCGTACGGCTGGGCAGCCGTATGACCCGGGTACTGGACGAGGGCCCCCGCTGGACGACCCACCCGCTCGTCGCCGCGGTACGCCGCACCACCCCCCTGTGGTCGGCCCTGGTCGTCGTGCTCCTCGGGGCCGGACTGGTGCTCAAGGGGGCGGCATCCGTTATCGGTTGAGCTATTTTGGGGAGGATGTCCGCCAGGCTGCGGAGGGGGATGCCGGTGTCCGGAGAACAGGGCGCTGATCGTCTGGTCGCGGGCCGCTACCGCCTGCTGTCCCCGCTCGGCGAGGGCGGCATGGGGACCGTGTGGCGGGCCCGCGACGAGCTGCTGAACCGCGAGGTCGCCGTCAAGGAGGTGCGGGCGCCGGCCGGTCTGCCGACGTCCGACATGCAGCGGATGTACGCCCGGCTGGAACGCGAGGCGTGGGCGGCCGCCCGGATCTCGCACCGCAACGTGGTGACGGTGTACGACGTGGCCACCGAGGACGGCCGCCCCTGGATCGTCATGGAGCTGGTCCGCGGCATCTCGCTGGCCGAACTCCTGGAGACCGAGGGCGCGCTGACCCCGCAGCGCGCCGCGCACATCGGCGCCGAGGTGCTGGCCGCGCTGCGGGCCGCGCACGAGGCGGGGGTGCTGCACCGGGACGTGAAACCGGCCAATGTCCTGCTGTCGAACGACGGCCGGGTGGTGCTCACCGACTTCGGCATCGCCAGGGTCGAGGGCAGCTCGGCGCTGACCATGACCGGCGAGGTCATCGGCTCGCCCGAGTTCCTGCCCCCCGAGCGGGCACTGGGCCGCACCCCCGGACCCGAGTCGGACCTGTGGTCGCTCGGGGTGCTGCTGTACGCGGCGGTCGAGGGCAACTCCCCCTTCCGCCAGGCCACTCCGCTGAGCACGCTGCGCGCGATCGTGGAGGACGAGCTCCCTCCGCCGCACCGGGCCGGACCGCTCGCGCCCGTCATCGCGGGGCTGCTGCGCAAGGACCCCGCCGAGCGGCTGACCGCCGAGCAGGCCGGGCGGGACCTGCGGGTCGTCGGTGCCGGGGGCGCGCCGAGCGCGGACACCGTGCGGGCGGTGCCGTATCCGACGGCTCCGACCCGCCCGCTGCCGTCCCGGCAGGAACCGCCGCCGTGGCCCGGCCCCGCGGCCACCGCGCGCACCGCGCCCGTCGCGCCGCCGGACGAACGACGGCCGGACCGCGACCGCCGCGCCGCCGTGGTACTGGCCGCGGGGGTCATCGCTCTCGCGCTGGCCGTCGGGGGTCTGACGTACGTGCTGCTGAACAACGACAAGGGCGGGGGCGACGGCGGCCGGAACACCGCCACCGAGAGCGGCGGCGGGCTGACGCCCGGCACGAGCGCGCCGACCACCTCGGCCGCTCAGCCGACTCCCTCGGCGACCCCCAGCAGCAGTGCGCCCACGTCCGCCACCCCGCCGCAGAGCGTCGACATCACCCTCACGGGCAAGCACACGGACTACACGGGCAGTTGTCCGCCGTCGGACGCCGACGCGCCGACGTTCACGGCGACTTTCACGGTGGGCCGGCTGCCGGCCGAGGTCGACTACCGGTGGGTGTCGAAGAACGGAAGGATCTCGGACTCGGGCTGGAAGACGCTGTCGTTCCCCGAGGGCGGCGCGCGGTCGCGGCAGGACCAGGTGATCGTGACGACGTACTCGGAGAGCGGCACGTTCTCGAACGAGATCAGCGTGGAGGTGCGCGACCCGGTGCACCGGACGTCCGAGCCGGTGCCGTTCACGGTGACGTGCGTGAAGGAGACCCCGTCGGACGAGGTCTCCTCCTCGCCTGCCGTCACTCCATGAGGGTTCAGGCCGCGTTCGTGAGCACCGGGAGGTAGCCGCCCGACTGCCCGGTGGCGGTCGGGTGGTAGGACTCGCCGATGTCGAGCCAGTTCAGGCTGTGCAGCCAGGCGCTGCCGGAGCAGAGCTCGTGGCCGGTGAACGTGGAGCGTACGTCGCCGAAGGTGAAGCCGTGGGCGGCGGCCCGCGCGGCGACGGCGGTGTCGAGGTAGTCGGCCGCGCCGTTGATCGCGGCGCGCTTGGTGTCGGAGAGGCCGAGACAGGTGGCGCCGAGCTTGTAGAAGCGGGGGTAACCGATGACGACGACGCGGGCGTTGGGGGCATTGGTGCTGATCGCCGTGTAGACGGCGTCGAGTTTGCCGGGCAGCGTCGAGTCGACGTACGCCTTGGCGGTGTTGATGCGGGAGACGCAGCCGCTGTCGGACGACAGGACGCAGGTCGTCATCACGTCGGCGAACCCGGCGTCGTTGCCGCCGATGGTGATGGAGACCAGGCCGGTGGAGGAGTTCAGACCGCCGAGCTGACCGGCCAGAACATCATCCGTTCGGGCGCCCGAGCAGGCGGCGAAGGTGAACGAGGACGGCGCGTGGGCGGCGTTCCAGAGGTAGGGGTACGCCTTGGTGCTGCGGTCGCAGTCGCCGCTGGAGCTGATGTAGCTGCCGGAGCCCACTCCGGAGGAGTAGGAGTCGCCGAGGGCCACATAGCCGGTGGCCGCGGCCGTCGACGAGGCCTGCGCCACACCGCTCCCGGTGAGGGCGATGCCGCCGGCCAGGAGGAGTGAACTGACGAAAGCCGCGATTCGGGAACGTCTCATGGAACCTCCCTTTAGCAGGATCTCTGCCTCGACTTACGTAGCAACTACGCGTGTTGACAGGAAGTGTCCATGCCAAGATTGTTGCCCTCCGCCACAACTCGCGCCCAGAACGCACCAGGAGCGCACCCGCCGTTCGGCGGCGGATCAGAACCACGACGAACTTCCGCATCTTGACGGCCACCTTCGGGCTGCGCGACATTGAAGCCCGGCATCCGGCACTTCGGGGGGCAAAGTCGCCCATGCGGAACATCCAGAACATCCAGAACATGCAGCACATCCAGCACATGGACAACCGGACTTCACCGGCGCCCGCGGACCGCACCGAGCGCGCGGGGCCGGGACCGGGACCGGGCAAGGACCTGTCGCCGCTGCTCGCGGGAGCCGCCACGGCGGTCGGGGCGATCGGCGCGCTGCTCGCGCTCACCGGCTCCGGCTCGCCCCTGCGCGGCCCGTTCGTGCTCTTCTTCCTGCTCGCGGCCCCGGCGGCCGCCGTCGCCGCCGCGCTGCGCGGACTGGATCCGTTCGCCCGCGTGCTCGTCTCGGTCGCGGGCGCGGTCGTCCTCGACATGCTGGTGGCCCAGGCCATGCTGGCCGTGCACCGCTGGTCGGTGCCCGGCGGGATCGCGGCCGTGACCGTGCTCAGCGCCCTCGCCCTGCTGCTGGTCGTGGTGGGCCGACGCCGTGGCCGCACGGCGGGAAGACAGGGTTCCTGACATGGACATCAGCGTGTACCGCCCCGGCGAGCTGACCGCGGCCGACCGGGCGGCGTGGACGGCGATGCAGTCCAAGGCCCATCTGCACGACGCGCCCGGCCTCGCGAACCCCTTCCTGTCACCGGAGTTCACGCTCGCGATGGGCCGGGTCAGACGGGGCGTGCGGATCGCGGTCGTCCGCCAGGACGGGGAGCCGGCCGCGTACTTCCCGTTCCAGAGGTCCGCCGCCGGGGTCGGCAGAGCCGTCGGCCTCGGTGTCTCCGACGCCCAGGGGCTGGTGCACCGGCCCGGGTTCACCTGGGACGCCCGCGCGCTGTTACGGGCCTGCGGACTCTCCCTGTGGGAGTTCGACCATCTGGTGCAGGGCCAGGAGCCGTTCGAGGCGGGAGCCACCGGCACCTTCCCGTCCCCGGTCATGGACCTCGACCGGGGTTACGAGAGCTACCTGGGCGAACTGCGCGCCCGGTCGCCCAAGTTCACCCGGACCACGCTCGCCAAGGAGCGCAGGCTCGGCCGGGACGCACGGGACGTGCGCTACGTCCACGACGAACGCGACCCGGCCGCCCTCCAGACGCTGATGGCGTGGAAGTCCGCGCAGTACCGGCGCACCGGCCGCAGCGACCGCTTCGCCCACGCGTGGATCACCGGGCTGGTGCAGCAGCTGTTCCACACCCGTCACGAGCCGTCCGGGGGGATCCTGTCGGTGCTGTACGCGGACGGCCGTCCGGTCGCCGCGCACTTCGGACTGCGTAGCGAACGCGTCCTCGCCTGCTGGTTCCCGGCGTACGACCCGGCGTACGCGAAGTACTCGCCGGGCCTGATCATGCATCTGCGGATGGCCGAGGCGGCCGCCGCCGACGGCATCGCCTACCTCGACCTGGGCCGGGGGCACAAGGAGTACAAGGACTCCCTGAAGACACGCGAACTCGTCGTGTCCGAAGGGTGGGTGACCAGGCGTCATCCGGTGGCGATCGGGCACCGGGCGCACCGCGCCCCGGTCCGGGCGCTGCGCAACGCGGTGCTGGCCCGTCCGCAGCTCTTCGAGCCGGCGGACCGGCTGCTCAAGCGCCTGGGGCAGGCGCGTTCGAATCGGTGAGCAACACCGCACAGCGTATGTAACGCCCAAACCAATAAAAAGGTGAGCCCTCGTTCCAGGTCTTGCCATACGGGTTCATTCGTCAATACCGTCGTACAACTCACCCGCATCGGTCCGTCGGCACACGGCTCCAAGGGGAGGGACCAAGGGCCACGGCGTACCGGGGCGGGGCGCGGTAGGGGGGTGCCGTGCTCGGTGAGCGCAGTTGTCGCCGAGCCGTGCCGCGCAACCGGCCGTCGTACCACGGCGGACCGGTCAGCTTTGCCTGCTCATCCACGTGTACGGAGAGTGATCGTGTCGTGCCGTGGGGGAGAAACCCCCCTTTCGAACCGGACACACAGCCGGGCCGCCCAGGGGCGGGCGGTCCACCGGACGAGAGGGACCAGACTCATGAGTTCAGTTCTGCGCCCGCCCGCATCGGGCCAGGATCCGACGACGGCCGGCCATTACCGGCCGGTCTCCTCCCACCTGGCCATCGCGCCACCGGTGAGCGTGGTCATACCCGCCATGAACGAGGCGGAGAACCTGCCGTACGTCTTCAAGACCCTGCCGGACTGGATCCACGAAGTGGTCCTGGTGGACGGCAACTCCACCGACGGCACCGTAGAGGTCGCCCGCGACTTATGGCCCGGGGTCCGGGTCGTCGCGCAGGACGGCAAGGGCAAGGGGGATGCCCTGATCACCGGCTTCGAGGCGTGCACCGGCGACATCATCGTGATGGTCGACGCGGACGGCTCGGCCGACGGCAACGAGATCCTGTCGTACGTCTCCGCCCTCGTCTCGGGCGCGGACTTCGCCAAGGGTTCACGCTTCGCCAACGGCGGCGGCACCGACGACATGACCTTCGTCCGAAAGCTCGGCAACTGGGCGCTGTGCACGGTCGTCAACCGCAAGTTCGGCGCCCGCTACACCGATCTGTGCTACGGCTACAACGCGTTCTGGCGGCACTGCCTCGACAAGATCGACCTCGCCTGCACGGGCTTCGAGGTCGAGACCCTGATGAACATCCGGGTGGTCAAGGCGGGTCTGAAGGTGCAGGAGATCCCGAGCCACGAGTACCTCCGCATCCACGGCACGAGCAATCTGCGCGCCGTCCGGGACGGACTGCGGGTGCTCAGGGTGATCCTCGGCGAGCGCTCCAACCGGCGGGAACTGCGCCGCCGGAGCCACCACTCCCCGATGCTCGACTCGGCCCGGGGAGAGGTGTCTTGAGCGGTCCCGACATCTCCGTCGTGATCTGCGTCTACACGGAGGACCGCTGGGAGGACATCCTCGCGGCGGTCGCCTCCGTGCGCGCGCAGTCCCGTCCGGCCCGGGAGACGCTGCTGGTCGTCGACCACAACGCGGCGCTCCTGGACCGCCTGAGCGAGGAGTACGAGGACACCGACGGAGTGCGCGTCCTCGCCAACGCCGGACCCCGCGGACTGTCCGCGGGCCGCAACACCGGCATCGCCGTCTCGCACGGCGAGGTCGTCGCCTTCCTCGACGACGACGCCGTGGCCGAGCGGGACTGGCTGCGCCGCTTCGCCGAGGGGTACGCCGACCCGCGCGTGCTGGCGGTCGGCGGCCGTACGGTGCCGATCTGGGCGTCGGGGCGCCGGCCCGCCTGGTTCCCGGAGGAGTTCGACTGGGTGGTGGGCTGCACCTACCGGGGCCTGCCGACGGGCCGGGTCCGGGTGCGCAACGTCCTCGGCGGCAACGCCTCCTTCCGCCGCACCGCGTTCGACGCGGCGGGCGGCTTCGCCACCGGCATCGGCCGGGACGGCGACCGGCGGCCGCTGGGCTGCGAGGAGACGGAGCTGTGCATCCGGCTCGCCCGGGTCAGGCCGGACGCGGTCCTGTTGATCGACGACCGCGCGGTGATCCACCACCGGGTGCCCGCGACGCGCGAGCGCTTCGGGTACTTCCGCACCCGCGCCTACGCGGAGGGCCTGTCCAAGGCCCTGGTCTCCCGCAGCGTCGGCGCCGCCAAGGGCCTGGAGTCCGAACGCCGTTACGCCACCAGGGTGTTGCCGGCCGGGGTGGCGCGCGGCCTGCGGGACGCGCTGCTGGCGCGGCCGGGCGGCGCGGGCCGGGCCGGCGCGATCGTCGCCGGGGTGCTCACGGCGGCCGGCGGGTATGTCGTGGGCCGGATCCGGACCCGCGGGGGCGGGGCCGCCGTCTTCTCGGTGCCGCGGATCGGGGCGCCCGCCGGGCGGACCGGGGCGGTCCAGGGGCACGGGACGGCCCACCAGCCCTGGCCGGTCCGGAAGAACGGGACGGCCCACCAACCCCGGACGGTCCGGAAGAACGGGACGACCCGGCAGACCGGGACGCTCTGGGGGAGCACGGAGGAAACAGATGGCTGAACCGTCCGTGCCCATCCTGATGTACCACGCGGTCGCGGCCGACCCCGGCGACGCCACCCGCACCCTGTCGGTCGCCCCGGAGGCGTTCGCCGAGCAGATGGCGCTCGTCGGCGATCTGGGCCTGACCCCGCTCGCCACGGCCGAGCTGGCCGCTCGTTGGCGCTCCGGCCGGCCGCTGCCCGCGCGGCCCGTGCTGATCACCTTCGACGACGGCTACGAGGGCGTGCACCGGCACGCCCTGCCGGTCCTGGCCGAGCACGGCTTCGCGGCCACCCTGTTCGTGTCCACCGGCTGGTTGCGGGGCGCGTACGACACCGGCGGCGGCCTGGACCGGATGCTGGACTGGGACCAGGTGCGCGAGCTGGCCGGCGCGGACGTCGAGATCGGCGGCCACAGCCACAGCCATCCGCAGCTCGACCAGCTCGACGAGGACGACCTGCGGGACGAGCTGACCCGCTGCCGGGACATCGTCGCCGACGAACTGGGCGCCCCGCCGGTGTCGTTCGCCTATCCGTACGGCTACTCCAGCCGCCGGGTGCGGCAGGCGGTGCGCGCCCACGGCTTCGCCCAGGCGCTCGCCGTCGGCAACGGTCTCGCCCGCCGCCGCCAGGGGCCCTACGCCCTGCAACGCGTCACGGTGCGCCGCGACACCGGCATCGAGGAGTTCGGGCGGCTCGTCGAGGGCCGCGCGATCGCCCGCACCTTCGCCGCGGACCGTGCCCTCACCAAGGGGTACGCGATGGTCCGCAGAGCCCGCCGGATCCGCCGGAAGGCCGACCGCTCCCGTGTCTGACACCACCACGGCCCAGGAGGCGTCGACCGCGACCGAGCCGCCCGTGCGGCCACCCCGCCGACTGCGTCTGCCCGGCCTGGGCAGCTCCCCGGGCGGCGGCAGTCAACTGTTCCGCAACGCCTACGCGCTGATGCTCAACACCGGCATCAGCGCGGTGCTCGGGCTCGGCTTCTGGCTGGCCGCCGCCCGCTACTACTCCGAGTCCGCGGTCGGTCAGGGGTCCGCCGCGATCGCCGCGATGAAACTCCTCGCGGGCCTGACCGCGGTGACCCTGACCGGCGCGCTGGCCCGCTTCATCCCGATCGCCGGCCGGGCCACGCGCCGACTCATCTCCGTTACCTACGCGGGAAGTTCGGCGGTCGTGGCGCTGGCCGCGGGCGTCTTCCTGCTGACCCTGGACGTGTGGGGGCCGTCGTACCGCTTCCTGCACGGGCCGCTCAACGGGCTCGGTTTCGTGGTGGCGGTCGTCGCCTGGAACCTGCTCACCCTCCAGGACGGGGTGCTGACCGGACTGCGCAGCGCCCTGTGGGTACCGGTCGGCAACACCGCGTTCTCGGCCGTCAAGCTGGGGCTGCTGGTCGCGTTCGCGACGGCGCTGCCGACCACGGGCGTCTTCGTGTCCTGGGTCGCCGCGATCGCCACCTCCGTGCTGCCGCTGGGCTGGCTGGTGTTCCGCCGGCTGGTGCCCCGGCACGTCCGGGCGACCGAGCGGCAGGCGAGCCCGCCCACCCCGAGGGAGATCGGACGGTTCCTCTCCGGCGACTGCACCGGTTCGCTGTTCTCGCTCGCCGTGGTCTATCTCGTCCCGGTGATCATCGCCTCGCAGGTCAGCTCCGCGGACAACGCGTACTTCTACATCACCACGACCATAGGCGGCACGGTCAATCTGCTCGCCATCAACATGGGCGCCTCGCTGACCGTCGAGGGCTCGCACGACCCGGCCCGGCTCGCCGCCGACACCCGGGCCGCGCTGCGGCGGATGGCGCGGATCACGCTGCCGGTCAGCGGTGCGCTGTTCGTCGGCGCGCCCTGGATCCTGGGCGTGTTCGGCGCGGGCTACGCGGACGCGGCCACCGGGCTGCTGCGCTGGTTCGCCGTCGGCGCGGTGCTGCGGGTGGTGATGGAGACGTACTTCGCGGTGCTGCGCGCCCAGAGCCGCACCGGTGGACTCGCGTGGCTCCAGGGCCTGTTGTGCTTCCTGGTGCTCGGCCTGACACTGTTGCTGCTGCCGCGCATGGGACTGGTCGGGGCGGGCGTCGCCGAGATCGCCAGCCTCGCGGTGATCGTGGCGCTGGCCGCGCCGCGGCTGTACCGGACGGTCAGGGCGACGCCCGTCGCGTCGCCCTGGACCGCCGCTCCCGACGGGGACCTCGCCGACCTGGGGGCGTGCGAGGTCCCCGCCGCGGGGGCACCGCGCCGTCGCGGGCCCGCCCGGGCGCCGGACTCCGACACGCTCGCGCTCGGCGTCCGCGTCGACTTCGACCACCAGGAGCGCCGGCCCGACGTCCGCCCGGGTCCGGGCACCCCGCCCGCCGGTACGCCCGTCCTCGGCACCGGGTCCGGCGGTGCAGTCGGGACCGAACCGGTACGGGAGGATCCCGCCGCCGCCCCGGACGGGCAGCCCCCCGGCGGACCCGCCGCGCCGCGGCCCTGGCGCGAGCGGCTGCTGCCCAGCCGCCCCGGGGTGCTCCTGGGCTGCCTGCTGACCGCCGCGCTGCTGCTCTACTGGGCGCCCGTGCTGCGGCTCTCCGACGCCGACCTGGACGGGATGGGCGGGCTCGGGCTGATCTCGGTACTGCCGCCGCCCACGCTGATCGGCGCGGCGCTGCTGGTCGTGGTCTTCGCGGCACTGCTCCGGCGCGGCCGTGAGCACCGGGCGCTGCTGCTGGTCACGCTGCTCGCCACGGTCGTCTCGCTGCACGCGCTGCCCGCCGTGATCGAGACCGAGCCCCGGTTCGCGACCGCCTGGCAGCACCTCGGCTTCCTCGACTACATCGACCGGACCGGTGCGGCCGTGCCCGACCTGGACGCCCGCTGGAGCTGGCCGGGCTTCTTCGCGGCGGCCGCGTTCGTGCTGAAGGCGTGCGGGGTCGACGACCGCACCGAGCTGATCCGCTGGTGGCCGACGGCCATCCAACTCCTCTATCTGGCACCGATGTTCCTGCTGGTCCGCTCGATGCGGGCGAGCTGGCGGGCCAAGTGGACCGGCGTCTGGGTCTTCGTGCTCAGCGGCTGGGTCGGCCAGGACTACTTCTCCCCGCAGGGCTTCACCTTCCTGCTGTATCTCGCCTTCGTGGCGATCCTGCTGGTCTGGTTCCGTCCCCCGCACGTGCCGTGGACCGAGCGGCGGCCCGGGGAGGCGGAGGTCGAACCGGCCGACCGCCGTCGGCGGGCGGTGCTGCTCGCGGTGCTCATCGGCCTGTTCGCGGCGAGCGTGCCCGCCCACCAGCTGACCCCGTTCGTGATGCTGGGCGTGCTGACCTTCCTCGTCCTGCTCGGCCGCTGCGAACTGCGTGGTCTGCCGCTGCTGTTCGCGGTGATCGTGGCGACCTGGGTGGGCTTCATGGCCGAGCCGTACTGGTCCGGTCACTTCGACGAGCTGTTCGGCGGGGTCGGAGGGGTCGGCAGCAATGTGTCGACGTCCGTCTCCGGCCGTATCCAGGGCGGCAGTTCCACCCACAAGCTGGTGCTGTACGCGCGGGTGCTGCTGGCCGGCGGGGTCATGGCGTTCGCCTGCTGGGGCTGGTGGCGGCGGCGCGCGCACAGGTACCGCGAGCGGTCGCTGCTCGTGCTCGCCTTCGTCCCGTTCCTCGGCTTCGGCATGCAGTCGTACGGCGGGGAGATGGCACTGCGCGTCTTCATGTTCGCCCTGCCGGGCGCGGCCCTGCTGGCCGGGCTCGCGCTCTTCCCGCGCACCGGGGCCACCGGCGAGGAACGCGGCCGGGACCGGGCGAGCCTCGCCCCGGCGGCGGCGCTGCTGGCGGGGCTGGTCCTCATGGGCGGCTTCCTGGTGGCCCGTTGGGGCAACGAGTCGTTCGAGCGGATCCGGCCGGGCGAGGTCGCCGCGATGGACTACGTCTACGCCCACGACGATCCGACCGTGCGCCTGCTGTGGCTGAGCAACGACACCGAGAACAACGTGACCCCGGCGATGCCTTGGGGCACCAAGGACATGGAGAAGGTCCAGTACGTGCCGACCCTGGCGCCCGCCGACCCGGTCCTGGTTTCGGGCCTGGTCGAGGCGCTCGAGGAGGCGGGCCCGAACTCGTACCTCATGGTCAACCGCAGCCAGGTCGTCTACCTCGAACTGGACGTGGGCTACTCGACGTACTGGGAGCCGCGCCTGCTGGCGAACCTGGACGGGCGGCCGGAGCTGAGGAAGGTCCTGGTCAACGACGACGTGACCATGTACGCGCTGCGTGACCGGCCCGCGGGCGAGGTGCCCGGGGCCGACCCGGGCCCGATCGGGCCGCAGATCACCTGGACGCCCTGGTCGGTGGTCGGGGCGTCGGCGGCCGTCGTGCTGATCCTGCTGCTGACGGCGCGCGAGGTGCTGCGGGTCGCCGGCCGGCCGGGCGTGCGGCAACGGCGCCGGTTGCGGAGCGGCTTCTGGTTCGCCCTGCCGCTGCTGGCGGTCCTGTGCGCGGCGCTGGTGCAGCGGTTCCTCACGATGAAGTGAGCACGGCGGCTCACCGGGTGCGCACCGGCTGCTCCCCCGGTGCTCACCTGGTGAGCCACTTCACCTCGTACGCCCGCATCTCGAACCGTCGTCCGTCGACCTGCGCGCTGATCGGCCGGTCGCGGATGTTCACCACCAGGACGGCCCTGTCGGTGGCCAGGACCCGGACGTTGGGCACGTCGTCCGCGGCGACGGACACGGTGTCGTACCGCGTACCCGGCGGGAACTCCTCGCCGAACCGGGAGACCAGACCGTACATGGGCAACTGCGCGCCGCCGTCCGCGCGGTCGGTCGGTGTCCACAGGCAGCCGGGGCAGCCGGGGCCCTTCTCGTCCTCCGGGTTCCAGTAGAAGCCGGAGGAGGCACCACCCTTGACCATGGCGATCATCCCGGCGGCCTGCACGGCGACCCGGCGGTTCTCCGGCCAGCCCTTGCGGTCGTCGTCGCCGTCGGCGGGTTCGACGTAGTACTCCGCCCACCACAGGGGCAGGCCGCCGGTCCGCCGTCGCACCCAGGCGCCGACGGCGGTGAGCTTGTCGGTGGCGCCGAACGCGTCGGGCAGCAGCTCGTCGTCCTTGGTGTAGCTGGAGCCGTCGACGACGACGAAGTCCGCGCCTGCCTTGTGCCGGTTCCAGTAGGCGAAGGCGTCGAGGACCCGCCGGTCCATCGCGCCCCACGGGCCCGCCAGGGCCGTCGAGGCCTCCTCGGCGCGCGGGTCCACACTGTCCATCACCAGGTACGGGCCGCCGACCATGATGTCCTTGTCGACCTTCTTCAGGGCCTCGTAAACAAGGTTGTAGAGGCGGGTGTACCCCTCGTAGTCCCAGCGGCCCTCGGCGTCGTTCCAGAAGCCCTTGAACTCGTTCCAGACGACGAAGTGGCGCACGTCGGGGTAGCGCCGGGCGACGGTCGCGGCGAGCGCGGCGAAGTCCGCGTAGTTCTCGGGCCGGGGGGCGGTCTCCAGCGCGGCCTGGCTCCAGTCGGTCCGGCCCGCGCCCGCCCGGCCGCCCTTCATCCAGTCCGGCGAGCAGCACAGGGTGATGACCGGGGTGCCGCCGGAGGCACGTACGAAGTCGATCCGGCGATCCAGCGCGGCGAAGTCGTAACGCCCCTTCACCGGCTCGGGGTTGTCGGCCCCCCAGCCCATGATGGCCTGGTTCTGCGGCAGGTCCCCGCTCTTCGACAGCAGGCCCTCGACCCGCCGGGTGGCGGCCCCGCTGCCCTCGTCGGCGCTGAACTGGGTGTGGGTGAAGCCCCAGCCGACCTCCGGCCGCGGCGCCCGCGCCGGGGTGGCGGGGGTGCCGTGCACCTCGGCGCCGTCGGACGTGGTGCCCGCGGTGTCGCCGCCCCCCGGCAGTGTGTTGATCAAGGTCACGACCAGAGCCAGTGCGGCCACGGCCGCGCCGAGCAGCGCGGTGAGCCGCCACCGCCGAGCCCCCGAATTCCACTCATGACGTCCCATCAAGGACAACACTAACGGCGTGAACGGCTGTACGGGCAGGTGCAGTCGAGGCACAGACCGGTGACAGGACGCGGGCGAGGCACACCGAGCGCGCGGCACTCCGAGCAGGAACGGGACGTGACATGACAGGACTCACCGGACATGACGGGAGACAGCGGGCGGCGGCGGACTACCCCGGACGTGGGGAACACGCCCGACACTTCACGCGCAGCGCGGAAACCGGGTGCACTCGGCGCCCGTGTGCCGGATCATGGCGGCATGTCAGCGAACCCGCACGACGCGCTGCCGATCCGGCTCAACGTCGACGACTCCGACTCCCCTTCCGACGTCGTCGACGCACTGTTCCTCGGCCGCTTCGCGACGGGCGAGCAGCCGTTCTCGCACGCGTCGAACATCGAACGGGTGCGGTCCGGCGCGTCACTGCTGCCGCCGGACGCCCGGGTGCTGCGCATCGCCCGCGACGACGACCGCAGCGCCACCCTGGCCGAGGGCGATGGCTGGACCCTGCTCGTCTCCCGCTGGAACCGGGGGGCCGACGTCACGGTCACGGCGACCAGCGCCGAGCTCGCCCAGAAGGTCCTGGACCAGGCGACCGACGGCGCCACGGACGAACCGGAGCCGCAGCCGGAGAACGTCACGATGGGCTTCTGGTACGTGTCCCCGCGACGGGGCCCGCACCGCACCACCCGACAGATCTCGGCGGGCACCTGGGAGGACGTGCGGGCCAACTACACCGCTCCGGTGGCCGGCGCGATGGACCGCCTGATGACCACGACCCCCGAGGACATCGCCGGCCGGCTGCTCCTGCTGCACGGCCCGCCCGGCACCGGCAAGACCTCGGCGCTGCGCACGCTGGCCCGGTCCTGGCGGGAGTGGTGCCAGGTGGACTGCGTGCTGGACCCGGAGCGGCTGTTCAGCGACGTCGGCTATCTGATGGACATCGCGATCGGCGAGGACGACTCCACGGGCAAGGGCCGCTGGCGGCTGCTGCTCCTGGAGGACTGCGACGAACTGATCCGCGGCGAGGCCAAGCACACGGCCGGGCAGGCCCTGTCCAGGCTGCTGAACCTGACCGACGGTCTGCTCGGCCAGGGCCGCAACGTCCTGGTCGGGGTCACGACCAACGAGGACCTGGAACGCCTGCACCCGGCCGTCGTCCGCCCCGGCCGCTGTCTGGCCCGGATCGAGGTCGGCAGGCTGACCCGCGCGGAGGCGGTGGACTGGCTGGGCACCGAGGAGGGCGTCGGCCGGGACGGGGCGACCCTGGCGGAGCTGTACGCCCTGCGGCGCGGGACGACCCCGGCATCGGTCCCGGAGCCGCGGGACGGGGTGGACGCGGGGCTCTACCTGTAGAACCCCGGGCTGCCGTCAGCCGCCGTACGCCGCCCGCAGGGCGTCCCGTACGGCGGCCAGCGCGTCCGCCTCGGTGAGCCCGAGCCGTCGGGCCCGCTCCACGTACGCCTGCGCGGCCGACGCCAGCTCCCGCTCCGCGGCCGCCCCGGCCGCCGCGACGTACGTCCCGTGCCGCCCGCGCGTCTCGATCACGCCGTCCGCCTCCAGCGCCCGGTAGGCCTTGGCCACCGTGTTCACCGCCAGGCCCAGCGACTCGGCCAGCCCGCGCACGGTCGGCAGCCGGAACCCCACCGGCAGCACCCCCGACCGCGCCTGCTCGGAGATCTGCGCCCGTACCTGCTCGTACGGCGGGGCGCCGTCATCGATGTCGATCTTCAAGGTCACGGGGTGATTGTCCCGCACCCACCGCCGCCGCGCCCGAAAATGGGAGGCGTTCCGTTCGACGCCCACGTAGCGTGCGCCTCCATGACGATGATCGTGCGTGATGTCCGAGCCGGGGTCCGGGCGGACGCCGAGGGTTTCTCCCGGGTCCGGCGGCTGAAGCTGCCCTTCATGGTCTCCACCCCGGAGTCACTGGTGCACGACCTCACCCGCACCCACCCCGCCGCCCGTTTCCGGCAGTTGGTCGCCGAGGAGGACGGCGAGATCGTCGGCACGGCCCAGGTGGGCCTGGCGCACGAGAGCCCGGAACCGGGGCAGGGCTACCTCAACGTGTACGTGGACCCCGGGCGATCGCGGAGCGGCGCGGGTTCGCTGCTGACGCGGGCCGCCGAGAAGCACCTCATGACCGAGGGCGCGACCAGGCTGTTCAGTTGGGTCCTGGACGAACCGGACAACCGCACCTTCGCCGAACGGCGCGGCTACCGGGCGAGCCGCTCCGCGCACTTCCTGCGCCTCGACCTCGCCCACGGCACGCTGCCGGACCTGCCGGACCTGCCGCCGGGCGTCGAACTGCGCACGGCCGCCGACTTCGCGGCCGATCCGCGCCCGCTGTTCGAGCTGGACGCGCAGGGGGCGTCGGACGAACCGAGCGACATCGACCTCGCGTTCACCGACTACGCGGCCTGGCTCGACGAGACCTGGAACCACCCGCTCCTCAGCCTTGAGCTGACCTCGGTCGTGCTGGTCGACGGCCGCCCCGCCGCCCTCAGCGCGGCCCACACCGACGGCGCGACCCGGTACTCCAGCGCCATGACCACCACGGACCGTGCCTTCCGCGGCCGGGGCCTGGCCAAACTCGCCAAGACCGCCTCCCTGCACCGCGCCCGCGCGGCCGGCTGCACGGAGGCGTTCACGGGCAACGACGCGGGCAACGACCCGATGCTCGCGATCAACGCATGGTTCGGATACGAGATCTGCGCAACGGAGGTGCGGTATGTCCGCGAACTCGGCTGACACGGCCCGCACGGTGGAGGTCGTCCTGGTCAAGGCCGGCCGGACGAAGATCCGTTACCCCGCGGAGCTGCTCCAGGACGACGGCACCCGGATCGTCGTACGCGCGCCGTTCGCGAGCGGGGCCGTCCGCGACTTCGGCTTCGTGCGCTTCGAGCCGGGGGACGTCTTCACCGAGTACTACTGGCGGGACCGCTGGTACTCGGTGAAGGAGCTGCGTGACCCGGTGGGCGCGCTCAAGGGGTGGTACTGCGACATCGCCCGGCCCGCGGCCCTCTCCGGCGCCGAACTGGTCGTGGAGGACCTCGACCTGGACCTGTGGCGCTCCGCCGACGGCCACGACGTACGGCGCCTGGACGAGGACGAGTTCGAGGAGAGCGGTCTGACCGGGCGGGACCCGGCGGCCGCGGCCGCCGCCGTGGCCGCCCTCGACGAGCTGGAGCGACTGGCCCGCGAGGGCGGCTTCGACGAACTGCTGGTCTAGGAGCTGTCCGCCTGCCCGTCGACTTGCCCGAAGCGACGGAGGGCTGTCGCCGGACTCAGCGGAGCGTCGCCACCACCGCGTACCGCTCGTCCGTCACTTCCTTGCCCCACAGCAGCACGTCGTCCGACAGGCGCTCCAGGCGCACCTCGTCGGCCCACGGCGTCACGAGGGACAGGAGCCGCTCGGCGGGTATGCCGACCGGGTCGAGGGTGCCCCACACGCCCTCGACCAGCACGAGCCGGCCGCCCCCGGGGCACAGCAGGCCCCGCCAGTGCCGCAGGGCTCGGCCGGGGTCGGGCAGGGCCCACAGCAGATGCCGTACGAGGACGGTGTCGAAGCCCCGCTCGTCCACCGGCGGGGCCGCCGCGTCGCCGACGAGGAACACGGCGTCACGCCCGGTGAGCTTGTGGCGCGCGAGGTCCACCATGGCCGCGGACCGGTCGACGCCGGTGACCCGGTGTCCCTGCTCGGCCGCGAGGAGCGACAGGCTGCCGGTGCCGCAGCCGAGGTCGAGCACGTGCCCGGCCCGTGCGGGCAGCCAGTCGCGCAGCCGCCGCGCCCAGGCGTCCCGCACCAGGGGGTCCCGCAGTCCGTGGTCGGGCTCGTCGTCGAAGGTGGCGGCCTGCGCGTCCCAGTCCACGTCCACCGAGGTCACGGCGGTGCCGGCCGTGCTCCCGGCCGTGCCGTCCCCGGTGATCCGGCCCGTGGTGTCGTCAGTGATCCCATCCGTCATGCGGCAAGCGTGACACCCACCACTGACAATCGAATGGTGACCCCGGCCACTGACAGACGGCCGCCGATGAGGAACTCTCCCCGAAAGCGTCTGCCCCCGTGAGGACACGGGCCACGGCAGGCACTCGAAGGAGGCAGCCATGCGCCGCATCACCGTGCAGAAGCCCCTGAGGAAGACGGACGGCCGACGAGTCCGCGAGGACGCCGAGGCGCGCCCCGACCAGCGGCCCGAGGTCCGCAAGGAGATCGCCCGGACCTGGTGGCCGGACGGCTGACCGGACCGGCCCCGCGGGCCGGTCGGCGCAGTCGGCACGGTCAGCGCAGTCGCTTGCGGTAGTGGACACGGTCGTAGGGCCCGTCGACGCGGCGTTCCACGACCTCGTACCCGTACTTCGGGTAGATCTCCTGGTTCTCCCACATCAGCGCGTTCGTGTAGAGCCTGACCTCGGGCAGGCCCAGCTCACGCGCGCGTGCGTCCACGAACTCCAGCAGTCGCCGCCCCACCCCGCCGCCCTGCGCGTCGGGGTGGACGGCGATGCTGTCGAGGAACAGATGGTCCTCGTGCGTCTCCAGCACGACGAGGCCGGTCACCTCGGCGGTCCCGGGGCCGACGGTGACGAACACCCGGCCCGCGGCCACGTTCGCCGCGTGGTCCGCCTCCATCGGCTGCGGCACCACACCGATCCGCTCGATGTAGCGGTGGTAGGCCGCGTCGGTCACGGCCCGCACGGCCGGTACGTCGGCGGCCACGGCAGGCCTGATCCCCTCGTGCGTCATGCCGTGCACGGTACCTACCTGATCCCAGCCTGAGCACTCCCTTAAGACGAACCTAAGGATCTCCGTCGATCGCCCTCAGCAGGCGATTCCACGGCTTTCCGGGGCTAACTTGCTGATCACCCCACGGGATCCAGCCCGCCCGAAGGACCGTTTCGAGGAGTTCCCCCATGCCTGCTCGCCGCAAGCTCGCCGTCGCCGCCGCGCTGGGCACGGCCCCGCTCGCCCTGACCGCCCTCGCGGCCGCCCCCGCGTCCGCGCACGGCTCGATGGGCGACCCGGTCAGCCGGGTCGCCCAGTGCTACGCGGAGGGCCCCGAGAGCCCGAAGTCGGACGCCTGCAGGGCGGCGGTCGCGGCCGGCGGCACCCAGGCGCTCTACGACTGGAACGGCATCCGGATCGGCGACGCGAACGGGCAGCACCAGGCGCTCATCCCGGACGGCAGGCTGTGCAGCGCGAACAACGACGAGTTCAAGGGCCTGGACCTGCCCCGCGCCGACTGGCCGGCGACCGCCGTACGCAGCGGCTCGTACACCTTCAAGTACCGCGTGACCGCCCCGCACAAGGGCACTTTCAAGGTGTACCTCACCAAGGCCGGCTACGACCCCACCAAGCCGCTGGCCTGGTCCGACCTGGACCTGGAGCACCCGGTGGCGACGGCCACGGACCCGGTCGCCACGGGCGGCTTCTACACGTTCTCCGGGACCCTCCCCGAGCGTGCGGGCAAGCAGCTGCTGTACGCGGTCTGGCAGCGCTCGGACAGCCCGGAGGCGTTCTACTCCTGCTCCGACGTCGCCTTCGGCGGCGGCTCGGCCGGAACCGGTGGCTCGACGGGCGGCAGCGGCTCGACGGGCAGCGGTTCCGTCGCGGCCCCGGCCGCCTCCGCGCCCTCCGAGCGGCAGATCGAGGCCGGTGCCGACAAGTCGACGATCGAGCACCACGGCCACGGGGACGACGACGCCCGTACGTCCGCGGAGCCGACCACCGGGGCGACCACCGGGGTCACCGCGGAGGCCACCGCTCCGTCGTCCGCGCAGCCGGCCACCGAAGCGGCGGCACCGGCCGCGCGGACGACGGCCGCCAATGACCCGAAGGCCGCGGTCGTCGGCGAGAACCTGGCCGAGACCGGCGGCGACCCCCGTACCCCGTACTTCGCGGTCGGCGGCGCGGCGGCGCTGGCGCTGGGCGCGGCCGCGCTGTTCGCCTCGGTGCGACGGCGTGCGGTGAGCGGTGGCCGGCACGGCCGCTGAACAGGACTCCGGGGCCTGACCGGCGGCTCAGGCCGGACAGGCCCCGGCGGAACGACCGCGTGTCAGCTGAGGACCGACGCGCAGGTGGTGGGGCTGGCGTGGGCCGGGTCGAGGGCGTTCGCCACCTCGTGGAAGGCGATCCGGTCGGTCACGCCGAGCAGCGCGTGTTCCGAGAGGTCGAGCGAGCACAGGTCCTGGATCAGCACGTTCTTCACGTCGGACCCGCTCAGGAACTGGCTCTGGTACGGGGTGACGACCTCGTCGTACTTGCTGGCGATGACCGTGTAGTGGACGCCGGGCACGGTGTCGCCGCCCTGGTTGAGCCTGGTCATGAAGTCGGACCCGACGACCTGCTGGGCGAGTGCGGGGGTGGCCAGGGTGAGCAGGTCCTCGGCGCCGGGGAAGTACGGCAGCAGCTTGGCGAGTCCGCTGAGGGTGGTGCCGTGGCTGTTGGGCGCGATGCCGACGAGGGCGTTCACCTTGGCGGCGCCGCCGAGGAACTTCAGGTAGTAGCGGGGCATCATGCCGCCCTGCGAGTGACCCACGAGGTCGGCCTTGGCGGTGCCGGTCGCGGCGAGCACCTTGTCGACGAAGGCGGACAGCTCCTCGGCCGACTTGTCGATGGGGCCGAGGCCGTGGACGAGGGGTACGCCGGCCAGCTCGCCGTAGTCGAAGGAGAAGACGCAGTAGTCGCGGCTCTCCAGGTAGGGGGCGAGGGACAGCCAGTTGTCGACGGAGTTGGCGAAGGTGCCGTGGACCAGGATCACCGGGCGGGGGTGCGCGGCGGACGGCTTGCAGGAGTAGTCGTTCCAGCCGTGGCTGGGAGCCGCGCTCGCGGCGGCGGACACACGGGCGGTGGTCGCCCGATCGGCGGACGCGTGGGCGGCGGTGGCGGGGACGGCGGCGACCGCGGCGGTCATCAGCAGCGCGGCAAGCGGTCTGAGCACTCGCTTCCAGGGCAGCATCGGGTGATCTCCTTGCGGCTCATGGGGGGTACGACGGCATTACGCCCTGTGATCCGGATCACGGGATGCTGTTCATCCGTCAAGTTACGGGCGAGTAGCCCCGGTGTGAAGTTACGCGTCAGTAAAAAGTTCCCAGTGGTCACTGGCAGAGTCGGGGCGCAACGGACGAAGCGTCACCAGGAAGGCCTGAGCGGCCCGTAGGGCGCGATACGCACCAAGTGATCGCGCAGCAAGCCCACTTCGGACTCACCCAGCAGCCCGGCCCACTCCCCCACGATCTCGGCGATCGCCTCCTCCGCCGCCCGGGTGCAGGCCCAGCCGCGTTCGGTCAGCACGACGAGCCGGGCCCGCGCGTCCCCGGGATGCGGCCGCCGCTCGGCGTACCCCGCGGACATCCGGATCGTCCGGCCCGGGCCGGGAAGGTGACCCGGGGTGTCGACTCGTCGATGAAGGCACCGCCGCGCACGGGGGTACGGCGCCGCTCCGGCCGTACGGACTTGCTCTGCCGGTCCGGTCCGGCATCCGCACCTCCCGCACCCGTGAGCCCGATCAGCTCTCGAATATTCGTTCACAACTACCCCGCCACCGCCGCACCCCCATTTTCCAACGCGCGTGCGATGCCGTTCCGAACCTCTCTCACCTGCGCAAACACCGCGCGCCGGGTCGGCCGGTCAGCCGATCCGGGCACCGAGGGCCGACAGCGCCCCGGTGACCGGCTGGAAGAAGGTCACGCCGCCCGCGGTGCAGTCGCCGCTGCCGCCGGAGGTGAGGCCGATCGCCACGTCGCCGTCGAAGAGCGGGCCGCCGCTGTCACCGGCCTCGGCGCAGACGTCCGTCTGGATCAGACCGCGCACGGTGTCGCCGTTGCCGTAGTTCACGGTGGCGTCCAGGCCGGTGACCGTGCCGGAGCGCACCCCGGTCGTCGCACCGCTGCGGGTCACCCGCTCGCCGACCCTGGCGTCGGCAGCTCCGGTGACGGCCCGCGCGGACCCGTCGTGGAGGTCGACCTCGCTGGGGTGGGCCACGTCCGCGGTGTACTCGACCAGGCCGAAGTCGGTGCCCGGGAAGCTGGACCGCTCGGTGCGGCCGATCGTGGCGCCACGGGAATCGGTCCAGGTGGAGGCCGCCTCGGTGCAGTGCCCCGCGGTGATGAAGTACGGCCGGCCGCCCTTGACCACGTTGAAGCCGAGCGAGCAGCGGCCGCCCGGACCCGCGATCGCGTCGCCACCGGCGATCAGGGGCTTGAACTCTCCGTTGCCGCGCCTGAGTTCGACGACCGGGCCGAGCCGGTCGACGACCTTGCCGAGCCTGGCCCACGCGGCGCCGGAGACGGTGCGGTCGGCGGTGACGACGATCCGGCCGGTGCGCGGGTCGGTCACCCAGGAGGTGCCGGGCACGGTCGCCTCGTCCGCGAGGACCGCACGGGCGCTCCTCGACCCGGCGAGGTTCCCGGCGGGCGTCGAGGCGAGATCTCCGGCCGCCGCGGCCGACAGGATCCCGGGCGGGGACGCCTCGGCCGGCTCACCGGCGTTCGCACTCTGGAGAGGGACTCCCGCGACGAGCAGCGCGGCGACACCCGCACCCGCCACGGCCGCACGGCGTCCGGGTGTGCGTCGGTACTTCAACTCATGTCCTCCTGCGGGAGGCCGACCCGACGGGCGTTGGGGACCCGACAGGCCGGAAGGCCGGTTGACGAGCGTCAACTCTCGCGAGTCGCACAGGGAGCACACAAGGTCGACTTCGGGGCGCGCGCACGGCCGCTCTCGCACGCCCCGGCGCGCCGACCGGGCTCACCACCCGATGACTCGCCGTCGGCCGGTGGGGTCTACTCCTGCCTCGAATCTGCCTCTTCGGGATTCGTGTTCAAGGGGGCTGCGGCCGGGAAAAGTTGCTGCTCCACGGGCAGCTCGACCACCGGAGCCGACGGCGGCACCGGGGCCGGCTGCGGCACCGGCTGCTGGAGCGGCGTCGGCTGCTGGACCGGGGCCGGCTGCGGGACCGGTACCGGCTGCTGGGCCTTCTCCAGGAAGCGCAGCAGCTCCACCGGGAAGGGCAGGACGAGCGTGGAGTTCTTCTCGGCGGCGACCGCCACCACCGTCTGCAGCAGCCGCAGTTGGAGCGCGGCGGGAGTGTCGGCCATCTGCTGCGCGGCCTCGGCGAGCTTCTTCGACGCCTGGAGCTCGGCATCGGCGTTGATGACCCGGGCCCGCCGCTCCCGGTCGGCCTCGGCCTGGCGGGCCATGGAGCGCTTCATGGTCTCGGGCAGGGACACGTCCTTGATCTCGACCCGGTCGATGGAGACACCCCACTCCACGGCCGGGCTGTCGATCATCAGCTCGAGACCCTGGTTGAGCTTCTCCCGGTTGGACAGCAGGTCGTCCAGCTCGCTCTTGCCGATGATGGACCGCAGCGAGGTCTGCGCCATCTGCGCGACGGCGAACCGGTAGTCCTCGACCCGTACGACCGCCTCGGCCGGGCCGATCACCTTGAAGTAGACGACGGCGTCCACGCGCACGGTCACGTTGTCCCTGGTGATGCCCTCCTGGCCCGGCACCGGCATCGTGACGATCTGCATGTTGACCTTGCGGAGCTTGTCCACGAACGGCACGATCATCGTGAACCCGGGTCCGCGCACCTCGGGCCGGAGTTTCCCGAGCCGGAACACCACGCCCCGTTCGTACTGCTTGACGACCCGCGCCGCCGTCATCATGTACACCGCTCCGGCGGACGCGAGCACCGCTCCCGCCGCCACCAGCTCCTCGACCATCACGACCCCCCGGGGTCCGACGTGGGTGCCGCCCGGGCCGGTACCGCCCGCGGCATTCGCCACGTCCGACGGTAACGCCGGCGCCCGGACAAGGGCGAGCCCCCGCACGCCGGTTGCGTACGGGGGCTCGCCGGGACGTCGGCCGGGGACAGAACGTCAGCCGACGCTGACGCCGTAGTAGCTCAGCGCCTCGGTGACCGGCTGGAAGAACGTCGTACCGCCGGAGGTGCAGTTGCCGCTGCCGCCGGAGGTCAGACCGTAGGCCACGGAGCCCGAGTAGAGCGGGCCGCCGCTGTCGCCGCCCTCGGCGCAGACCGTGGTCTGGATCATCTGGTAGACGACGTCACCACTGCCGTAGTTGACCGTGGCGTTCAGCGCGGTGACCCGACCGCTGTGCGTACCGGTGGTGGAACCACGACGGTAGACGGTCGTGCCCACGCTCGGCGTGGCCGCGCTGCTGATGGTCTGGCTGCCGACGGCGCTCGGGTGCGCGGCCGAGCCGGTGTAGCGCACCAGCGCGAAGTCGTTGGTCGGGAAGCTGTAGCTGACGTTCGTGCCCAGCACGGTGCTCTGACCGGAGTTGGAGTACCAGGTGGAGGCGACCTCGCCGCAGTGGCCCGCGGTCAGGAAGTAGTAGGTGCTCCCGCTGTGCACGTTGAAGCCGAGCGAGCAGCGGTAGCCGCCGCCGTAGATGGCGTCGCCACCGGTGATCAGCCGCTTGAACTGGCCCGCGGTGTGCTTGATGGTGAGGGCGCCCGCGTTGCTGCCCGCGTCCGCCTTGATCTGTGCGATCTCGGCGGCGGAGACCGTGTCGTCGACGGTGACGACCACACGGTTCGTCTTGGCGTCGACGGCCCAGGCGGTGCCCGCGATGTCGGACCTGAGCACGGACTGGTTGGCGCTGCTGAGCTGGTTCGCGCTGAACGTCTGGACGTCGGTCGCACTCGCGGTGGGGACGGCGAACGCGGCTGCGGCCACGAATCCGGTCGCCACGGCGATCAGCCGGGTCCGTCTCGCGATGCCGCTTCGAAGGGTGGTGCGCTTGATCCTCACTTTTCGTTCCCTCCCAGGGGAATTCGGGGGCCCGCGTGGGGTCGAGGCCCGTGAGGCGCAGCCGGGGAAGGCCGCCCGGATTTCGGACGTGCCGTGTCCCTGACAAGCGCTGTGGGGGAGTATTCGACCGTACGGCCGACACGCGCAAGGGCGCCTTTCGGCCGTGCAGCCTTCAACTTAATTACGCCTGCGGACGGTTGCCCACTCCGTCAGGCCAAGTCCCGCTCCCCCGCGGCGATCGCGACGCTCAGGCCGTGCTCGCGCCGGGTCACCCGGCGCGCTCAGATCCCGCAGTCGCAGCACTCGCAGCACTCGCAGATGTCGCAACAGCCGCTGCAGTCGCCGCAGTCACCACAACTGCCGCAACACCCCTCGCGCCTCCTGCCCGACCAGGGGCCTTCGTAGCTGTCGGCACAGCACACCTTGCAGGTGCAGCAGAGCCCGATCGCGACCGCGCACCCGGCCCAGAATCCCCGCTTGCCGGGGCTCGGCGGCAGCCCGCCGAAGGGGTCGCCCCCGCCGGGACTCGCATAGGGGTTCCCCGGCACCGGCCCGCTCCCCGACCCGGGCTGCCCCCATCCCGGCCCCTGTGGCGTGAAAGCGCCCTCCGGCGCGTGCCCGCAGGCTTCCGTCCCGAACGTCCGGTCCACCGACCGCCTCAGCTCGTGCGCGAGCAGCAGATGGGCCAGCCGGCCGTCCGTGAACTCCACCTCGCGCAGGGCGAGCCGGATGCCGTGCAGCGCGTCGTCGGCGAGCCGCCGGGCCTCACCGAGCGGGGTGCCGGTCGCGGCGAGCGGGTTCCAGGCCCCCGACGCGGCGTCGGCCTCCCGGTCCTCGACGGCGTCCAGCAGATGCGCGAGCCGCCCGAACAGCCGTCCGGCCTCGGCGAGCGGAGCGGCGTTGCCCGGCCGTCCGGCCAGCACCGCGGTGTGCGCGAAGGCCGCCGCCGTGGCGGTCTCGGTGGGTTCGGTGACCGTCAGGATCGGCGTGCCGGGCCCGGCGAGGGTCTCCAGACCGGACTGCCGGTCCACCGCCTCGACGAGCACGGCGGTGTCGAACCCGACGGCACTCCCGCCGCGCGCACCCGCCCGCTCCCAGCTCCGGGCGACCCGGCGGGCGGCGAGCGCCACCGGCCTGCGGGCCAGCAGCCCGTCCCCGTCGGCGACATGGTCGTGCACCTTGGCCGAGGCGAGCACCAGCGAGACCGCGGCGGCGAGCCGGGCACCCTCGCCGTCCGCGACCGACGCGGTGCGCATGCCGCGCAGCGGGCAGGGGCCCGCCGTACGCCGGCCGCCGCCCTCGGCCGCCGGGCGCTGAGCCTCCGTCAGAACCGATATGAGCAGCCCGTCGTAGTTCGTCACGATCCGCGCGAACTGTCCGTGGTCGGCGCGAAGGGCGAGGCAGAGCCCGCACAGATGCGCCATCCACTGGGCGCGCAGCCCCTCACCGAGACGGTGGCTGCACGGCCTGACGATTCCGAACACGACGACCCCCCGTGGTCCGTACGGTGTCGAGCAGCGGCATCGTATCGGCTGCCGTACCGGCCCTCCGTTCACCCGTACGCACCGCTCGTCACCCGTCCGCCGCGAAGAATCATATTTCACTCATAGTCAGCAGCCGCATACAGCACGCCCCTTGGGGAACGCGGGCTCTCGACGGATCGACTGTGCACCAGTACCGTCACAAACCCCCCGTGCGGCGTCTATCCACTTGGCGCGACATCCGCATCATGGACGACCATAGGGATGCGGATAGCAAGAAAGACCGCTGTGAGAGGAGGCGTCCATGGGATCTGTGCGCAAGGCGAGTGCCTGGCTTGGCCTCGTCGACGACAACGATGACGAGCGTTACTACGACGACGACTACTCCGAGGGGACCGACTCCGGGGACGCCTGGGTCACCGACCCGCGGGTCAAGGTGGCCACGGACACGGCCGAGGAGAAGGGTCGCCGGATCGGCACGGTCACCCCGGACAGCTTCCGGGACGCCCGCGCCATCGGCGAGATGTTCCGGGACGGGGTCCCGGTCATCATGAACCTCACCGCCATGGAGGCCGCCGACGCCAAGCGCGTCGTCGACTTCGCGGCCGGACTGATCTTCGGACTGCGCGGCTCGATCGAGCGTGTGTCCACTCGCGTGTTCCTGCTGACCCCCGCCGACACCGAGATCGTCAGCGGGGAACCGGCCGCACGCCGTTCCGACGGCTTCTTCAACCAGAGCTGAGGCAGGGCCGGTCACCGGCCCTGCCCCGGCGGGGGCCCATCGGCCCTGCCCGGCGGGGTCTCACCGGAAGGCGTCGAGCCCGGTGAGCGCCTTGCCCCGCACGAGCTGATGCGTCTCGACGGTGCCTTCGCACGTCAGCACCTCCCGCACGTTGTCCGGCTTGCCGAAACCGACCTGCTCGGGACGCAGGCGGCCGGCGCCCGTACGCCGCCCGAGGTGATGGGCGAGCAGGATCCCCTTGTGCAGCTCGACCGCCATGTCGGCGAGCTCGGCCCGGGTGAGCCGGAACCCTCCGACGGGCCGCCCGAACTGCTCCCGCGCCCGCGCGCAGGAGACGGCGGGCAGGCGCTCACGCCGAGACGCGTGACTCCACGGGTTGCTCCGTCGGGACCGGGACGCGGACGAGTTCCGTGGCATCGTCCGCCGGGACGCGGGACTCGGCCGCCTCCCGCGGCGTCGGTACCGCGGGTGCCGTCGCGTCCTCCCCGCACTGCATGACCCTGGGCAGCCGCAGCGCCATCACCGCGCCCAGCAGCAGCAGACCCGCGCTCACCAGCAGCGTCACATGCAGCCCGTGCACGAAACTGTCCCGGGCGGCCCGGCGCAGGGCGTCGCCCGCCGGACCCCCGAGCCGTCCGGCCACGTCGTAGGCCTCGCCCAGGGAATGCCCCGCCGCGGCGGACGCGGCCGCCGGAACACCCGGCACGGACGCCAGACCGGGCGCGTACGCCGCGTTCATCACCGTGCCCAGCAGGGCGATCCCGATGCCGGCACCGAGCTGGTAGGACGTCTCGCCGATCGCCGAGGCCCCGCCTGACTGCGTGGGCGGCGCCTCGCTCAGCATGGACTCGTACGCCCCGAACAGCGTCGTCTCCAGCCCGAAGCCGAGCAGCACGAACCCGGACAGCAGCAGCCCCGGGTTGTCCGAACCGCCCATCGCGGTCAGGGTCACCACCGCGGCCGCGGTGAGGCAGAACCCGGCGCTCACCATCCGCCGCGGCCCGAAGCGCCGCAGCAGCCGCGCCCCCGCCAGCCCGGCGGCCATCGCCGCGACGGTCAGCGGCAGCAGCCGCAGCCCCGTGCGCAGCGGCGAGAGTCCCAGCACCAGCTGGAGGTACTGCGCGGCGATCAGCTCCAGGCCGACCAGCGCCAGCATCGCCAGCACGATGCACCCCACCGAGACGCTGAACGCCGGCCGGGCGAACATCCGCAGGTCCACCAGGGGATGCGGGCGGCGCCGCTGACGCCGTACGAACAAGGTGAGCAGCACCGCGCCCAGCACGAGCGGCAGCACGGTGAACGCGCTCGCCGCCGGTTCGCCGGCGCCGAGCCGCTTGACGCCCAGCACCACACCGAACAGTCCGGCCGCGGCCATCAGCGCGCCGACGACGTCCCAGGGCCCCTCGCCGTTCCCGGTGGACTCGGGCAGGAGCACCCGGCCGACCGGCAGGCTCACCAGCATCAGCGGGATGTTGACCAGGAAGACCGAGCCCCACCAGAAGTGCTCCAGCAGGAACCCGCCGAGCAGCGGGCCGACCGCCGCGCCGACCGCGGCGACCGCGCTCCAGATGCCGATCGCCATCGCGCGTTCCCGCCGGTCGGGGAAGACCTGCCGCAGGATCGAGAGGGTCGCGGGCATGATCATCGCGCCGCCGACGCCCAGCAGGGCCCGCGCGACGATCAGGGTCTGCGCGTCCTGGGCCAGGGCGGCCAGGCCGGAGGCGACCCCGAACAGCGCGTACCCGAGCAGGAGGATCCTGCGGCGGCCCACCTTGTCGCCCAGGGTGCCGAAGAGGATCAGCAGCGAGGCGCAGACGAGCGGGTAGGTGTCGACGATCCAGAGCAGCTGCATCGCGTCCGGCCGGAGGTCCTCGGTGACGGCCGGCACCGCGACGTGCAGCACGGTCGCGTCGACGGCGACGAGGAGCAGGCTGACACACAGGACGACGAGCACGACCCAGCGGTTGGCACCGGCCCCGGCCGCCCGGCGGCGCAGCGCGGCGGCCGTGGTCGTCCCGGCCATGTAAGTACCTCCCAGAAGATCCCTCGGCGTGCGGCGGGCTCACAGGGTCGGGGACTTCCCCATGACTCGGCCGGAGCGGAGCGGTGCTCTCCGGCCCGCGCGGTTCGCACGCGAGTGGCACGTCAGCGTACGCGAGTTCGTTCCCGCGCCCAGTGGCGGACCTCTCACACCCGGCGGGGAACCCGTATGGCGTGGGTCACGGCCCCCTTCCCCGCACGCCCCGCGCGCCCCGCCGGGCCGTCCGGTTCCGGGCGCGGTCGATAATCGGACCCGTGACCCATCCAGCGACGCGTACGGCGTCCCCGCCCGCCGCCACCCTGCACCGGGCGGCTCCGGCCCTGCTGGGGTACGCGGCCGTGCGCGCCCTGGGCCTGCTCACGCTTGCCTTGTTCGCCCAGGCGCGGGGCAAGAGCGCGTACACCCTGCTGACCGGCCGGTGGGACTCGCTCTGGTACACGAGGGTCGCCGAGCTGGGATACGGCTACGAGGTGCGCCTGCCGAACGGCGACGTGCACTCCGACCTGGCCTTCTTCCCGTTGCTGCCCTGGCTGGAGCGGCTGCTGCACGCGGTCACCCCGCTGTCGTACGCCGGTGCCGGACTGACCGTCTCCCTGCTCGCCTCGCTCGCCGCGGCCTGGGGGATCTTCGCGGTGGCGGACCTGGTGTACGGGCGCCGGGCCGGTGTGTGCGCCGTGCTGCTGTGGGCGGTGCTGCCGGTGGGGATCGTGCAGTCGATGGCGTACAGCGAGTCGCTGTTCACCGCGCTCGCCGCCTGGTCCCTGTACGCGGTGCTGAGCGGTCGCTGGCTGACCGCCGGGCTGCTGGCCGCGCTGGCCGGGCTGACCCGCCCGGTCGGGCTGGCCGTGGTCGCTGCGGTGTGGACGGCGGGCATCGCCTCGTTCGGGCGAACCTCGTTCGGGCGAACCTCATTCGGGCGAACAAGGAGCGAAACGCGCCCGGAGGGCGCACGGACAGAGGAGCGCGCCCCGTCCCGCACGCGGCGCGCCCTCGCCATGCTGATCGCGCCCTTCGGTGCCGCCGGGTACGTGCTGTGGGTCGGTCGGCACACCGGCCGGGGCCCGCTCGGCTACCTCGACGTGCAGGCCGGCTGGCGCAACGGCTTCGACGGCGGCTACGCCTTCGCCCGCTTCGTCGCCGACAAGTTCACGTCATTTCCGTCGGCCCTGGCCGGCGCCGGGCTGGTCATCGGGGTCGGCCTGGTGATCTGGCTGTACGTCGTCGGCGTACGGCAGCGCCAGCCGCTGCCGCTGCTGGTGTACACGGGTGTCGTCACCGCGCTCGCGCTGTGCGCGTCGAGCTACTTCGGCTCGAAGCCGCGCCTGCTGCTGCCCGCGTTCCCGCTGCTGCTGCCGCCCGCCCTGGCCCTGGCCCGGCTGCGCACCTCGAGGTCCGCGCTGGTGGCGGGCGGTGTCGCGGTGCTGTCGGCCGTGTACGGAGCCTTCTGGCTGAACGGCTCCGGTCCGCCGTGACCGGCCCCGGCCGGCCGGTGAGCGCCCGGAGAATTCCACCCCAGGATTCGGTGAACGAATTCATAAGTGACATAAAACCGCTCTCTAGAATGATCAAAGGAATTGCAGGGACCGGCATCCCGGCATTGGCGATTCAGCGGAAATAAAGCCTCGCCTGAGAGGAATCCCACATCACATCGTCATCACAAACACGCTGAATCGACCGGGAACTGAGCTCACTCGCTGTAACGTCGATTGGGTGCGTACCGAACGAAAGCTCACCCGTCTGGACCGGGTGTTCGCCAGGCTGGACCGTGAGCCGGAACGGCCGGCTCACATCGATGTGCCGAAGATGAGCCGGCACAGGATCGTGCTGTTCAGCGCGACCCTTGCCTTCTACCTGGCGATCGTGTGGGCCGTGGTGATCACCTCCTGGCTGGTCCGGCTCGACTGGCAGGTCATGTTCTTCCGGCCGTACCAGCAGTGGCCGCAGATCCACGCCTTCCTCGACTACTACGTGGTCCTCGGCCAGCGCGGCCCGACGGCGGTGATGGTCGCGGCCTGGCTGGGCTGGCGCTCCTGGCGTCAGCACACGCTGCGCCCCCTGCTGAGCCTGGGCGCCTCGCTGCTGCTGCTGAACCTCACGGTCGGCGCCGCCAAGCTGGGCATGGGCCGGCTCGGCCCGCACTACGCGATCACCATCGGCTCGAACGAGATGGGTCTGGGCGGCGATATATTCCCCAGCGGCCACACCGCCAACGCGGTGGTGACCTGGGGAATTCTGGCGTATCTGGCCTCCACGCCGAGAGCGCGCCGCTGGCTGTCGGCGCTCTCCGCGGTGACCTCGCTCGGGGTCGGCCTGACCACCGTCTACCTCGGCACGCACTGGCTGAGCGACGTGGTCCTCGGCTGGGCCGCGGGCCTGCTGATCCTGCTGGCCCTGCCGTGGTTCGAGCCGCTGGTGGCCCGCGCCGAGACCGCGCTGTTCGACCTGCGCGACCGCTTGCGCGACCGCCTGCGCGAGGGGCGCTCCGGCACGAAGGTCGCGCCGGTGCCGGCCCCCGCATCCCCGGTCAATGCCCCGGTGCTGCTCAAGCCCCGTACCGCGGCACAGGGCGAGGCCGCGGCGGCCCGCGAGGGGACCGTCCAGGTACGCCCGCAGCGGGCCCCCGTCCATCTGGCCCCCGGACCGCACACCGCCCGCTCGGAGCGCACCCCGGCCGCCCCGGCGGGCAGCCGCCGGCCGCCACCGCACCCGGACCGCCTGCCCCGGGGCACGGCCGCCTCGACGGCCCGCCCCCTGACCGGCGGCTGACCCCCCGCGCACGGCGGGGCCGCCGGTACGCACCACCCGGCCCCGCGACGACGAAGGCCCGGCTCCTGGACCACAGGAGCCGGGCCTTCGTCGTCGCCGCGCGCGTCAGCCCTTCCAGGCCCGCGTCACCCTGCCGCCCTTCACCTCGAAGTTCAGCCGGCCCACGCGGTACTCCATGGTGATGACCGTGCCCGGCGGCAGCGAACGCACCGCCGTCCAGCCGCGCTCCCGCGCGAGCCGCTCGGCACGCCCGGCCTCCAGGCCGACATACGCGTCCGGACTGTCCTGGGGCTCCGCGGGCGGAGTGGGAATCGATGCCATGCCGCCACGCTAGGCCGTGATCGGCCTCCTCGGAAGGCGGGACTGCGTCGTGGATCACTCCGGTCACACTTCTGTCACAGGATCACGACATACGTTTCGATCGAACTGCGTCACACGATCGGGCGGTTGCATAACTCTTCCGTGTTATTCGAACGCAATTACCGTGCGTCTGTCCGGCCCCGTGAAATGGGCTACGGGAAATACCGGGAGAACCGCTCCGGAGCGACGTCCCCCGGCGATTTCACGCGGGGGCGCGGGAGCTGACGCCGCATAGGAAATTCACGGCTTCGTCACACGTCCCTCGTACGGCTCCGTTCGGGAGCAGGGCGGCGCGGGTGTCATGCGCGGGCCCGTGGGTCCAGGCGCGGCGGGGGCTCCGGCGGACCGGGCCAGCGCGGCGTCCAGCCGGTCCCGGGCCGTCCTGATCGCCTCGACGAGTTCGGCCGGCTCCAGCACCTCGAACGGCAGGCCCATCATCATGACGTGGACGACCATCACGTCCAGGTTCGTGGCGCCGGTGCGCAGGACGCAGGCGTCGTCGCCGTCGGCCTCCAGCGTCCCGGCGGAGGGCGAGACCCGCTCGGCCGCCTCGTGCAACGGCACCAGCAGCCGGACGGCGGCGTGTGCGGCGTACGCGCGCGTGGAGACCCCCCGGGAAACATAGGCGGCGAGGTCGTCGGCGGGCGGCTCACGGGGCGTGAAGCGCGGTCCGTGCGGCGGTCTTGGCGTCATGCGGTCGACGCGGAACGTACGCCAGTCCTCCCGGTCGAGATCCCAGGCGACCAGGTACCAGCGGCGCTCGGTGCACACCAGGCGGTGCGGCTCGACGCTGCGGCGGGTGGCCGAGCGGTCGTGCCCGAGGTAGTCGAAGCGAAGCCGTTCGGTGTCCCGGCAGAGGTGGGCGAGTTCGGTGAGCACGGCCGGGTCCACGGCGGACGGCCGCGGGCCGCGCAGCATGGGCACGGTGAAGGCGTTCAGGGCGGCCACCCGTCGGCGCAGCCGGTGCGGCAGCACCTGCTCCAGTTTGGCGAGGGCCCGTACGGAGGTCTCGTCGATGCCCTCGATGCCCTGCCCGGCGGCCGTGCGCAGCCCGACCGCGACGGCCACCGCCTCCTCGTCGTCGAGGAGCAGCGGCGGCAGTTCGGCGCCGACCCCGAGTTGGTAGCCGCCGCCCGTGCCGGGGCTGGCGTTGACCGGGTAGCCGAGTTCGCGCAGCCGGTCCACGTCCCGGCGCACGGTGCGCGCGGTGACGCCGAGCCGGTCGGCGAGTTCGGCCCCGGACCACTCACGGTGGGCCTGCAGGAGCGAGAGCAGGCGCAGCAGTCGTGCGGAGGTCTCCAGCATGGTCGAAGTGTCGCGCACGGGGCGCACGACGGCCGCCCCCCAGCTCTCCCGCGCGGGAGAAGTGGGGGGCGGGCGGCTCAGAGGTCGAGGCGCTGTCCGGGCAGGATCACGTCGGGGTCGTCACCGATGACGGCCTTGTTGGCGGCGTAGATCCGCCGCCAGTCGGTGCCGTGCCGGGCCGCGATGCCGCTGAGCGTGTCACCGGGCCGGACGGTGTAGTCGCCGTGCGAGGCGCCGCGGGCCGGGTGCTCCGTCGGACGGGCCGGCGACGTCGACCGCTTCGAGGACTCCGACTCCTTCGAGGACTTCGTCGACTTCGAGGAGTGCGAGGAGTGCGAGGAGTGCGTGGAGTGCGCGGACTTCGAGGACTTCGCCGTCGACGACGATGTCGACTTCTGCTTCTTCGGGGCCGCCCCGTGGTTGCCCGCGGGGGCGCTGCCGGACGCTCCGGCGCGCGCCGAGCAGGTGGGCCAGGCACCCCAGCCCTGGGCGCCCTGGACCTTGGTGGCCACGGCGATCTGCTGGGACCTGGTGGCCCGGTCGGCGGTAGGGGCGTAGGCGCCACCGCCGTACGCGCGCCAGGTGCCGGCGGAGAACTGGAGCCCGCCGTAGTAGCCGTTGCCGGTGTTGATGTGCCAGTTGCCGCCGCTCTCGCACCGGGCGATGCGGTCCCATACCCCGCCGTCCGCCGCCGCCGAGTTGCCGGCCGTGGCGAGCAGTCCGAGGGGGGCGAGCAGTGCCGCCCCGGCGAGGACCGCCGTCGCACGGGTCTTACGGGTGATGCCGCCGCTGGTATCGGCACATTCGGACATGTGAGTCCCTCTCGAACAACTCGGGGTCCCCCCGAGCGGACCGTTCCGACCGCGTACGGACGCGGTCGGCACGCTCCGCCCGTCCGCCGGACGGTGGTGCTGCGCCCTGTTGCGGCGCGGTCGGCGGACTTCCCGAGCGGTGCTCTGTGCACACGGCGGAGGAATGTATGGAGCGGAGCGCGGCGACATCAACCAACTCCCCGTCGCCCCAGGCCAGTTCATGGTTACCGCGGGTATCGGCGAAATCCGGCCACCCACTTAATTCGTCTATTTCTGCATTTGTCGACCAGGCGCCGAGGCGATTTGTGACTCACTTCACCGAATGAACTTCCTTGACTTTCTCCGCCCTTGACGTTGAGTGTCCGATTCCGCACCGGACGTGACCCTGTGCGGTGGATGGTTCGATTCCGTTCGCCCGGGAGCGTGACCCCCGCCACAGATCGCCCGTTGTCTTCTGCATGAGCCCGGGACCACCCCGGACCACGGGCCGGGGGCCACCCGGTCCCGCCACGCACCGCATCCCGAGGGAGCCACCGTGCCGCGCATGCTCGACGTCAGCGACGAGGTACGCGCCGAGATCGGCGACGAAGAAGCCGACCGGCTGCTCGCCGGAGAGAACGCCCCGGGCAGTTACGACTGCACGTCCTGTCGCACCCCGGGCGACTCCGAGCACGAGCGCACCAGCACCGTCCTGTTCATCGGGGACGAGACCGCCGTACTCGCCTTCGCCCACGCGGGCTGCCTGCCCTCGCAGGTCGTCCAGGTCACCGAGGAGCAGTTGCAGGGCGCCGTCCGTTCCATCGGCGGCACCTCGGGCGGCGGTGACCCGCGGCAGGCCATGCCCGAGCAGGCCGTGCTCGGCGTGACCAGCGGGCTCGTCCTGATCGCCGGGGAGCTGCACCCCGCGCTCGTGGTGGAGCCGACCGCGCCCATCGTGCGGCCCGGATCCACGGAGATCGGCGACGACTTCCTGCCGCTGCTGATCGAGCAGGGCTTCATGCCGCTCATCGAACTGGCCGAGGTGCCGCCCGTGCTGCACGGCTGGTCGGTGCTGCTCGCCGCGGGCCAGCTGCACGCCGTGCTCCAGCCGGGCGCGAACGGGGGCCAGCCGGTCGCCTGGTGGCAGGCGCACCAGCCGCTCCAGGTCACCGACAGCTGGCGGGCCGCGGCCAACAAGCACCAGCAGGTGCTCATGTACGCGGCACCGGTCGGCTCGATCGGGCGCCAGCCCCGTGAGGACCTGCTGCGCGACGCGCTCGACAAGGCGGCGGCCAACGGCAAGCTGGTCGGCTCCGCGCTGCCGCTCGCGGGGACCTGAGCGTCCCCGCCCAGGTCCGCCGAGCACTCAGGTCGGCCATGGCCGGCCTGATCCAAACGAAAGGCCCTGGCGGCCGGCCTGCGGAACGCGACCCGGCCGCATCCCCTGGGCGGCGGGGTCGTTTGGACATACGTGCACGCATACGACGTTCCCCGCCGCCCGGCCTTCCAGCCGGTCCCGCCCGCAGGCTCCCCGCTCCGTCCGGGACGGGAGGTGCCCGCGCCGCGACCGGCTCAGGAACCTCATGGCGCTCCCTCGGCCACCCCGATCTACGACGCGCTCTACGCCGAGTACGTCAAGTCCTTCCGCACCCTGCCCGGCGACCGCAGCGGCGAGGACGCCCTGGACTTCACCGCCTTCGCGAGCATCGCGCACCGCACGGGCACGCCCGGCGGCCATCGCGCGGGCACCTTCAGCAGTTCGTACAGCGCCTACAGCGCGGGGGGGAGCAGCGCGCGGGGCAGCGGTGGGCAGCCGTCCCCGTGGCAGCGCGTCGGACCGATCGGGCAGCTCGGTCAGGGCAGGCAGGCGGCCCAGTCGGCACAGGGCAGCACGCAGCACGGCACCGGCACCGGCACGCAGCACGGCACGGGCATGCGGCACGTCCCGGCGGCGCTGCCGCCCACACCGCGCAGCGGCCTCTGACCTCCGGGCCCGCACAGGGCCTCCGGGCCCCACGTACGACACGCGAGGGCGGCCCCGGGTTTCCCCGGGGCCGCCCTCGCGTGTCGTGCGCGTCCTACTTCCGCTTCGCGCCGCGCTTCTCGCGCACCCGCACGGAGATGTGGATCGGGGTGCCCTCGAACCCGAACTCCTCGCGCAGCCGGCGCTCGATGAAGCGGCGGTAACCGGCCTCGATGAAGCCGGAGGCGAAGAGCACGAACCGCGGCGGCTTGGTGCCCGCCTGGGTGCCGAAGAGGATGCGGGGCTGCTTGCCGCCCCGGATCGGGTGCGGGTGGGCGGCGACCAGCTCGCCGAGGAAGGCGTTCAGCCGGCCGGTGGGGACCCGGGTCTCCCAGCCCGCCAGCGCCGTCTCGATGCCCGGGACCAGCTTCTCCATGTGCCGTCCGGTGCGCGCGGAGACATTGACCCGCGGCGCCCAGGCGACCTGGCCGAGCTCGGTCTCGATCTCCCGCTCCAGGTAGTAGCGGCGCTCCTCGTCGAGCGTGTCCCACTTGTTGAAGGCGAGGACGATCGCCCGGCCGGCGTCGACCGCCATCGTGACGATGCGCTGGTCCTGGACGGAGATGTTCTCGGACGCGTCGATCAGGATGACGGCGACCTCGGCCTTCTCGACGGCAGCGGCCGTACGCAGCGAGGCGTAGTAGTCGGCGCCCTGCTGGAGGTGGACGCGCTTGCGGATGCCCGCCGTGTCGACGAACTTCCAGGTGACGCCGCCGAGTTCGATCAGCTCGTCGACCGGGTCGCGGGTGGTGCCCGCGAGTTCGTTGACGACGACGCGCTCCTCGCCCGCCACCTTGTTCAGCAGCGAGGACTTGCCGACGTTCGGGCGGCCGATGAGGGCGATCCGGCGGGGGCCGCCGACAGCGGTCCCGAAGGACTGCGCGGGCGCCTCGGGCAGCGCCTCCAGCACGGCGTCCAGCATGTCGCCGGTGCCACGGCCGTGCAGGGCCGAGACCGGGTGCGGCTCGCCGAGACCCAGCGACCACAGGTACGAGGCGTCGGCCTCGCCGCTCGGGCCGTCGACCTTGTTGGCGCACAGCACGACCGGCTTGCCGGCCTTGCGCAGCAGTCGTACGACCGCCTCGTCGGTGTCGGTCGCGCCGACCTTGGCGTCGACGACGAACACGACGGCGTCGGCCGCCTCGATCGCGTACTCGGCCTGGGCGGCCACGGAGGCGTCGATGCCGAGGACGTCCTGCTCCCAGCCGCCGGTGTCGACGACCTTGAAGCGGCGGCCCGCCCACTCGGCCTCGTAGGTGACGCGGTCGCGGGTGACGCCGGGCTTGTCCTCGACGACCGCCTCACGGCGGCCGATGATGCGGTTCACCAGAGTCGACTTGCCGACATTGGGGCGGCCGACGACGGCGAGCACGGGCAGCGGGCCGTGGCCCGCCTCCTCGATGGCTCCCTCGACCTCTTCCAGGTCGAAGCCCTCCACCGCGGCGAGCTCCATGAACTCCGCGTACTCGGCGTCGCCAAGTGCTCCGTGGTCGTGCTCCTCGCCCGAGCCCTCGGAGTGGATCTGGTCGTTCATGAAGTCCGTACCTCGTTCATCGTGGTGATCGGTGGACCGCCCGTATCGGGTGATCCACTACTCAAGTGTCTCTTAGCGCCCGGTCAGGCGCCTGGCGTGGTCCAGGTGCGCCGCGAGCTGCTTCTGAATGCGTTCGGTCGCCTCGTCCAGCGCCTTGCGCGTGCGCCGCCCGCTTCCGTCGCCCGCCTCGAACGGGTCGCCGAAGACGACGTCGACCCGGGAGCGCAACGGGGGCAGCGCCTTGGTCAACCGGCTGGCGCGCTCGGAACTTCCCAGGACCGCGACGGGGACGATCGGCGCCCCGCTGCGGACCGCGAAGTAGGCGAGCCCGGCGCGCAGCGACGCGAAGTCGCCCTCGCCCCGCGTGCCCTCCGGGAAGATCCCGAGGACCCCGCCGGCCGCGAGCAGGTCGAGGGCCTGGGTGATCGCGGTGCGGTCGGCGGACTGACGGTCGACCTTCACCTGCCCGATGGCGAGCAGGAACGGGTCGAGCGGGCCGACGAACGCCTCCTTCTTGATCAGGAAGTGCGTCGGCCGGGGTGCCACGCCCATGACCATCGGGCCGTCGATGTTGTGGGAGTGGTTGACCGCGAGGATCACCGGGCCGGTCGCGGGGACCTTCCAGGCGCCCAGGACGCGCGGCTTCCACAGCCCGTACATCAGGCCGACGCCGATGCGTCTGCCGACCTCGGCGCCCTTGACGGAAGGGACGGAGCGGGTGTTCACCGCGCGGCCCGCTTCTCCTCGACGAGGCTGACGACACACGCGATGACCTGCGGGAGCGTGAGGTCGGAGGTGTCCACCTCGACCGCGTCGTCCGCCTTGGCGAGCGGGGAGGTCTTACGGCTGGAGTCGGCCGCGTCCCGCTTCAGCAGGGCCTCGCGGGTCGCCTGCACGTCGGCGCCCTTGATCTCACCGCTGCGGCGGGCGGCGCGCGCCTCCGGGGAGGCGGTGAGGAAGACCTTCAGGTCGGCGTCGGGCAGCACGGTGGTGCCGATGTCACGGCCCTCGACGACGATCCCGCCGGCCGCCGAGGCGGCCAGGGAGCGCTGGAGCTCGGTGATCCGGGCCCGCACCTCGGGCACCGCGCTGACCGCGCTGACCTTGGAGGTGACCTCCTGGGTGCGGATCGGGCCGGCCACGTCGGTGCCGTCGACCGTGATCGTCGGGGCGGCCGGGTCGGTGCCGGAGACGATGTCGGGCTTGCCGGCCGCGTCGGCGATCGCGGCCGGGTCGTCGATGTCGATCCCGTTGTCCACCATCCACCAGGTGATCGCCCGGTACTGGGCGCCGGTGTCCAGGTAGCTCAGCCCGAGCTGTGCGGCCACGGCCTTGGACGTGCTCGACTTGCCCGTGCCCGAGGGGCCGTCGATGGCGACAATCACTGCCGGGACGCTTTCCACAGTGGGGACCTTCCTGGAACCGGGGTGGCGGACGGGCGCGAGGGCGCCCCGCACAAGGTTACTGGCTCCCCGGCGGCCGTTTCACTGCCGGATGGCCCAGCCCCGCTCGCGCAGCGCCGCCGTCAGGACGGGCGCCGACTTCGGCTCCACCATCAGCTGCACCAGACCGGCCTGCTGACCGGTCGCGTGCTCGATGCGTACGTCCTCGACGTTGATCCCGACCCGGCCCGCGTCGGCGAAGATCCGGGCCAGCTGGCCGGGCTGGTCGTCGATGAGGACGGCCACCGTCTCGTACACCCGCGGCGCGGACCCGTGCTTGCCGGGGACGCGGACCTGGCCCGCGTTGCCGCGGCGCAGCACGTCCTCGATGCCGGTGGCGCCCGCGCGACGCTTGTCCTCGTCGGAGGACTGCAGCGCGCGCAGCGCCCGGACGGTCTCGTCCAGGTCGGCGGAGACGTCCGCGAGGAGGTCGGCGACCGGCCCCGGGTTCGCGGAGAGGATGTCGATCCACATCCGCGGGTCGGACGCGGCGATCCTGGTCACATCGCGGATGCCGCCGCCGCACAGCCGTACGGCCGCCTCCTCGGCGTTCTCCAGCCGCGCGGCGACCATGCTGGACACCAGGTGCGGCATGTGGGAGACGAGGGCCACGGCACGGTCGTGCGCGTCCGCGTCCATCACCACCGGCACCGCACGGCAGTGCGAGACCAGCTCCAGGGCGAGGTTGAGCACCTCGGTGTCGGTGTCCCGGGTCGGGGTGAGCACCCAGGGACGGCCCTCGAAGAGGTCGGCGGTCGCGGCCAGCGGCCCGGACTTCTCCCGGCCCGACATCGGGTGGGTGCCGATGTACGACGTCAGGTCGAGGCCGAGCGCCTCCAGCTCGCGGCGCGGGCCGCCCTTGACGCTGGCGACGTCCAGGTAGCCGCGGGCCACGCCCCGGCGCATGGCGTCGGCGAGCACCGCGGCCACGTGAGCCGGTGGGGCGGCGACGATCGCGAGGTCGACGGGGCCCGCGGGCGGCTCGTCCGTGCCCGCCCCGAGCGCGGCGGCCGTACGGGCCTGCTCCGGGTCGTGGTCGGCGAGGTGGACGACGACGCCCCGCTGGGCGAGGGCGAGGGCAGCGGACGTGCCGATGAGCCCGGTGCCGATGACGAGTGCGGTCCTCACTGGGCGATGTCCTTGCGCAGGGCGGCCGCGGCGCCGAGGTAGACATGCGCGATGTCGGCCCGGGTCCGGTCGGTCTCGACATGGGCGAGCAGGCGGACCACCCGGGGCATGGCGCCCGCGATGTCCAGTTCCTGGGCGCAGATCAGCGGCACGTCCACGATGCCCAGCTTGCGGGCGGCGGCCGCCGGGAAGTCGCTGTGCAGGTCGGGCGTGGCCGTGAACCAGATGCTGATCAGGTCGTCCGTGCCCAGACCGTTCCGTTCCAGGACCGCGGTGAGCAGGGCACCGACCTGCTCACTCATGTGGCCGGCTTCGTCCCGCTCGAGCTGGACGGCCCCCCGGACCGCTCGTACCGCCACGGTGCTGCTCCTCGCTGATGTGCTGATGTGCCGATGTACGTGATGTACGGATCACTGTCCCGTCCGTCCAGCCTAGCCAGACCGCGCGTGACCGGTACGCGGCGCCCGTCCGCTGAGACGGCGGGCGCGCTGGGCTGTCGGTCGTACGTGTTGCACCTTTTATGGCACTCCGTACCGGAATGCTTCGCCTTGGGTGCTTTCGGTGCAAAGATGCTGCTGCTCCGTCCGGAGCGATCACCCGGCCTCCGCCTTCCGGTTCTCCCCACCTTCGGAGTGACGACATGACCCACGGCCCGACGCGGCGCACGGTACTCGCGACGTGCGCCGCCGCCTGTGTCGCGGGGTGCGGCAAGTCCGGCGAGAGCATCGGTTCCGGATCCGCCACCTCGCCCGCGGCCGCGTCCACCGCCTCGGCCGCCACCGCCACCGCCACCTCGGCCGCCGGGTCGACGGCCGACTCGTCCACCGCCTCGTCCGCCTCGTCCGCCTCGTCCGCCGCGTCGGCCGCGTCGGCCGTCGGCAAGGAGCTGGCGAAGACCGCGGACATCCCGGTCGGCGGCGGCACGATCTTCGCGGCCGACCAGGTCGTCGTCACCCAGCCGGAGAAGGGCGAGTTCAAGGCCTTCTCCAACATCTGCACCCACCGGCAGTGCCCGGTCGCCGAAGTCTCCGACGGCACGATCAACTGCACCTGCCACGGCAGCAGGTTCCGCATCACGGACGGTTCGGTGGCGCACCCTCCGGCGACCCAGCCGCTGCCCGCGAAGAAGATCACGGTCGAGGGCGACACGATCCGCCTGGTCTGATCCGGGGGCGCCCCGGCGGGTGCCCGGTCAGGCGTCCCAGAGCGCCCCGAGCTCAAGCAGCTCGTCCCGATACTCGATCCGGTCCGCCCAGGCGGCGGGCCAGGCGTCGGCGCCCAGGTGGGCGCCCGCGAAGGCGCCGGCCAGACAGGCGATCGAGTCGGAATCGCCGGAGCTGCACGCGGCCCGGCGCAGCGCGGTCACCGGCTCGTCGACGAAGAGCAGGAAGCACAGCAGCCCGGTCGCCAGCGCCTCCTCGGCGATCCAGCCCGCCCCGGTGGCCAGGCACGGGTCGGTCTCGCGGGACCCGGCCCGCACCGCGGCCTGGAGCCGGTCCAGGACGGCCAGGCACTCGTCCCAGCCGCGCGCGATGAAGTGCAGCGCGCTGGGGTCCTGCCCCCGGGTCCACAGGTCGCCGAGCCAGCGCTCGTGGTAGCGGGTGCGGTTGTCCAGGGCGTACGAGCGCAGCAGCCCCACGAGTCCGGTCGGCTCCGCGCCTTGAGCCAGCAGGTGTACGGCGTGCGCGGTCAGGTCCGAGGCGGCCAGCGCCGTCGGATGCCCGTGCGTGAGGGCGGACTGCAACTGGGCGGCTCCGGCGCGCTGTTCGTCGTCGAGACCGGGCGCCAGACCGATCGGCGCCACGCGCATGTTGGCGCCGCAGCCCTTGGAGCCGATCTGGCTGGCGTCCTGCCAGGCCCGGTCGTCGACCTGGAGCAGAGCACACGCCGTCAGACAGGTGCGTCCCGGCGCCCGGTTGTTCTCCGGCGAGCGGTACCACTCCACGAACTCCTCGCGCACCGGCCGCGCCAGCCGCTTCGGCCCGAGCAGCCCGCGGTCCATGGCGGTGCGCAGCCCCCGGCCGAGGGCGAGGGTCATCTGGGTGTCGTCGCTGACGATCGCGGGCCGGATCAGCTCCATCTCCCGCCAGGGTCCGCACTTGGCCAGGATCGACGGCACATCGTTGAACTCGGTCGGAAAGCCCAGCGCGTCGCCGAGGGCGAGGCCCAGCAGCGCTCCGGTGGCGGCGCGCTTGCGGACGGTGGTCGTGGTAGTCATGCGGGGCGTCCTTCCCGTGCGGTGCGAAGCAGCGGCGGATGGAGGGTGGCGGCGGTGCCGGGCCGGTACAGCGCGGCCGGCTTGCCGCGGCCGCCGGTCAGCCGGGCGCCGCCGGGCACGGGCTCGACGAAGCCGGGAGTGGCGAGCACCTTGCGCCGGAAGTTGGGACGGTCCAGGACCGCGCCCCAGACGGCCTCGTAGACCTGCTGCAACTCGCCGAGGGTGAACTGGGGCGGGCAGAAGGCGGTGGCGAGGCCGGTGGACTCCAGCAGGGTGCCGACGCGGTCGTGGGCGTCGGCGAGGATCCGGTCGTGGTCGAAGGCGAGCGGCCCGGCACGGTCGTAGGGCAGCCAGCGGGCCTGTGCGGCGTCGCCGCCGCCGCGCGGTTCGGGCGCGTCGGGCAGCAGGGCGGCGAAGGCGACCGACACGACCCGCATCCGGGGGTCGCGGTCGGGTTCGCTGTAGGTGCGCAACTGCTCCAGGTGCAGCCCGGAGACGTCCGACAGGCCGGTCTCCTCGGCGAGTTCGCGCCGGGCCGCGGTCTCCGCGGACTCCTCGGGCAGCACGAAGCCGCCGGGCAGCGCCCAGTGTCCGGCGTACGGCTCCTGTCCGCGCTCGACGAGCAGGACGTGCAGGGTGCCGGAGCGCAGGGTGAGGACGGCGAGGTCGACGGTGACGGCGAAGGGTTCGAAGGCGTACTTGTCGTAGCCCTGCATCCACCCACCTCCTTAATAGTCACCACGACTATAAATAGCCCGGGCGCCCGGACACAAGGCCCGGACACAAGGCCCGGACACGAGAGGGCGGGCGGAAGAGGGCGGGCACACGAAAGCGGCCGGTCCGGAGATCCGGAACCGGCCGCCTCGGTGATCAGGAGATCAAGAGCTCAGGAGCTCGGGCGGGCGACCTACAGGTCGACTTCCTTCATCAGCATGCCGACCTCGGTGTTGGACAGCCTCCGCAGCCAGCCGGACTTCTGGTCGCCCAGGGTGATCGGGCCGAAGGCGACGCGCACCAGCTTGTCGACCGGGAAGCCGGCCTCGGCGAGCATGCGGCGCACGATGTGCTTGCGGCCCTCGTGCAGGGTGACCTCGACGAGGTAGTTCTTGCCGGTCTGCTCGACCACCCGGAAGTGGTCCGCGCGCGCGTAACCGTCCTCCAGCTGGATGCCGTCCTTGAGCTGCTTGCCCAGGTCGCGCGGGATCGGGCCCACGATGTGCGCGAGGTAGACCTTCTTGACGCCGTACTTGGGGTGCGTCAGCCGGTGGGCCAGTTCACCGTGGTTGGTGAGCAGGATGACGCCCTCGGTCTCGGTGTCCAGCCGGCCGACGTGGAAGAGCCGCGTCTCGCGGTTGGTCACGTAGTCGCCGAGGCACTGACGGCCCTCGTTGTCCTCCATGGTCGAGACGACACCGGCGGGCTTGTTCAGCGAGAAGAACTGGTACGACTGGGTCGCCACGGTCAGACCGTCGACCTTGACCTCGTCCTTCTCCGGGTCGACCCGCTTGCCCTGCTCCAGCACGATCTCGCCGTTGACCTCGACGCGCGCCTGCTCGATCAGCTCCTCGCAGGCCCGCCGGGAGCCGTAGCCGGCGCGCGCGAGCACCTTCTGGAGGCGCTCGCCCTCCTGCTCGGCGCCCGGGAAGGTCTTGGGCAGCTTGACGTCCTTCTTGCCCGCGTACCGCTCCCGGTTGCGCTCCTCCGCGCGGGCGTCGTACTCCCGGGAGGTGGCGGGCGCCCAACGCCCCCGTCCGGTGCCCGGAGACTGCTTCGGTCCGCCCTTGGCCCCGCCGCGCGCCGAAGCGCCGCGCCCGGACTTGGGGCCTTCCGGGGAGGCGCCGGGGCCCACGTCGTAGCGGCGCTCCTCGGGGCGGGGCCTCTTCGGCCGGCCGCCCTGCTTGTCGTCGCGGTTGCCACCGGCGCCACGGCTCCCGCCGCGGCCACCGCTGCTCCCGCCGCGGCCGCCGCTGTTGCCACCACGGCTCCCGCCGTTGTTTCCGCTGCTGTTCCTGCCGCTGCTGCTTCGCATCAAAGTTCCGTCTTGTCGTCTGCGTCCTCGGAATCCGGAGCGTCCGGATCGAACGACGGGACCCCTTCCATCGTCTCGGCCTCGATCGCCGCCGCCTCCGGGAGGAAGGGCGCGAGCTCCGGGAGCTCGTCCAGGCCGCGCAGGCCCATCCGCTCCAGGAAGTAGTTCGTCGTCACGTACAGGATCGCACCTGTTTCGGGTTCCGCGCCCGCCTCCTCGACGAGACCGCGCTGGAGCAGGGTCCGCATGACCCCGTCGCAGTTCACTCCGCGGACCGCGGAGACCCTGCTGCGGCTGACCGGCTGGCGGTAGGCGACCACGGCGAGGGTCTCCAGCGCCGCCTGGGTGAGCCGGGCCTGCTGGCCGTCCAGGACGAAGCCCTCCACGGCCGCCGCGTACTCGGGCCGGGTGTAGAAACGCCAGCCGCCCGCGATCAGCCGCAGCTCGAAGCCGCGCCCCTGCACGGTGTACTCGTCGGCCAGCTCCCGCAGCGCGTCCCCGATCCGCCGCTTCGGTCGCTGGAGGATCTTCGCGAGGTGTTCCTCGGTCGCGGGCTCGTCCACGACCATCAGCACGGCCTCCAGGGCCGGCTTGAGGTCGAGGTCGGCCACGGTGCCGGAACGGGCCGGGATGTCGGTGCTCTCCTCGCTCACGCCTTCTTCTCCTCGCTCGGTGCCTCGGGCGGCCGGTCGAACTCGTCGGTGACATGCGGGGCCTCTCCCCCGGCCCCGCCGGTCCAGCGCACCAGCAGATCGCCGAGGGCGTCCTCCTGCTCCAGGGCGACCGCCTTCTCCCGGTACAGCTCCAGCAGCGCCAGGAACCTCGCCACCACGGTGAGGGTGTCGGCGGTGTCCTCGACGAGGGTGCGGAAGCTGGCCTCGCCGAACTCCCGCAGCCGCGCGATCACGATCCCCGCCTGCTCCTGGACGCTGACCAGCGGCGCGTGGATGTGGTCGACGTAGACCTGCGGTTTGGGTCTGGGCTGCATGGCCTTGACGGCGAGCCGGGCGAGCCCTTCCGGGCCGATGCTGATCACGACCTCGGGCAGCAGCTCTGCGTGGTGGGGTTCGAGGCCGACGGTACGGGGCAGGCGGCGGGCCTCCTGCGTCAGCCGGTGCTGGAAGATGTCGGCGATCTGCTTGTAGGCCCGGTACTGGAGCAGCCGGGCGAACAGCAGGTCGCGGGCCTCCAGGAGGGCCAGATCGGCCTCGTCCTCGACCTCGGCGGCGGGCAGCAGCCGGGCCGCCTTCAGGTCGAGCAGGGTGGCGGCCACGACCAGGAACTCGGTCGTCTGGTCCAGGTCCCAGTCCGGGCCCATCGCCCGGATGTGGGCCATGAACTCGTCGGTCACCTTCGACAGGGCGACTTCGGTGACGTCGAGCTTGTGCTTGGAGATCAGCTGGAGGAGCAGGTCGAAGGGCCCCTCGAAGTTCGCCAGCCGAACCTTGAAGACCCCGTCGGGGGACTCCTGGGCCTCGCCGGATCCGGGCCGGGTCTGCGACACGGGCGCGGCCGCGACGACCGCCTCGGGCTCCGGCCCCGGCTTCGACCCCGGCTCCGGTCCCGGCTTCGAACCCGGCTCCGGTCCCGGCTCCGGCTCCGCCGCGGGTCCCGACTCCGGCTCGGATTTCGGCTTCGAGCCCGGCTCGGGTTCGGGCTTCGCCTCCGGCTCGGGTTCCGGAGCCGAGATTTCAGGCGCCGGTACCAGGCTCGACCCGGGCCCGGTCTCAGGCCCGGGCTCGGGCGCCGGTGCCGTTCTCGACCCGGGCCCGGGTTCGGGTTCGGGTTCGCCGCGGACGCTCTCCGGCTCCGGCTCGGGCTCGGGTCCGGCGGGGACGCTCTCGGACCCCGGCTCGGGACCGCTGTCCCGCTCGGGCTCAGGCCCGGCAGGGACACTCTCCGGCCCGGACCCGGCAGGGACACTCCCAAGCCCTGGCTTGGGACCGGTCCCGGCAGGGACGCTCTCCGGCCCCGGCTCGGGCTCCGGCTCCGGCTCGGGCCCGGCGGGGACGCTCTCGGACCCCGGCTCGGGACCGGTGTCGGGCGGCCCCGTCCGGGGGGCCGGGGCCGGCTCGGGCTCATGCCCGGGCGGCTGTTCGCGCTCGGGTGCGACGGCCTCGGGCTCCGGCGGTACGACCGCCGGGCTCGTCGCCGGGGCCGTGCCCGGCCCACGCCCCAGCGCACGCCGACGACGACCGGAGCCGCCGGGAACGGAAGCGTCGTTCGAGGACTTCGAGGACATAGCCCCCGCAGGCTACCGCTAGCGTCCGCGCAGGCGTCGAACGAGAATGCTCGCGTCCCCCCGGGACTCCAGGTCGGCCAGCACCACGGCGACCGCCTCCCGGACGATCCGCCCGCGGTCGACGGCCAGCCCGTGCTCGCCCCGGAGCACGAGACGCGCGTGCTCCAGGTCCATGAGCTCCTCGGCGGACACGTACACCGTGATCTTCTCGTCGTGCCTCTCGCGCCCGCTGGGCCGCCGTGCGGGCGACCGCCCGCGCTTGCGCGACTGCCCCTGCGGGTCGGCAGAACCTTCCTGCGCGGCCCCGCGCCGGGCGGTGCGCTCCGCGGCGGCGGCCCGGATCCGGGACTCCCCCGCGTCGGCCCCCTCCGGATCGGCGGCCACGTGCTCGGCGCCCTCGCCGTCGCCGCCCTGCGCGGGCACCGCGGGCGGCGCGTCCTCCGCGGGGGCGGCGGCGCTCTGGTCGCTCTCCCCCGCCGGGGCCGGCACCCGGGCCTCGCCGTTGGCCGGGCGCCGTGGAGTGGACGGCTGGAGTGCCGTTCCCCCTGTCGTACGGAACAGTTCGTCGGCCCCCGGCAGACTCACTCGGCGTGACACCGGGCGAGCACCTCCCTGGCGAGCTGACGGTAGGCGGCGGCGCCGACGGAGTTGGACGCGTACGTCGTGATCGGCTCACCTGCGACCGTGGTCTCCGGGAAGCGGACCGTACGCCCGATGACCGTGTGGTAGACGTGGTCGTCGAAGGCCTCGACCACCCGCGCGAGCACCTCACGGCTGTGCACGGTGCGCGAGTCGTACATCGTGGCGAGGATCCCGTCGAGCTCCAGCTCCGGGTTCAGCCGCTCCTGGACCTTCTCGATGGTCTCCGTCAGCAGCGCCACACCGCGCAGGGCGAAGAACTCGCACTCGAGCGGCACGATCACCTTGTGCGCGGCCGTCAGGGCGTTCACCGTGAGCAGGCCGAGCGAGGGCTGGCAGTCGATCACGATGTAGTCGTAGTCGGGCAGCAGCGGCTTCAGCGCCCGCTGGAGCGTCGACTCGCGCGCGACCTCGCTCACGAGCTGGACCTCGGCGGCCGACAGGTCGATGTTGCTGGGCAGCAGGTCCATGTTCGGGACCGCCGTCTTCAGGAGCACCTCGTCCGCCGACATGCCCCGCTCCATGAGCAGGTTGTAGACGGTGAGGTCCAGCTCCATCGGATTGACGCCGAGACCCACCGACAGCGCGCCCTGCGGGTCGAAGTCCACGAGCAGCACGCGACGGCCGTACTCCGCGAGGGCGGCACCCAGGTTGATGGTCGACGTCGTCTTGCCGACGCCGCCCTTCTGGTTGCACATCGCGATGATCTTCGCGGGTCCGTGGTCGGTCAACGGGCCCGGGATCGGGAAGTACGGCAGCGGACGTCCGGTCGGGCCGATGCGCTCGCGACGCTGGCGTGCCGCGTCGGGCGCGAGCGTGGCCGCGTACTCCGGGTCGGGCTCGTACTCGGCGTCGGGGTCGTAGAAGTGCCCTTCGGGCAGTTCGTCGTAGTCGGCGAAGTGGTTGTGGGGCGCGCCACTTCCGTCGCCGGCCATGGCGTTCACGTGATGGCCATCCATGCTCTGGGGTGCTGTCCGAGTCGCCTGCGGACTCTGGCGGGCTGCGAAGGTGCGCACGGCGACGGAGCCGACAGCCTCGAACCCCTCGGGGCCCTGGCCTCGGACCGGCGTTCCTGGTTGACCACCCCCGGGAGAAAATGTCGACTCATTCACAAGTCGTCTTACCTCCTTGGTGACCAGGAAACTTCTAGACAGGTCAGCGTGACACCATGCCGACGGTTGGCGACTCTATGGCGTGTCGGGCGTCCGCAGCAACACAATCCGCCGGACCCGGCAGGATGTGTCGGCAATGAAACATCCCTCTGTCAAGGGCGTACGGCCGTCGCACAGCAGGTTTCACCGGTGTACGAATCGGTTCAAGGGTTACGTTCGAGGCGAGTTGGCACGGCGACGCAAAGTGACCATACACACACCATGCCGGACCTTGTCGGGCAAGGTCCGGCATGGTGTGCGCGGTTGACGATCCTTGTTGACGTATCGCCTTTACTGTTTGGAGACTTAGCCGAGAAGCGCGTCGAGGGAGACGTGGTCGAGGCCGTGCGCCTCGGCGACCTCGCGGTAAACGACCTGGCCGTCATGGGTGTTGAGGCCCCGGGCCAGGGCCGCGTCGCGGCGCAGCGCCTCGGCCCAGCCGTTGTCGGCCAGCGACACGATGTAGGGCAGCGTGGCGTTGGTGAGGGCGTTGGTGGAGGTGCTGGGCACCGCGCCGGGCATGTTGGCGACGCAGTAGAAGACCGAGTTGTGGACCCGGAAGGTCGGCTCGGCGTGCGTGGTGGGACGCGAGTCCTCGAAGCAGCCGCCCTGGTCGATCGCGATGTCGACAAGGACACTTCCGGGCTTCATCCGGGAGACGAGCTCGTTGGTGACCAGCTTCGGGGCCTTGGCGCCCGGGATGAGCACCGCGCCGATGACGAGGTCGGCGTCGAGGACGGCCTTCTCCAGCTCGAAGGAGTTGGACATGACGGCCTTGACCTTCGTACCGAAGATCTTGTCCGCCTCGCGCAGCTTGTTGATGTCGCGGTCCAGCAGGGTCACGTCGAAGCCCATGCCGACGGCGATCTGGACGGCGTTCCAGCCGGAGACGCCACCGCCGATGACGACGGCCTTGGCCGGCGTCACGCCCGGGACACCGCCCGGCAGCACGCCACGGCCGCCGGCCGCGCGCATCAGGTGGTAGGCGCCGACCTGCGGGGCCAGCCGGCCCGCGACCTCGGACATCGGGGCGAGCAGCGGCAGCCCGCGACCCGGCAGCTCGACCGTCTCGTACGCGATCGCGGTGGTGCCGGACTCCAGGAGGGCGTCCGTGCACTCCTTGGACGCGGCCAGGTGCAGGTAGGTGAAGAGCGTCTGGTCCTTGCGCAGGCGGTGGTACTCCTCGGCGACCGGCTCCTTGACCTTCAGCAGCAGGTCGGCCGTGGCCCAGACCTCGTCCGCCGAGTCCAGGATCTCGGCACCGGCGGCGGCGTACTCCTCATTGGTGATCGACGAGCCGAGGCCGGCGTCGCGCTCGACGACGACCTGGTGGCCGTGGCGCACCAGTTCCAGCACACCGGCGGGGGTGATGGCCACCCGGAACTCGTTGTTCTTGACCTCGCGGGGGATGCCGACCTTCACGTCGATCACGGTCCTTGGCTCAGAGGGTGTGGGGCAACACAAGACATACCTGTGCACATGGGACGCACGGGGATGCACCGCAGGAGAACGTGCGGCAGAGCCAGTCTAATGAAGGTGTTCTCGGTGTCCAGCCTTTCAATGCTTCAATCTTCAGTCGATGCACTACGGATTTCGCAGGCGTTAGCGCCGTGTTCCGGCTCTGGGTCGCTCTCCGGGAGCTCGTCTCCCAGCATGCGCCCGGCGGCGCCGCGGTGCAGGCGGGCGGCCGCCGGGTCGCCCAGATGCTCCAGCGTGTCCGCCAGCCGCAGCTGGAGCGCGGCCTGGAGCCGTACGTCCTCGGCGCGGCGCGCCCACTCCACCGCCTCCTGGCAGGTGCGCAGCGACTCCGCCGGTCGCCCCGCGTACTCCTGGACCCGCGCCAGCTCGCTCAACGCCCTTGCCTGGGCGCCCACATCACCGTTCTTGCGGTGCCCCGCGACGGCCGCCCGCCAGTGCCGCAGCGCCTCGCCGTAGCGGCTCGCGTAGGTGTGCGCGGTGGCGATACGGCCGTACAGCCGGGCGGCGTCCGCGCGCTCGTCCCGGGCCAGCCGCTGGGCCAGCGCCCGGCCGAACCAGTCGGCGGCCCGGTCGAAGTCCCCGAGCTCCAGGTGCGCGCCGCCTACGGATTCCATCGCGCGGCCGGTCGCGTACGGATCGTTCGCCTCGCGTCCGGCGTCCAGCGCGGCCCGGTAGCGCACCAGCGCCTCCGCCGTACGGCCGGTCCGCGCGTCGACGTCGGCGAGGTTCAGCAGCGCCGCGGCCTTCTCCCGGGGCAGGTTCCGCCGCTCGGCGACGTCCAGCACGAGCCGGTGGATGCCGTACAGGTCGGCGGCCACGGCCTGGGTGCCGAAGTGCGCGATCATGGCCCTGACGAGCTGGGACATCAGCCGACGGGCCAGGGTGTCCAGCTCGCCGTCGGCGACCGCGAGGCGGGCCGCGGCCAGCAGCGCGGGTCTGCGCACGGTCAGCCACTCGGCGGCCGCCCGGGGGTTGGGGAAGCGCAGCGCGCGGGGCATCGCCTGGAGCTTCTCGCGTCCCTCGGGGTCGTCCGTCTCGGTGATCGCCCGGCAGGACTGCAACAGCCGTACGGTCCGCTCCAGCATCCGGGCGCGGGCCAGCTGGAGCTCCGCGGGACGGTCCTCCGCCTCGCCGGCGGCCTTCAGCAGCGGGTGCAGGGCGCCCGGGACCTCGTACTGCGGCAGCGGCGACTCCACGGCCCGCAGCAGGCCCAGCGCGACGAGGTCGTCGAGGACGGTGCGGGCGCCGTCCACCGAGCAGCCGGCCAGGGCGGAGGCGGTGTGCGGGTCGACGAGACCGGCCGGGGCCAGGGAGAGCAGCCGCAGTATCCGGGCGGCAGTCGGGGGCAGGGAGGCGTGCACGAGCCGGAACAGCCGGCTCAGGGGCGTGCCGTCCGTCCCGTCCGTGTGCAGTTGCTTGGCCAGATCGGCGACGGCGGTCTTGGGCCGGGCCGCGAGCCAGCCCCCGGCCAGCCGCAGCGCGGCGGGCTGGGCCCGGCACTCCTCGACCAGGCCCTCGGCGGCGCGCGGGTCGACCGTGATGCGGACGGAGCCGGTGTGGCGGGTCAGCAGTTCCAGGGCGGACTTCGTGTCGAGACCGCCGATGGTGCACGGGCGGACGTCCGAGATCCCGGTCAGCGGGCCTCCGGCGACGGCGACGACAAGGCACTCGGGGGTGTCCGGCAGGAGGGCGTCGACCTGCTCGGCGCCGGCCGCGTCGTCCAGCAGGAGCACCGCCCTGCGGTCGGCGAGGGCGGCCCGCAGGGCCTCGCTCAGCTCGTCCTCGTCGGCGCCGGGCGGGCTCGGCCGGTCCAGTGCGGCGAGCAGTTCGCGGGCGGTGCGCTCGACCGGTACGGGCGTGCCGTCGGGCTCGCTGAGCCGGGCGCGCAGCACCCCGTCGTCGTAACGGTCCGCGACCTCCCGCACCAGTTCCTCGGCGAGTGCCGTGCGGCCCGATCCGGGCTGGCCCGCGATCAGGAGCACCCGCGCGCGCGGTGCCTTGCGGCCGGCCAGGGTGTTCAGGCCCGCGCGCTCGATGTCGGCGCGCAGCTCTTTCAACTCCCTTGTACGGCCCAGGAAATGGCGTTCCACCGGCGTGCGTCCCGACAGCTGAACGCCGTCCGTGTCCACCGCCTGATCCGTCACGGGCCACACTCCCGTCCCACCGCACGCGCAAGCCCGCCGGGTCTCCGGTCCGGGCGTCTCCAGAGCCTAGTTCACGCTCTGCGACCTCCCGGGCGGAGCACGGCGGGCACATCCCCCGATCGGATCAGGCGATCGTCACATCGGCAGTCGAGCAGGTGAGCTGCCGACGGCGGGAGACCGGCAGCCGGACGCACCCCGGCACGCCGGAAGCGGCGGCCGGGGTCGTGGGGGCGCGGTCGTGGGGCGCGGTGGGGGCGCGGTCTCAGGCGTCGAAGGGGCGGGCCGGCCAGGGCGCCTCGGCCTGCCGCAGGGCGTCGAGGCCGGCCCCGGCGCGCGCGGCGGCCAGCGACAGGACGCCGACGACGAGGCAGTTGTTGTGCAGTTCGCCCGCGAGCACTCCCCGTACGAGTTCGTCGACCGGCACGCGCGCGTGCTCCATGTCGGCCTCCTCGTCCTCCACCGCGAAGCGCTGCCCCTCGGCCTCGGACAGGTCGCGGGCGAGGAAGATCCGCACGGCCTCGTCGCAGCCGCCGGGCGTGGTGTAGACGTCGGTGAGGACCCGCCAGTCCTCGGCCTTGACGTGCGCCTCCTCGTACAGCTCGCGCTGGGCGGCGTGCAGCGGGTTCTCGCCGGGCACGTCGAGCAGCCCGGCCGGGATCTCCCACAGCTTGTGGCGCACGGGGTGGCGGTACTGCTTGATGAGCAGGACCCGGTCCTCCTCGTCGAGGGCGAGGACGGCGACCGAGCCGGGGTGGACCTGGTAGTCGCGGCGGACCACCGAGCCGCCGGGCATGACCACGTCGTCGGTGCGGACGGAGGTCTTGTTCCCCACGAAGGGGGTCTGCGTCGCCCGGATCTCCCACTGCTCGGCAGTGTCCTTGATCGTCATGCCCTGTCCTTCCACACGTGCGGGACGGGCCGGCGCACCACGCGGGAGACCGGCCGTCGGAAAAAGCCGGGGTGCCCACCCGTCGAGGGTCTGCACCCCGGCAACCGTACAACCGGTGTGTTACTCGGAATCCTGCCCTGCCGCGACCTTGCGCTGCACGGCCGCCTTCACCAGGCCCGCGAACAGCGGGTGCGGGCGGGTCGGCCGCGAGCGCAGCTCCGGGTGCGCCTGGGTGGCGACCAGGTAGGGGTGGACGTCACGCGGGTACTCGACGTACTCGACGAGCTTGCCGTCGGGCGAGGTGCCCGAGAAGAGGATGCCGGCCTTCTTCTCCAGCTCCGCGCGGTAGGCGTTGTTCACCTCGTAGCGGTGGCGGTGGCGCTCCTCGACGTACTCCTTGCCGTCGTACACCTCGCGCACGATCGAGCCCTCGGCCAGCTTGGCCGGGTACATGCCCAGTCGCATGGTGCCGCCCATGTCGCCCTCGCCGGCGACGATGTCGAGCTGCTCGGCCATGGTCGAGATGACCGGGTGGCCGGTGCCCGAGTCGAACTCGGTGGAGTTGGCGTCGGGGATGTCGGCGAGGTTGCGGGCCGCCTCGATCACGATGCACTGCAGGCCCAGGCACAGGCCCAGCAGCGGGATGCGGTTCTCGCGGGCGTAGCGGATCGCGCCGACCTTGCCGAGCACACCGCGGTCGCCGAAGCCGCCGGGGATGCAGATGCCGTCGACGTCGCCGAGCTGCGCGGCGGCGCCGGCCGGGGTCTTGCAGTCGTCGGACGTGACCCACTTGATCTTCACCCGGGCCCGGTTGGCGAAACCGCCGGCGCGCAGCGCCTCGGTGACCGAGAGGTAGGCGTCGGGCAGGTCGATGTACTTGCCGACCAGCGCCAGGGTGATCTCGTGCTCGGGGTTGTGGACGCGGTCGAGCAGGTCGTCCCACGTCGTCCAGTCCACGTCACGGAACGGCAGGTCCAGCTTGCGGACGACATAGGCGTCCAGGCCCTCGCCGTGCACGGTCTTCGGGATGTCGTAGATGGAGCGCGCGTCGGGGCAGGCCACGACCGCGTCCTCGTCGACGTCGCACATCAGCGAGATCTTGCGCTTGATCGCGGTGGGGACCTCGCGGTCGCAGCGCAGGACGATGGCGTCCGGCTGGATACCGATGTTGCGCAGCGCCGCGACCGAGTGCTGGGTCGGCTTGGTCTTCAGCTCGCCCGAGGGGCCGATGTAGGGCAGGAGCGAGATGTGGACGACGAAGACGTTGTCCCGGCCGACCTCGTGGCGGACCTGGCGGACCGTCTCCAGGAACGGCAGCGACTCGATGTCGCCGACCGTGCCGCCGACCTCGGTGATGACGACGTCGACCGCGTCGGTGGCCATCCGGCGGATGCGGTGCTTGATCTCGTTGGTGATGTGCGGGATGACCTGCACCGTGTCGCCCAGGTACTCGCCGCGCCGCTCCTTGGCGATGACGGTCGAGTACACCTGGCCTGTAGTGACGTTGGCGGAGCCGTCCAAGTCACGGTCGAGGAAACGCTCGTAGTGTCCGATGTCCAGGTCGGTCTCGGCACCGTCGTTGGTGACGAACACCTCGCCGTGCTGGAAGGGGTTCATCGTGCCGGGGTCGACGTTCAGGTACGGGTCGAGCTTCTGCATCACCACGCGCAGGCCCCGGGCCTTCAGCAGCATCCCGAGGCTGGACGCCGTCAGGCCCTTGCCGAGCGAGGAGGCGACACCCCCGGTGACGAAGATGTGCTTGGTCGTCGTGGATTTGGGCGTCATGGCCAAGAGGGGGCTCCCGTGGTCGCGTTCTGGGGGTGCGGTGCGGCTGCTGTCCGGACCGGGGATTTCCGGTTTCCGGGGAGGCGCCGTCGCTGCGGTTCGGGGGTTTCCTGCCCACCGGTCCACGGGCTACCAGGGTATCAGCGCCTGGGGGAGATGGCTTCCGGCAACGCTTCGCGCACGCACCGACACGGAGCCGGACACGGGCCCGTCACCTGCTCCTCACCCGTTCGGCTCAGGCGCGTTGTCCGGAGCAGCACGCAGATCATCTACGTGCGTCGTATCCTGCTCGGACACTCGCTGCCGAGCCCGGCCCGACACCAGGGCACCACCCCTCGCCCCCTCGACATCGGAACAACGAGAGCTCGTCAGCTCGTTGAACAACAATCGTTGTTGAACAACAATCGGCGCTTTGCCTCACGGCTGAGCGACTGCTTTGCTTCACCGCTCAACAACACACGAGAAACAACCCTTTGACCGCACTGGCGACCGCCCCATTCGCGTGGGGTGACGTGGCCGTTCGACTGGAGTTACACGTGGCCGGGCGCATCGAGGACTACGCACTCATCGGAGACATGCAGACAGCGGCGCTGGTCTGCCGGGACGGCACCGTCGACTGGCTGTGCCTGCCCCGCTTCGACTCGCATGCCATCTTCGCCGGTCTGCTCGGCACCGAGGAACACGGGTTCTGGCGGTTGGGCCCGGCCGGCAGCACCGACACCCCGCCGCCCCCGGCGGACCGGCGGACCTACCGCGGCGACTCGCTGATCCTGGAGTCCGAGTGGGACACCCCGCGCGGCACCATCCGGGTGATCGACTTCATGCCCCCGCGCGAGAACGCCGCCCCGCAGCTCATCCGGATCGTGGAAGGCGTCTCGGGCCGCGTCCCGGTGCAGTCGACCCTCCGGATGCGTTTCTCCTACGGCCGTGTGGTGCCGTGGGTGCACCGGCGCGACGGACGCACCGTGGCCGTCGCGGGCCCCGACTCGGTGTGGTTCGACACCGACGCGGAGACCTACGGCGAGTCGCTGACGACGTACACGGACTTCACGGTCTCCCCCGGCGACCGGATCACCTTCACCCTGTCGTGGCAGCCCTCGCACCACGCCGCGCCCGGGCTGCCGGAGCCGGAGCAGGCGCTGGAGGCGACCGAGGAGTTCTGGCGCGAATGGGTGGACCACTGTACGTACCACGGCCCCTACCGTGAGGCCGTGGTCCGCTCGCTGATCACGCTCAAGGCCCTCACCTACGCGCCCACCGGCGGCATCGTCGCGGCCCCCACCACCTCCCTGCCGGAGGAGATCGGCGGGGTGCGCAACTGGGACTACCGCTACACCTGGCTGCGCGACGCGGCCATCACCCTCTCCTCGCTGCTGCGCACCGGCTACCGCGAGGAGGCCCGCGCCTGGCGCGAGTGGCTGCTGCGGGCCGTCGCCGGCGACCCGGAGAACCTCCAGATCATGTACGGCATCGCGGGCGAGCGCGAGCTCGGCGAGGCCGAGCTGGACTGGCTGCCGGGGTACGAGAACTCCAGCCCGGTCCGGGTCGGCAACGGCGCCGCGAACCAGCTCCAGCTCGACGTGTACGGAGAGGTCACCGAGGCCCTGCACCTGGCCCATATGACAGGCCTGGCCCGCAACGACTACGCCTCCCTGCTCCAGCTCAAGCTGATCCGCTACCTGGAGGACCACTGGGACGAGCCGGACGAGGGCATCTGGGAGGTGCGCGGCCCGCGCCGCCACTTCGTGCACTCCAAGGTGATGGCCTGGGTCGCCGTCGACCGCACGATCAAGCTGATCGAGTCCGGGGACGCGAACGGCCCGCTGGAGAAGTGGCGCCAGCTGCGCGAGGACATCCACCGGGACGTCTGCGAGCGGGGCTACGACAAGGAGCGCAACACCTTCACCCAGTCGTACGGCTCGAAGGAGCTGGACGCCGCGCTGCTGCTGATCCCGCAGATGGGCTTCCTGCCGCCGGACGACAAGCGCGTGATCGGCACGATCGAGGCGATCCAGCGCGAGCTGTCCACCTCGGACGGCTTCATCCTGCGCTACCCGACCGACGGCAACCAGGAGGGCGTCGACGGGCTCCCGGGCGACGAGGGCGCCTTCCTCGCCTGCTCGTTCTGGATGGCGGACGACCTCGCGATGATCGGCCGCGTCGACGAGGCCCGCAAGCTGTTCGAACGGCTGCTCGCCCTGCGCAACGACCTGGGCCTGCTCGCGGAGGAGTGGGACCCGCGCCTCCAGCGTCAGGTCGGCAACTTCCCGCAGGCCTTCAGCCACGTCCCGCTGATCGACACGGCACTGCGCCTGACGGCGTCCGGGGCGTACGCGGGCTGAACCGGACCGCGCGGCCGCCTCCCTCCTACGCTGGATGGGGACAGACACCCCTATCGGGAAGGGGGGCGGCCATGGCTCCCCCATCGAAGGCGGCCACTGCCCTCGCAGCGCTGCGCGCGGACCTCTCGGGCGAGGTGTTCGCCCCGGGGGACGAGGGCTACGACACGGCCCGGACCGTTTTCAACGCCATGATCGACCGGCGCCCGGCCGTCATCGCGCAGTGCGCCGACGAGGCCGATGTCGTCCGGGCGGTGCGCTTCGCGAGGGATCTGGACCTGCATGTCGCGGTGCGCGGCGGCGGACACAGCGTGGCGGGCATGGCGCTCGGCGACAACGCGCTCGTCGTCGATCTGCGCCGGATGCACGAGGTGACCGTCGATCCGGCGGCCGAGGCCGTACGGCTCGGCGGCGGCGCCACCATGAGCCATCTGGACCGCGCCACCCGGCCCCACGCTCTGGCCACGACCGGCGGCCGGGTCTCGACCACCGGGGTCAGCGGCTTCGTGCTGGGCGGCGGCACCGGCTGGCTGGACCGCTGGTGCGGCCTGGCCGTCGACAATCTGCTGGGTGTCGAGCTGGTCACCGCCGACGGCTCCCGGATCCACGCGAGCGACGACGAGAACCCCGAGCTGTTCTGGGCCCTGCACGGCGGCGGCGGCAACTTCGGCGTCGCCACCGCGCTCACCCTGAAAGTCCATGAACTGCCCCGGTTCTCGGCCGCAGTGCTGCTGTACCTCCCCGAGTTCGGCCCGGAGGTGGTGCGCACCTACCGCGACGTCATCGAGTCCGCTCCGCACGAGGCGGGCGGTGTTGCGATGTACCTGACCGGCCCGCCGGAGGAGTTCGTGCCGCCGCCCCTGGTCGGCCGGCTCGTGTGCGTCGCGCTGCTGACGTACGCGGGCGCCGAGGAGGCCATGCGCAAGCTCGCCCAGCCGCTGCTGGCGCTGCCGCACGAGGGGGAGGTGGTGGCCGAGCTGCCGTACGCCGACTTCCAGACCATGTTCGACGATCCGCCGGGGATGCGGAACTACTGGTCGGCGGAGTACCCGGCGAGCCTGCCCGACGAGCTGGTGGACGTCTTCTGCGCCCTCGCGGACACCGTGCCCGTGCCGACCGGCACCCGCCACGTGCTGTTCCCGCAGGGCGGCGCGATCGCCGAGGGGCCCGCGCAGTACCCGGTGCCCTACCGGGACGCGCCGTGGGCGGTGCACCCGTTCGGGGTCTGGGAGGACCCCGCCGACGACGAGCGGGCCGTGGCGTGGGTGCGCGGGGTGCGGGACGCCGTCCGGCCGTGGAGCACCGGCGCGGTCTACCTCAACTTCATCGGCGACGAGGGCACGGAGCGGGTGGAGGCCGGCCTCGGCGCCGAGAACGGCCGGCGGCTCGGCGAACTGAAGCGGCGGTACGACCCGGACAACGTCTTCCGGTTCAACCACAACATCCGGCCGCTCTGAGCTCCGCGGGTCCCGGCCCGCGCCGGGCCGGGGCGGCCGGGGCGGCCGGGGCGGGCCGGGACCAGGGCGGGGATGTCGCCCGGACGTCCGCGCAGGTAGCGTCCGTGCATGGACAGCAGCACCGAGCATCACCCGGACGGCCGCGCGGACGGCCCCCGGGACCGACGATTCGACAGCCAGGGCGCCGGGATCACCGTGCAGCGGGCGCTGGAGCTGCCGGGACTGCGCAGCGGGCTCCCGGAGGTCCTCGCGGGCGCCGACCGGCTGTCGCGGACCGTGCGCTGGGTGCACGCGGGCGAGGTGCCCAACATCGCCTCGCTGCTCAAGGGCGGCGAGCTGCTGCTGACCACCGGGTACGGGATCGGCACCCGTCCCGCCGACCAGCGCGCGTTCGTGCGCACCCTCGCCGACCGCGGCATCGCGGCCCTGGTCGTCGAGCTCGGCCCGCGCTTCGCCCGGCTGCCCGCCGCCCTGGTCGAGACCGCGCAGACAGCCGGTCTCCCGCTGGTCCAGCTCCACCGCGAGGTGCCGTTCGTGGCGGTCACCGAGGAGATCCACACGGAGATCGTCAACGGTCACTACGCCCTGCTCCAGCGGGCCGAGGAGGTGCATCGCCGATGTACCGAGGCCCTGCTGGGCGGCGGCGGGATCCCCCAGGTCCTCGGCATCCTGGCCGACTTCAGCGGCAACCCGGTCTTCCTGGAGACGACCGACGGACGGCTCCTGTACGCCGCCGGGGCGGGCCCCGAGGGCGCGGATCCGCTCCAGGTGTGGGAGGGGCTGCGCGGCCAGCACAAGGACACACCGCCGCCGTCGGGCTCGGTGCTCGTCGACGTGCCCGGCGGGGGGCCGGGCGCCGGCTCGGTACGGGCCCGGCTGGTGCTGCTGCCCGTGCTCGGCCCGCTCGCCCCCGTGCACCGGATCGCCGCCGAACGGGCCGCGGGCATCCTCGCCGTGGTCCTGATGCAGGCCCGCCAGGAGGAGGAGCTGGCGGCGCGCGGCCGCGGCGACTTCCTGACCGATCTCGCCGAGGGCCGCGTCGCCGCGGCGGACGCCCCCGCGCAGGCCCGCGTCCTGGGCTTCAAGCCGGGCGACAGCCCCCTGCTGCCGGTGGTCATGCGGCTGGGCGACGCACTCTCCCCGGGCGGCGGCTGGGCGGTGCTGGCGCGCGCGGTCGCCGAGGAGCTGGCGTCCGTGGGAGTGCCGGTCCTGCTGGGCGTACGCCCCGTCGAGGGCCGGGTCCCGCTGCTGCTGGGCCTGCGCTCGGAGTCGGAGCGGGCGGCGGTCGCCGACCGGGTCGCGGCGGCGCTGCGGGCCGGGGTGGAACGGGCCGGGATGCAGCGGCCGGGAGCGCCGCAGCCGGTCGTGGTCGTCGGGATGTCCGGCGGCTGGGCGGCGGCGTCGGCGGGCCTGCGGCACGCGGCGGAGACGGCGACCGCGGCCCAGGGGCTGCCCGGCCGCCCCTGGTACGACGCCCGCCGCCTCGACATCGACCTGCTGCTGTGGCGCCTGCGGGACCATCCCGACCTGGCGGCCTTCGTGGACCGCGCGATCGGCCCGCTGCGCGAGCACGACAACCGCGCCAAGCCGCCGCTGCTGCCGACGCTGGAGACGTATCTCGCCCATACGGGCCGCAAGGCGGAGACGGCCCGCGAACTCCATCTCAACCGCCAGACGCTGTACAACCGCCTCGCCCGCATCGGCGAGTTGCTGGGTACGGACCTCGACGACCCGCAGACGGTCCTGGTGTTGAGCCTGGCCCTGCGGGCGCGCCGGCATGTGCCCTGAGCGGCGGCCGCTCAGGGCAGCGGCGTCGGCCGCGTCAACTCGTCGTAGACACTGAGCACCTGGTTGACCGTCTCGTCCTCCGTCGGCCAAGTGACCGCCTGCCGGAGCCCCTTGTCGGCCAGCAGCGCCCGGCGCCCGGGGTCGCCCAGCAGGCGCAGTACGGCGTCGCAGAGAGCCTCGGCGTCACCGTACGGGACCAGTTCGGCCGCGTCGCCGACGAGTTCGGGGGTCCCGCCGACGTCGGTCGCGACGAGCGGGACGCGGGCCCGCAGTGCCTCCTGCGCGAACACGGACCGCGCCTCCCACCGGCCGGTCAGCAACGCCAGGTCGGCCGCGGCGATCAGCTCGCCCACGTCGTCGCGGCGGCCGACGAGCCGCACCGGCAGTGCCTCGTCCTCGATACGGCGCTGGAGCTCGGCCCGCAGCGGGCCCTCCCCCGCGACGACGACCAGCGGTTCCGGGTCGAGCCCCCGCCAGGCCCGCGCGGCGTCCAGCAGCACGCGGTACCCCCGGTGCGGCTCCAGGGAGCCGACGGCCATCAGCAACGGGCGGCCGGTGGCGCCGAGTTCGGCCCGGACCTTGGAGCGGTGCCGGTCGGGGTCGTCCGGCTCGGCCGGACCGCCGGGCCCGGGCAGCGCGACCGCGGCGAGCCGCGCGTCCCGGGCGCCCGTACGACGGGCCCGGTCCACGAGGGTCGAGGTGGTGCCGAGCACCACGGTGGCGGCCCGCACCACCCGGCGCTCCAGCAGTCGTACGAGATGGGCGCGGGCGCCCTCGGCGTACGCGCGGTCGTGCCAGGTGACGACGAGCGGGGTGTGCCGTCCGCTGAGGGCGAGCACGGCCCGGAAGGAGGCGTGCAGCCCGTGCGCGTGCACCAGGTCGGCGTCCGTGCAGGCCGCCCGGAGCGCGGCGACCGCCCCCGGGTCGCTGCTGCGCGGCACGTGCACGTGTTCGGCGCCGGCGCCCGTGAAGTCGTAGAGGTGATCGGCCTCGACGGGGGCGCACACCGTGACCCGCACGCCCCGCGCGGCGAGCCCCGAAGCCAGGGATCGCACATGTGTGCTACTGCCGGCGTTGCCTCCGCCCAGCACCTGCACGGTACGCAGCGGCGACCGGCCGTGCGATGAGGGGCGGCTGACGGGGCTCACGCGGCCGGGGCTCCTGGTTCGGCGTCGGACGGTCACGACGAAAATACAGAAGGATCGGGCGCGGGTGGTGAACCGCGCGATTCCCTCTCATGTCCTACGCCAAGGATGCCAGGACGTACGGGTGTTCCGGGAACCCCGACGGTTCCGGCCGCGCCCCGCCCGCCCGCACGCGTCACTCACCCGAGTGAATCCGCCGTGGCCGGGTACGGCCCTGCGGCACCCGCGGCCCGGCAGCGCGTCCGGCTGCCGGGCAGGTGCGGCACCGGAGCGGACCCGGGCGTCGGACCCCGCCCGACCGGGCTCGACGCCCGGCCGGTCCGCTCGGCCGGAGCTCCCCGGCAAAGCCGCAGCCGGACCTCCCCGGCGAAGCGCCCGAGCGGAGCGCTACGCGTCCGCGCGGGCCGCCGCGAGCAGTTCCTCCGCATGGGCCCGTGCCGTCTGCGAGTCCTCCTGGCCGGCCAGCATCCGGGACAACTCCCTGATCCGGTCCTCCCCTTCGAGCACCTTCACGCCGGAGCGGGTCACCGATCCGTCGTTGGTCTTCTCCACCAGCAACTGCCGGTCCGCGAAGGCCGCCACCTGCGGCAGATGGGTGACGACGACGACCTGCGCGCTCTTCGCGAGCCGGGCCAGCCGACGTCCGATCTCCACCGCCGCCTTGCCGCCGACGCCGGCGTCGACCTCGTCGAAGAGGTACGTCGGCACCGGGTCCGTGCCGGCGAACACGACCTCGACCGCCAGCATCACGCGCGAGAGCTCACCGCCGGACGCGCCCTTGGCGATGGGCCGCGGCGGGGCACCCGGGTGCGGGGCCAGCAGCAGCTCCACCTCGTCGGCGCCGGACGGCCCGTACGCGACCGTGCGTCCGCCGACCTCGACGCCCTCGGCGTCCTCCGTCTGGCGCAGGTCGAACGACACGCGCGCGTGGGGCATGGCCAGCGAGGCCAGCTCTGCGGTCACGGCGGCCGCGAACCGCTCGGCCGCCTCCGTCCGGGCGTCCGTCAGCGCCTGGGCGAGCCCGCCCAGTTCGGTCCGCAGCGCGTCCCGCTCGGCGGTCAGCTCGCCGATCCGCTCGTCGTCGCCGTCCAGTTCGGTCAGCCGGCCGGCGCCCTGCTCGGCCCAGGCCAGCACGGAAGCGATGTCCTGGCCGTCCCGGCCGTACTTGCGGGTCAGCGCGGTGAGCGCGGCCCGGCGCTCCTCGACGGCCGCCAGCCGCAGCGGGTCGGCGTCCAGGTCGTCGGCGTAGCCCGCCAGCTCCCCGGCCACGTCGCCCAGCAGGATCCCGATCTCCCCGATCCGGTCGGTGAGCGCGGCCAGCGCGGGGTCGTGCGACCGTACGGCCTCCAGAGCCCGCTGGGCGCCCGCCACGAGCGTGGCGGCGTCGATGCCCTCGGGATCCTCCGGGTTGCCCGCGAGAGCGGCGTGTGCGGCCGTGGCGGCCGACGACAGCGCCTCCGCGTGCCCGAGCCGCTCCGCCTCCTCGGCGAGCTCCACGTCCTCACCGGCACGCGGCTCGACGCCCGCGACCTCGTCGAGGCCGTAGCGCAGCATGTCGGCCTCCTGGGCCCGCTCACGCGCCCGGGTGACGATCTCGTCGAGCTCGACGGCGACGGCCCGCAGCCGTCGGTAGGCCTCCGTGTACTTGGCGAGCGGTCCCGTGACGGCGTCGCCCGCGTACCGGTCGAGCGCGGCCCGCTGCCGCGAGAGCTTCAGCAGCCCCTGCTGGTCGGTCTGCCCGTGGACGGCGACCAGTTCGTCGGCGAGTTCGGCGAGCATCCCGACGGGCACGCTCCGCCCGCCCAGATGGGCCCGCGAGCGCCCCTCCGCGGAAACGGTACGGCTGATCAGCAGAGCCCCGTCGTCGAGCTCGGCCCCCGCCTCCTCCGCGCGCACGATCGCGGCCGTGTGCGCGGGTACGGAGATCCGCCCCTCCACGACCGCGTTCTTCGCCCCGATCCGCACGAGCGCCGGGTCCGCGCGCCCGCCGAGGAGCAGTCCCAGGCTGGTGACCACCATGGTCTTGCCCGCACCCGTCTCACCGGTGACCGCGGTGAACCCGGGCGACAACTCGACGACAGCGTCGTCGATGACCCCGAGTGACCGTATCCGCATTTCCTCCAACACGCACCCGACCATACGAGGTTTTCCGGGCCGTGTGCGACGCCGCCCCCTGCAACGAGTGCCGAGCGTTACCTGCCCGGGGCAATCCTCGTTGTGCTCGCGGCCTCCGCGCTCCCACGAGGCGATCCGGTCCACCCGGTCCCGGACGAGGCACGGATGCGGTGCCCCGGCGTCGACCGGGGCACCGGGACCGTACTACTGCCGGGCCCCTCGCCACCCCGACACGGGCAGCGCGAACTTCGCCACCAGCCGGTCGGTGAACGACGCGTGGTGCAGCCGGGCCAGGCGCACGGGCACCGCCCCGCGCCGCACCTCCACCCGCGCCCCGGGCGGCAGCTCGACCGTCCGCCGGCCGTCGCACCACAGGACACCGGGCGGGACGTGCGGCAGCACCTCGACCGCCAGCACCGAGTTCGGCGAGGTGACCAGCGGCTTCGCGAACAGCGCGTGCGCGCTGATCGGCACCATCAGCAGCGCCTCGACCTCGGGCCACACCACCGGCCCGCCCGCCGAGAAGGCGTACGCCGTCGATCCGGTCGGGGTCGACAGCACGATCCCGTCGCAGCCGAACCCGGTCACCGGCCGCCCGTCGATCTCCAGCACGACCTCGAGCAGCTTCTCGGCGCCGGCCTTCTGCACGGCCGCCTCGTTCAGCGCCCAGTCGGTGTGCACGATGTCGCCGTTGCGGTGCACGACGACGTCGACGGTCATCCGCTCCTCGACCTCGTACGCCTTGGTCACCACCCGGTCGACGACCTTGTCGAGGTCGTCGCGCTCGGCCTCCGCGAGGAACCCGACGCTGCCCAGGTTCACGCCGAGCATCGGCACCCCGGACGCCCGCGCGAACTCGGCGCCGCGCAGCAGGGTGCCGTCACCGCCGAGGACGATCAGCAGCTCGCAGCCCTCCAGGCACTGCGGGGTGGCCTCCGCGACCAGCTCCACCTCGTCCGGGAGCGGCAGGTCGGCGGCCTCGTACTCCAGCACCCTGACGCCCACGCCGGCCCGCAGCAGCCCCTTCACCACGAGTTCGGCACTGCGGATGGCCGCGGGCCGCCCGGTGTGGGCGAGCAGGAAAACAGTACGAGCTCGGTTCTCTGTCAACGCGGCCCCTCCGCCACTGCACGGTCGACGTCGGCCGGGTCCAGTTCGGGAGCTCCGGCACGCAGCCACAGAAAGTACTCGACGTTGCCCGAGGGACCGGGCAACGGACTGGCGGTGACACCCTTCACCCCGAGCCCCAGCTCCCACGCCTTCTGCGCCACGCCCCGCACGGCCTCCGCCCGTAGCTGCGGACTCCGTACGACACCCCCGCTCCCCAGCCGTTCCTTCCCCACCTCGAACTGCGGCTTGACCATCATCACCAGGTCGGCGTCCGGCTTCACGCACCGCGCCAGGGCCGGCAGCACCAGCCCGAGCGGGATGAAGGACAGATCGCCCACGACAAGATCCACAGGTTCCCCATCGATCGCTTCAAGCGTCAACTCGCGTACGTTCGTACGGTCCTTGACGGTGACGCGTTCATCGCTCTGGAGAGACCACGCGAGTTGTCCGTAACCCACGTCCACGGCGACGACGTGCGCGGCTCCCGTCCGCAGCAGTACGTCGGTGAAGCCGCCGGTGGACGCGCCCGCGTCCAGCGCCCGCCGTCCCTCGACGGCCAGCCCCTGCGGCACGAAGGCGGCGAGCGCCCCGGCGAGCTTGTGGCCGCCGCGCGAGACGTACTCGGGGTCGCCGTCGTCGGACGCGACGACGATCGCCGCCGCGGTCTCCACCTGGGTGGCGGGCTTGGTCGCGACGGTCTTGCCGACCGTCACCCGGCCCGCGGCGATCAGCTGGCTGGCGTGCTCGCGCGAGCGCGCGAGCTTCCTGCGGACCAGCTCCGCGTCCAGACGGCGGCGTGCGACTCCTGCCACGTTCGGTTCAGCTCCTCGTCATCCCGTACGGCGGTCGTACCGTACGGCGGTCGAAAGGTGAGACCCGAAGGATCTCATTACGCGGTGGCGGCCGGGGGACGGGTGGGAGCGGGCAGTCCCGGGCGGGCGTCGAGCGCGGTGAGTGCGTCCCGCAGCCCCCGGTGCACATCCTCGTACACCTCGACGTGTCCGTCGGCGGCGAGGTGATCGGCGTCACCGAGCCGCTCCAGCAGCGCGTCCACCTCGGGGTTGCCGGTGGGGACGCGGGAGACCTCCAGCGGAGCGGGGGCGGCGGGGTCGGACATCGGCGCGGCCTGCGCGGTCGCCGCGTCCGTCGGGGTCGCGGCCTCGGGCACGGAGTCGGTCATGCCCCGACGCTACCCCGAACCGCTGCGGTACCGTCGATCACCATGGCCACCATCGAGGAGTGCCGCACCGCGCTCGAGAAGCTCTCCGAGTCCATGGGAGGCGCCGAGGGCGACGTCCGTGAGGCCGCCGCCCTGGACCGTTCGGTGAGCTGTCGCATCACCGACCTGGACGTCACCTTCGCCGGGCGGCTCGCCGGCGGCCGGATCGAGGTGCTCGACACCCATCCCGGCCCGCCGCGCAAGAAGGCCGAGATCCGGCTGGCCATGGCCGGCGACGACCTGGTGGCGCTGGTCGACGGCAGGCTGAACTTCGCCAAGGCCTGGGGCTCGGGCCGGGTGAAGCTGGAGGCGGGCCTGCTCGACCTGTTCCGGCTCAGGAAGCTCCTGTAGCGGCTCACCCGTCCGGGCCTCCGCCGGCCGCCTGAACCTCCCCTGGCCCGGGACCTCCCGAAGCCGCGCCCTCTACCGCGGGGCGGCGGCCTTCGCCTCGGTACGGGCCCTGCGCGCCGCCGGGACCACCAGCGGCGTCCCCGTCTCGGGGTCGTCGATGACCTGGCAGCGCAGCCCGAAGACCTCCTCGACCAGCGCGGCCGTGACGACCTCGCCGGGCGCGCCCTGGGCGATGACCCGCCCGCCGCGCAACGCGATGAGATGGGTGGCGTACCGGGCCGCGTGGTTGAGGTCGTGCAGCACGGCGACCAGCGTGCGGCCCTGCTCCTCGTGGAGCTGGGCGCAGAGGTCGAGCACGTCGATCTGGTGCTGGATGTCCAGATAGGTCGTCGGCTCGTCGAGCAGCAGCAGCGGCGTCTGCTGGGCGAGCGCCATCGCGATCCACACGCGCTGGCGCTGGCCGCCGGAGAGCTCGTCGACATAGCGCTCGGCGAGTTCGGCGATGCCGGTCTGCGCCATGGACTCCTGCACGACCCGCTCGTCCTCGGCCGACCACTGGCGCAGCAGCCCCTGATGCGGGTAACGGCCGCGGCCCACCAGATCTGCGACGGTGATCCCGTCCGGCGCGATCGACGACTGCGGCAGCAGGCCCAGCGTGCGCGCGACCTTCTTCGCGGGCATCGACTGGATGACCTGCCCGTCGAGCAGCACCCGGCCCTCGCTCGGCTTCAGCATCCGCGACAGCGCCCGCAGCAGCGTCGACTTGCCGCACGCGTTCGGGCCGACGATCACCGTGAAGGAGTTGTCGGGGATCTCCACCGACAGCTGTTCGGCGATGACCCGCTGGTCGTAGGCGAGGGTGACGTTCTCTGCGGACAGGCGGTTCACGGTGCTCCTCGGGTTGTTCGGTCCGCCGGTGGGGGTGGCTGCGGTGCTCATATCCGGCCCGCCCTGCGCTCGGTGACCAGCAGCCACAGCAGGTAGACACCGCCGAGCACACCGGTCACCACGCCCACGGGCAGCTGTTCGGCGCCGAAGGCCCGCTGCGAGGCCCAGTCGGCGGTGACCAGGAGGGTGGCGCCCATGCACAGCGACGGCACGAGGTTCGGCCCGGGGGACCGGGTCAGCCGCCGGGCGAGCTGCGGCGCGGTCAGCGCCACGAAGCTGACGGGTCCCGCGGCGGCGGTGGCGGTCGCGGTGAGCAGCACGGCGGCCACCATCAGCAGCAGCCGTACCCGCTCCACCCGCACCCCGAGGGCGCCTGCCACGTCGTCGCCCATCTCCGTCATCCGCAGCCCGCGGGCGTTGGCGAGGACGAGCGGCACGAGCACCGCGCACAGACCGAGCAGCGGCCAGACCTGTTCCCAGTCGCGACCGTCGAGGGAACCGGTCATCCAGACGACGGCACGGGCCGCGTCCACGATGTCGGACTTGGTCAGCAGATAGCCGTTGACCGCCGTGACGACGGCCGACACGCCGATGCCGACCAGCACCAGCCGGTAGCCGTGCACGCCCTGTCGCCAGGACAGCAGGTAGATGGCGAGGCCGGTCAGCAGACCGCCGACGAGCGCGCCGAGGGTGACCTCGGTGGCGTCCCCGGACAGCAGCACGATCACCACGAGCGCGCCGGCCGTCGCCCCCTGCCCGAGCCCCAGGACGTCCGGACTGCCCAGCGGATTGCGGGAGATGGACTGGAACAGCGCGCCCCCGAGCCCCAGCGAGGCGCCCACCAGGAGGCCGACCAGGACCCGCGGCAGCCGGAGTTCGTTGACGATGAAGTCCTGCCCCGGCGTGCCGTTCCCCGCGAGCGTCTTGAGGACGTCGCCGGGCGGGATCGGGAAGTCGCCGGTGCCGATCAGGACCACGCTCGCGGCGAGCGCGGCGGCCAGCAGCAGCACGACGACGACGAGCGCGCGCACGTCCAGCCGGAGGGAGAGGCCGCCCGGCGTGCGCAGCGCGCGGGTGGCCCGGTTCGCGCCGGAGGTCCGGTTCGCCTTGGTGGCCCGGGAGTTCTTCACTGCCGTCCTCACAGCTGCGCCGTCCTGCGTCGTCGTACGAGAAAGATGAAGACCGGGCCGCCGACGAGCGCGGTGACGATGCCGACCTGGAGTTCCGAGGGACGCACGACCATCCGGCCGACGACGTCCGCGCCGAGCAGCAGCACGGGCGACAGGACGGCGGCGTACGGCATGATCCAGCGCATGTCGGGGCCGGTGAAGGAGCGCACGATGTGCGGCACCATCAGCCCGACGAACACGATGGGCCCACAGGCGGCGGTCGCCGCTCCGCAGAGCACGGTGGCCGCGAGCATGGACAGCGCCCGGGTGCGGTTGAGATGGGCGCCCAGCGCCTTGGCGGTGTCGTCGCCCATGGACATCGCGTTGAGCGGCCGGGCGAGCGCGAGCGCGAGCAGGGTGCCGACGGCGAAGAACGGCAGCACCTGGGCGATGGTCGAGTCGGTCGCCGTCGACAGCGACCCGACCGTCCAGAAGCGCATCCGGCCCAGCGCCGCCTTGTCCATGATCATCACGGCCTGGACATAGCCGTACAGCGCGGCGCTGATCGCGGTGCCGGCCAGCGCGAGCCGCACCGGAGTGGCACCCCGGCTGCCGCCGAGGAACCACACCAGCGCGCCCACGGCGGCCGCGCCGAGGAAGGCGAACCACACGTAGCCGCTCAGGCTGGTGACACCGAAGTAGGTGATCGCCGTGACGACCGCGGCGGACGCGCCCGCGTTGATGCCGAGCAGCCCGGGGTCGGCGAGCGGGTTGCGGGTCAGCGCCTGGAGGACGGCCCCCGACAGACCGAGCGCCGCGCCGGCGAGCAGCCCGAGGAGGGTCCGCGACAGCCGCTCGTCGACCACGACGTCGCCGTAGGTTCCGGTACTGGTGAACAGGCCGTGCCACACCTGCTCCAGGGACAGCTCTTTCGCCCCGATCGCGATGCTCGCCATCGCGACGAGCGCCAGGACCGCGGCGGACAGGAGCAGCCCGAAGCTGCGTATCGCCCGGCGGGTTGGGGGCGCGGGGGCGGTCTCCGCGCGCTGCTGAGGAGGACTGTCGACCAACACGTGGTTAGGTTAGCCTACCCTCCTATTTTCCCTCGACGGCCGGTGGTTCACCGGCCGGGCTCACAACCCCAGCCGTGCCAGCGCCTTTCCGCCGTCCAGCGTGCACGAGCCGTCCCCGGCCGCGGTCCAGGCCGCCGCGCACAGCGCGCGCAGTCCGTCCAGGGCCTCACCGTCACCGGTCAGTTCCAGGCTCTCGGCTCCCGCGGTCGCCGTCCAGCCGCCGCAGCGGAAGCCCTGCCCCTCTTCCTCGACCTCCGGCTGCCCGGTCAACAGCCCGCGCAGATCCGCGTCGACGTACGTCGGCCGGTGCTGCGGCGGGGCGGCGAGCAGCTGCGCGCCGTCGGTCACCCCGGTCAGCACGAGCAGGGAGTCGACTTCCCCCTTGAACGCGCCCTCGATGTCCGTGTCCAGCCGGTCCCCCACCACCAACGGCCGTTCGGCACCGGTCCGCAGGATCGTCTCCCGGTGCATCGGCGGCAACGGCTTGCCCGCCACCTGCGGTTCGGCGCCCGTCGCGATCCGCACGACCTGCACCGCGGCACCGTTGCCCGGCGCGATACCGCGTCCGCTGGGAATCGTCAGATCGGTGTTGGACGCGAACCACGGCACCCCGCGCGCGACGGCGTAGGAAGCCTCCGCGAAACGTCCCCAGGTCAGATCCGGCCCGCCGTACCCCTGCACCACGGCCGCCGGCTCGTCGTCGGCCGACTCCACGGGCTCCAGGCCGCGCTCACGCAGGGCGACCCGCAGCCCCTCCCCGCCGATCACCAGCACCCGGGAGCCGGCCGGCACCTGCTCGCTGATCAGCCGCGCCACCGCCTGCGCCGACGTGATGACGTCGCCCGCCTCCGTCGGGATCCCCAACTCGGTCAGATGCCCGGCCACCGCGTCCGGCGTGCGCAGCGCGTTGTTCGTGACGTACGCCAGGTGCATGCCACCGGCACGGGTCGTGGCCAGCGACTCCACCGCGTACGCGATCGCCTGCCCGCCCGCGTACACCACCCCGTCCAGATCGAGCAGCGCCGTGTCGTACGCCTTGCTCAGGGCCTGCCCACTGCCCTCGGGCCTTGTCCTGACGCTCCGGCTCATTCCGCATCGCTCCTCGATCGATCCCTTTCCCAGATCATCTCTCATGCGACTGGCACACGTACGATGCCTGGATGAACCTTGCAGGTCACTCGGAAGCAACGGCGCGCCGAGGCCTGGAACTCACCCCGTTCCAAGGCCTGCGCTACGACCCCGACCGGGTCGGCAGCCTGGCAGCCGTGACGTCGCCCCCGTACGACGTGGTCGTACGGCCCGACGGCGTGTACCACCTTCAGTCGGCCGATCCGCACAACATCGTCCGGCTGATCCTCCCGCAGGACACCACCCCCTCGGCCCGCAACGAACGCGCGGCCGACACCCTGCACCGCTGGCTGGACGAGGGCATCCTGACCGCGGACTCCGAGCCGGGCCTCTACGTCTACGAGCAGAGCGACGACGCCGGCCGCCTGCTCCAGCGCGGCCTGATCGGCGCCCTGCGGCTGACCGAGCCGGCGGAGGGCGTGGTGCTGCCGCACGAGGACGTGATGCCGCACATCGTCGCGGACCGCGCCGCCCTCATGCGCGCCACCTCCGCGAACCTCGAACCGCTCCTGCTGACCTACCGCGGCGACGGCGACACCGCCGACGCCATCGAGCGCACCGCCGAGCGGGAACCACTTCTGTCGACGACCACCGAGGACGGTTACGGCCACCGCCTCTGGTCGATCACCGACCCCACCGAGCTGGCCCGTGTCCAGACGGATCTCTCCCAGCACCAGGCCCTGATCGCCGACGGTCACCACCGCTGGGCGACGTATCTGCGTCTACGCGCGGAGCATCGCTCGCCCGGACCCTGGGACTACGGTCTCGTCCTCCTCGTCGACACGCTCCGCTACCCGCTGCGCGTCCGCGCGATCCACCGGCTCCTGCACACCCTCCCGATCGCCGACGCCCTGGCGGCCCTGCACGGCCTCTTCCGCGTCCGGCGCCTCGACGTCCCGCTGCCGGACGCCCTGAAGGCACTCGCCGAAGCGGCCGAAGCGGGCAACGCGTTCCTGCTGGCCGGCGACGGCTCCTTCCATCTGGTCGACCAGCCGGACCCGGGGCTCCTGGCCCGGACGGTCCCCGCGGACCGCCCCGCGCTCTGGCGCACCCTGGACGGCACGGTCCTGCACGCCACGCTCCTCGAACACGTCTGGCGCGTCCCCGAGGACTCCCCCGCCCATATCGCCTACATCCACGACACGGCCGCCACCGTCGAGAAGGCGGAGCGGAACGGCGGTACGGCCGTCCTGATGCACCCGGTCCGCGAGGAGGTCGTCCGCGACCTGGCCCGGCAGGGCGTCACCATGCCCCGCAAGTCGACGTCCTTCGGCCCGAAGCCCGCGTCGGGCCTGGTACTGCGCACGCTGGAGTCCTGACCGTCCGGGCACCGGCCCCTGACACCGACTCCGGACACACGAAAGGGCGGGGCCCCGTCACCGGGATCCCGCCCTCACTCACTGCTGCAGGCGCTGCCGCAGGTCAGTCCTTGTCGACAGCCTTCGCGTCGGCCTCGTCGTGAACCTTGCCTTCGACCTCGACCTCGTCGTCGGCCTCGTCCTCGGCCTCGTCGTCGGCCTCGTCCTCGGAGGCGTCGTCGTCCGTGTCGTCGAGCGGCTCGTCGTCGCTCAGGTCGTCGTCGCTGTCGTCGATGTAGCTGTCGTCATCCTCGTCGTCATCGACATCGGCGTCCGCCGCGGAGCGGCCCCGGGGCTCCTCCCGGGACTCGTCCTCGTTGTCGTCGAGGGCGTCGACGAACTCCACCCCGTCCAGCTCGGCGAGCCGGTCGGAGGCGTCCGTGCTGCCGTCCCGGTCGGCCTCGACGGCCTTCGCGAACCACTCCCGTGCCTCGTCGCGCCGCTCGACGGCCAGCAGCGCGTCGGCGTACGCGTACCGCAGTCGCGCGGTCCACGGCTGCACGGAGCTGGAGGCCAGCTCCGGGCTCTGAAGCGTCACGATGGCCGCCTCGAGCTGCCCCATGTCACGCCGGGCGCCGGCCGCGACGAGCCGCATCTCGACCTGACCGGCCTTGTCGAGCTTGTGCACCTCGGGGGCGCCGGCCATGTCGAGGGCCTTCTCCGGCCGCCCGAGCCCACGCTCGCAGTCGGCCATGACGGGCCACAGCTCGACGGTGCCGGTCATCCGACGCGCGGCACGGAACTCGGCGAGGGCCTCGCTGTACTTCTGGTTCGCGTACGCGGCGAAGCCGGCCGCCTCGCGCACGGCCGCGACACGGGAGGCGAGCCGCAGGGCGATCCGCGAGTAGGCGTAGGCGCGCTCGGGCTCCTCGTCGATCAGCCGCGCGACCATCACCAGGTTCTTGGCGACGTCCTCGGCGAGCGACTTGGGCAGGCTCAGCAGCTCCTGCCGCACGTCCGCGTCGATCTCGTCGCCGGTGACGTCCTCCGCGATCGGCAGCCGCTTGATCGGCTCACGGTCCCGGTCCCGCTCGTCGCGGAAACGCCCGCCACCGCGCCGGTCGTCACGGCGGTCGTCCCGCCGGTCGTCACGGCCACGGAAACCGCCGGGACGGCCGGAGCGGTCATCGCGTCGGTCGTCACGGCGGGGACCACGGCTGCCGCGGTCGTCCCGCCCCTGGAACCCACCGCGGTCGCCGCGGCTGTCGTCCCGACGGCCGTAGCCGCCACGGTCTCCACGGTCCTCGCCACGCCGGTCGTCACGACGGAAGTCACCACGGTCGTCACGGCGGTCGTCACGGCGGAAATCACCGCGATCGTCACGACGGAACGCCGGACGGTCACCGCGGTCGTCACGACGGAAGGGCGGACGCTCACCACGGTCATCGCGACGGAAGCCACCGCGCTCGCCGCCCGGACGGTCGTCACGCCGGCCGTAGCCGCCACCGCGGTCGTCGCGCCGGTCGTCACGGCGGAAGGGGGGACGCTCACCGCGGTCATCACGGCGCGGACCGCCCGAACGGTCGTCACGCTGGTACGCCGGACGAGACCCACGGTCGTCACGCCGGTCATCCCGGCGGTCATCCCGCCGGTCGTCACGGCGGTCGTCACGGCGGAAATCACCGCGATCGTCACGACGGAACGCCGGACGGTCACCGCG